>NZ_CP128477.1:2770000-3070000 GCF_030369675.1 Peteryoungia algae | reverse complement strand
GAAGGTCGTCTTCGGCTGGACCAGCTTGCCAAAGGCTTCCGGCAGAGGTTCCGACGTGGACGCGACCGGCATCATCCAGTTGTTGGTCGGGATCGTGTCCTGAAATCCGGGCTCAAGCATGAAGGCGAGAAACTGGCGGGCCAGTTCCTTCTCCGGCGCATTTTTTAGGAGGCCGGCGACTTCGATCTGGATGTAATGGCCCTCGGAGAATTCCGCCGCCTGGTAGCGGTCGGTTTCTTCGGCGACCATGTGATAAGCCGGCGAGGTGGTGTAGGAGAGCACCATCGGCGCTTCACCCTTGGTGAACAAGCCATAGGCTTCCGACCAGCCGGGCGTGACGGTGAGCACGCGGTCCTTGAGCTTTGCCCAGGCTTCCGGCGCCTTGTCGCCATAGACCGACTTCACCCAGAGCAGCAGGCCGAGGCCCGGCGTCGAGGTGCGCGGATCCTGAATGACGATCTTCTGCGACGGATCGCCCTCAACCAGTTCCTTCAGGCTCTTTGGCGGCGTCTTGATCGCCTCCGTGTCGTAGATCACGGCGAAATGGCCGTAGTCATACGGCAGGAAGACATCGTCGCTGAAGCCGCCAGGCACCTTCACTGCGGCGGCATCGACGCTGTGTTGTTCAAACAGGCCGGTCTGCTTGGCTTCCTCGACGAGGTTGGTATCGAGCCCGAGCACGACATCGGCCTTGGATGTCTCACCTTCCAGCTTGAGCCGGGTGAGGAGCGCAACGCCATCGGCAACGCCGACAAAAGTGACCGTGCAGTCACAGGTCTTCTCGAAGGCTTCCTTAACCTTGGGGCCGGGGCCCCATTCGGAGACGAAGCTCTCATAGGTGTAGACGGTGAGCGTCTTCTCGGCAGCTGCGGCCGGCAAAACGAAGCCGAGAATGGCGGTCGAAAGGCCGCCGATAAGCATGGAAACAGTCCTGGGTCGCATAGCGCCCTCCTCCTCAATCATCATTGCTGTCGGGATAGGGCGCCTGAAATCGTCGCGTCTAATCCCTCCGCCGGTCTTAACCGGATCAGGTTCCGCGGGTTGGCATGAAGCCTCTCAGCATTCCGGCTACGAAAACCGGAAGGCACCCCGTTAGAGCAGACTTGAGATAGCGCGCTGGGACTTTGAGCGCAAGGTGCGAACATTCAGTCGCAGCGGCCTTGATGTTGGAAGACGCCAAGCTTCGGATGATGGCGAGGAACTAAGGCCTTCAGCCCTCCAGTTCCTCACGCAGCATTTCGAGTTCCAGCCATTCCTCTTCCATGCGGGTGATGTCGGCGCGCAGCTTTTCCATTTCGGCGGCGAGCTTGTTGAAGCTTGCCGGATCCTTAGTGAAGAGGTTGGGATCAGCCATCTTGCCTTCGCGTGCGGCGATTTCTTTCTCCGCCTTTTCCATTTCCCTGGGTAGGTTTTCGAGCGCAAATTTCTGTTTGAAGGAGAGCTTGCCCTTACCCTTCGAGCCTGAGTCTGCGGGCTTGCCGCCCGATGCTTCCTGCGCCTTTGCTTTCTCGGCCTTTTCCACCCGCTTGCGCTCGTCCTCGACGCCCTTGCGCTGGGCGAGCATATCGGAATAGCCACCGGCATATTCGATCCAGCGGCCATCGGGCGCATCCGGATTTGCTGGCGCAATCGTCGAGGTGACCGTGCGATCGAGGAAGTCGCGGTCATGGCTGACAAGGATGACGGTGCCGGAATAGCCAGCGACGATTTCCTGCAGCAGATCGAGTGTCTCGATGTCGAGATCGTTGGTGGGTTCATCGAGAATGAGCAGGTTCGAAGGCTTGGCCATGATGCGCGCCAGCATCAGGCGCGCACGTTCGCCGCCTGACAGGTTGCGGATCGGGGTGCGAGCCTGTTCCGGCTGGAAGAGGAAGTCCTTCATGTAGCCGGTGACGTGCTTCTGTTCGCCATTGACCAGCAGATTCTCCCCGCGGCCGTCGGTCAGATAGTGGGAGAGTGTGTCTTCCGGATTGAGGTCCTCACGCTTCTGGTCGAGCACGGCGATCTCGAGATTGGTGCCGAGTTTCACGACACCTTCATCTGGTGCCAGCTGGCCCGTCAGCATCTTGAGCAGTGTCGTCTTGCCTGCACCATTGGGTCCGATCAGACCGATGCAGTCGCCGCGATGCACGCGGATCGAAAACGGTGCGACGATGGCACGGTCACCATAGGTCTTGGTGATCTTGTCGGCCTCGATGACGAGCTTGCCGCTTTCCTTGCCTTCTGTGGCGGACGCCTGAATCGTTCCCTGCGGTCCCTTGTGGCCGCGGTAATTGGCCCTCAACGTCTGCAGGTTGCCGAGGCGGCGCATGTTGCGCTTGCGACGCGCGGTAACGCCATAACGCAGCCAGTGCTCCTCCCGCTCGATCTGGCGGCCGAGCTTGTGCTGCTCGATCTCTTCCTCTTCGAGGACCTGGTCGCGCCACTCCTCGAAATGAGCAAAGCCGCGGTTCAGCCGGCGTGACAGGCCACGATCAAGCCAGACGGTGGCGGTCGAGATCTTTTCCAGGAAGCGTCGGTCGTGGGAGATGAGAACAAGTGCGCTGCGGCTCTTCGACAGTTCCCCTTCCAGCCATTCGATCGTCGGCAGATCGAGATGGTTGGTCGGCTCGTCGAGCATCAGGATGTCCGGCTCCGGCGCCAGGACCCGGGCGAGTGCTGCGCGGCGTGCCTCGCCGCCTGAGAGTTGCTGTGGGTCTTCCTGGCCGGTGAGGCCGAGGTGTTCGAGCAGATAGGTGACACGATAGGGATCATCGCCTGGTCCGAGCCCCGCCTCGGCATAGGCCTGAACGCTGGAATAGCCGTCGAAATCCGGTGCCTGCTCCAGATAGCGGATCGTCGAGGACGGATGGCGGAAAACCTCGCCGGACTGCGCTTCGACAATTCCGGCGGCGATCTTCATGAGTGTCGATTTGCCGGAGCCGTTGCGGCCGACGAGGCAGATCCGGTCTCCCGGTTCGACCTGAAGGCCCGCGCCGGCGAGCAGCGGCGTACCACCGAAAGAAAGCTGGATGTCATCGAGTTTGAGAATGGGAGGCGCCAAGGTTTCAGGCTCCGGAAAGATCGTAAGGGCGGGCGAGCAGCATGGCCCGGCCACGGGAAAGGGAGACCGAGATCGGGCCCTCAGCGATGTTGGAAATCGTGCGCGACGAGCCGAAGGGCAGCCGGAAATCCTGGAGCGGATAGCGTGCGTTTCGGATTGTCAGGCCTTCGAGCATGGTGAAGCCGAGCACGGAGAAAAGCGCACCCTTGGGCAATTCGAGCGCGAGTTCGCTCTGTTCGACAAAGGGATAGGCCTCTTCCTCGCCTGAGGTGAGCACGACCTCGTAGCCGTCTTCGACCAGGCCGAGCGCGTTCAGGTAGTGCTGCAGTGCATGGTCGGACCGCTCGCCTCCGAGAGCGCCGGCGAAAATCAGCCGGGTGGCGCCGCGTGCGATTGCTTCGGCGACTGCGATTTCACCGTCTGTGACGGCCTTGGCGGCGGGGTAGGTTCGCCGTTCGACGTCAGGAAAGCGCTCGATCAGAGTGGTGTCGCTGCTGTCAAAATCGCCGACCCATAGCTCGGGTGTCACACCGAGTTTCGTCGCATGGCGCATGCCGCCATCGGCCGCGATCACGCGGCTTCCCGTGGTCAGCGCCCGCAGGCGATCCGTGACGGCCAGGCTGCCGCCGAGCAATAGGGTGAAAGAGGTCAAAGTCATGGCCAGCCCATAGCGCATCTCTGCCCAAAAGGGAAAGGTCAATGCTGAGGGGAAGGCGCCCGCACTGGCGGGAGAGAGTCGCCCGGACAGACCTCTGCGAGGGGTCCGGGTCTTGTCTTCTCAGCGCTTCTTGGGGGCGGCTGACTCTGCATTCTTGATCTGGGTCGTGAAGGTCGAAACCGGGGCCGCGGACGGCTTGGACTTGTCCTGCTTCGGCTTCCTTACTTCGCGGTTCGAACGCTGTTGGCCTTTAGCCATGATGTGTTTTCCTTCTTCGGGGTGTTTGCAGGAGCCATTGCCCGGGCGGAGGCCTTGCTGCGGCTGGGATCAATGTCGGTTTCGGCGATGCAACGATCGAAGCTCTCGCTTTCAAAGCGGACCCTGTACTGGCGGCTTCCGCCTGTCTCGGGCAGGGTCGCCAGTACCTTGCAGGCGCCATTGCTGCGGGCAAGACGGACGGGGCCGTCCTTCAGAACCACTGTGTCGCCGATGGAATAGATGTGTCTGCTCATGGGTATCTCCTGCAGCGGGGAGGCTGCGGTCGTGGCAGGCGCCCAGATGACCGGCGGGTCGGACTTTGGGTCCTTCCGTTCACGGGGCCCGCCATTGTGCGGGTCTTGGCCGCCGAACACGTTTGTCCGGACGGTGATAATGGGGTCGTGGAGAAGGTCGGTGATGTCCGGTGCCTGAAATTCCGTCCTTGGGGGATGGGGCGCTTGCAGACGGACACGCATCAGCGTTCGTGGAAAACAGCCTGTCAGATTGGCGCCAAAACACAAGCTTTATCTGGTGAATAGGGTGAAAGCCGTGACCGCGCTTGCACCCCTTGAGGCTCGTCATTAGGTTGCGCCCATGAATGAAAGAGGCTCATGCAAGATGCAGTTTCAGGGAACCGCCGACTACGTTGCCGACAAGGACCTGATGATTGCGGTCAATGCCGCGATCCGGCTGGAGCGGCCGTTGCTGGTCAAAGGGGAGCCAGGCACTGGCAAGACCGAGCTTGCCCGTCAGGTTGCGACCGCTCTCGGCCTCGACATGCTGGAATGGAACGTCAAGTCGACGACAAAGGCGCAGCAGGGGCTTTACGAGTATGACGCCGTATCGCGCCTGCGTGACAGCCAGCTTGGTGATGCCCGCGTCAACGACGTCAACAACTACATTCGCAAAGGCAAGCTGTGGCAGGCTTTTGTCGCTGCGCGGAAATGCGTTTTGCTGATCGACGAGATCGACAAGGCTGACATTGAATTCCCCAACGACCTGCTGCAGGAACTCGACCGGATGGAGTTTCATGTCTACGAGACCGGTGAAACGGTCATGGCCCGGGTGCGACCGATCGTGATCATCACCTCGAACAACGAGAAGGAGCTGCCAGACGCCTTTCTGCGCCGCTGCTTCTTTCATTACATCCGGTTCCCCGATTCAGAGACGCTGGAACGGATCGTCGAGGTGCATTATCCCGGTATCAAGAAGACACTGCTTCGCAACGCGTTGACCCAGTTCTACGAGATCCGCGAAACGCCAGGTCTTCGGAAAAAGCCGTCGACATCGGAAGCGCTCGACTGGATCCGGCTTCTGGTCGCCGAGGATGTCGATCCGGCCGATCTGCGCGGCGAATCGAAAAGCGCCCTTCCCAAGCTGCACGGCGCGTTATTGAAGAATGAGCAGGACGTGCATCTTTTCGAGCGACTGGCGTTCATGGCACGGCGGGACCGCTGATCCCTCGGCGAGGATCGCGGGCGCGGCCAGGTCATCAGGACCTGGAAACAAAAATGAAGCCCCGCGTGAACGGCTTCCCGAAATTGGAGGTCCAGTTTTCGGGTGTCCGTTCAGGACGGGGCCTCTGTCATTGGCTGCAACTGCAGATTATTCGGCGGAGTCGGCCGAATCTGCGTTGAGCTGGCCGTATTTCTCTTCGCCGATCTTGGAAAGAAGCTCGAGCTGCGTCTCCAGGAAATCAATGTGACCTTCTTCATCGATGAGGAGCTGTTCGAAGATCTTCATCGAGACGTAATCGCCAGCCTGGTGACAGATGTCGCGCGAGGCCTTGTAGGAGGTCCGGGCATCATATTCTCCGGCGAGATCGGCTTCCAGCACTTCCTTGACGTTCTGGCCGATACGGAGGGGAGCAACCTGCTGCAGGTTCGGGTGGCCTTCCAGGAAGATGATCCGGTCGATGATCTTGTCGGCGTGCTGCATTTCCTCGATCGATTCGGCACGCTCTTTCTTGGCGAGCTTCGTATAGCCCCAGTCGTTGAGCAGGCGGTAGTGCAGCCAGTACTGATTGACGGCGCCAAGCTCGAGAAACAGAGCTTCGTTGAGCCGTTCGATGACCTTCGGATCACCCTTCATGATGTTCATCCTTTTTGTGAATTCGGAAGCGGCAACTCTAGCGCCGCTGTCTTCCCGTGTCGAGCCGCTTTAGAAGCATTCTAATTTTCGGGTGAGGGTCCGACGGTGCTGAATGGAACCGTGGCACAGGACCCCGGTCTTCGGTTTCCATGAAAAAGGGCAGGTAAATCCTGCCCTGTGCGATGAAAGATCTGGAGATCAGCCGGCAGCCCGGCGCGCAGCTGCCATGGCCTGGCGGCGCTCTGCCAATGCCGCCTTCTGCTCTTCGTGGAATTGCTTGAGCCGCTCCATGAAATTGACGACCTTGGTTTCTTCGGTCTTGCGGGCGGCGTGATACTCCGCAGTCGTGCGAATGATGATATCGACGACATTTGGGAAACATCCACAACAACGGCCACGCTTGCTCATGGCGTGGTAGACCTTGCCAGGAACGATCAGCTGCCAACAATCATCATCGAGCATCTCGGTGATGACGGCCTGTATGTCCTTGTCGGTGATGTAATTGCAGCTGCAGACCAGCATGGTCGGGTCACTCGTCAAACATGACACTTACTCTCGCCTTTCTCTTAAACAAGATGGGCTTTGTCAAGAAAATTCGCAGGCAAAGGGCTGGTCGATCCGTCGGGCCCCAGAGTGGGCTTCAGTGGAAGTTACGGCCCTTGGGCATCAACTCGGCCATGGCGCTGCGTCTTGGATGTCCTGGGGGCGGTGCGGCAGCTGGCAGTGCAGGAGGTGGCTTTATCGGTTGGTTCCGGGCCTGTTTCTCGTGTCTTGCCTGACGCGGGTCGATGCCCGGCCGGCGGACCTCGTCAGCATGGGCAAGCGTATCGAAGGTCTTGAGGTCTTCGAGCAGCAGGCCAAGACGAGCGCTGGCATCGACGAGATGGTCGGCCACGACATGGATGACCCCATGTGCCTTTTGCAGTCGGCCGCGCAGGGCAACCAGCCTCGCGCCCATGACCACCGGTCGATAAAGCTCGAAGGTTTTGGGCCAGACGATGGCGTTCATCGTGCCTGTTTCGTCCTCCAGGGTCATGAAGATCACACCCTTGGCCGATCCCGGGCGCTGACGCACCAGGACAAGTCCGGCGATCTCGACCTTGGCGCCATGGGCCAGGGTTTCGAGATCGGCCGCCGATTTGAGGCCGGCCCGATGCATGGCTTCGCGCAGGAAGGACAAGGGGTGAGCCTTGAGCGAAAAGGATAGTGTACGATAATCACTGAGCACTTCTTCGCCCGGCAGCATGCGGGGCAGGTCGACCTCGACTTCCTGCTGCAGATCCTGGCCCGGAAGCGCCAGGAAGAGCGGCAGATTTTCGACGGCCGCTCCCGCATCAAGCGCCTGGGCGGCCCAGAGGGCATCGCGACGGTTGAGACCGAGAGAGGAAAAACAGTCGGCATCGGCGAGTTTCTCGATCACCGTGCGGGGCAGGCGCGTGCGCAGCCAGAGATCACGGATGGAATCATAACCCGCACCGCGCCTCTCGACGAGCCGTGCCATCTCGCTTTCGGAAATTCCCTTGATCTGCCGAAAGCCGAGACGAACGGCGTGGCGGCTCTTGATCACGCCGGTCATGGAACGGTGACGGGATGCGATGCGGGCGGGGTCAAAGGCCGACTGCCCTTGCTCATCGCCTTCCAGCGTACAATCCCAGACGGAATGATTGACGTCGACGGGCCTCATCTCAACGCCGTGTTCGCGGGCATCGCGCACCAACTGGCCCGGCGCATAGAAGCCCATCGGCTGGGAATTCAGGATCGCGGCGCAGAAGATGTCCGGATAGAAGGCCTTGAACCAACAGGAGACATAGACGAGCAGGGCGAAAGAGGCCGCATGGCTTTCGGGGAAGCCGTATTCGCCGAAACCCTCGATCTGGCTGAAGCAGCGAGCCGCGAATTCAGGGTCGTAACCGCGCTCGACCATGCCTTCGACCATACGCTTCTGGAAGCTGGAGACCTGGCCGGTGCGGCGGAAGGTGGCCATGGCGCGGCGCAGCCTGTCGGCTTCGGCGGGTGTAAAACCGGCGGCAGTGATGGCGATCTGCATGGCCTGCTCCTGGAAGAGGGGCACGCCCAGCGTGCGCTCGAGCACTTGCCGGAGTTCGGGGCTTGGATAGTCGATCGGGCGGCCCGCGAGCTTGTCTGCGCGGCGTTTGAGATAGGGATGGACCATGTTGCCCTGAATCGGGCCGGGGCGGACGATGGCGACCTCAATGACAAGATCGTAGAAAACGCGTGGTTTCAGCCGCGGCAGCATGCTCATTTGCGCCCGGCTTTCTATCTGGAAGACACCGAGGGTGTCGGCGCGGCAAATCATGTCGTAGACTTCTGTGCGCTGATCTTCGTTGACCGAGGCGAGGGTCTCGTGGCGGTCGTGATGGATGGACAGCAGCTTGAAAGCCTTGGCGAGGCAGGTGAGCATGCCGAGTGCCAGCACGTCGATCTTGAGGATCTTCAGCGTATCGAGGTCGTCCTTGTCCCATTCGACCATATAGCGGCCGTCCGCCGTGTTCATGATCGGAACCACTTCGTCCAGGCGGTCCCGGGTGATGACGAAGCCGCCGACATGCTGGGAGAGATGCCGGGGAAAATTCTGCAAGGCCTGCGCATAGGCGAGGACGTTCCGTGTGGTCGGATCCTTGAGGTCGAGCCCGGCGGCCTTGGCCTGGTCTTCGGTGAAATGGCTGGTCCACCAGCCCCAGATCGAACCGGCGAGTGCGGACTGTACATCATCCGACAGGCCGAAGGCCTTGGCGACCTCGCGACCGGCGGAACGGGCGCGGTAGCTGATGACGGCAGCGGTCAGTGCCGCATGCTCCCGGCCGTAAGTCTCGTAGATGAACCGGATCACCTCTTCGCGCTTCGCATGCTCGAAATCGACGTCGATATCGGGCGGTTCGTCGCGTTCGGTGGAAATGAAGCGATCGAAGAGCAGGGTCGTCTTTTGCGGGTCCACCTCTGTGATGCCGAGGCAGAAACAGACGGCGGAATTGGCGGCCGATCCGCGGCCCTGGCACAGGATACCCTCCTCGCGCGCATGGCAGACGATCCGGTAGACGGTGAGAAAATAGGGCTCGTAACGCTTCTCCGCGATCAGCTTGAGTTCGTAGTCGAGCAGGCCAAGGACTTTCCTCGGAATTTCGTCCGGATAACGTTTTCGCGCGCCTTCATAGGTCAGCCGGCGCAGGGCCAGAGCCGGGGATTCGCCATCGAAGATTTCGTCGGGATACTGATGCGACAGTTCATCGAGAGAGAACTTAAGCCGACTAAAGAAACGGATGTTGTTGTCGAGTGCCACGGGCCAGGCGCTCAGAAGACGGGCCATTTCGGCGGGGCTCTTCAGGTGCCGTTCGGCATGGGCATGCAGGCGCAAGCCGGCTTCGGCGATGGTCACATGCTCTTTGATCGCGACGACAACATCGGCCACGGGTTTGCGTTCCGGCGCATGATAAAGGGCATCATTTGTCGCGATCAGGGGAAGATCGAGTCTTCTCGCTATCCCATCGAGTTCGCCGAAGGTCTTCTGGTCGAAGCCGTCATAGCGAGGAACAAGGGCGAGGTGGAGCCGATCCCCAAGCCAGGGTCGAATATGGGCAAGACGGATCTCGAATCTCTCGACATCGGCAGCCTTGGGCAGTGAGGGAGGCATGGCGATGAAAAGAAGATGTTCCGACCAGTCAAGAAGATCCTTCTCCCAAAGCGTGCAGATGCCCTTTTTCGACCGCAGATTTCCCTCGCTCAGCATGCGGCAGAGATTGCCCCATCCCTTGCGGTTCATCGGATAGGCGAGAAGCTCGGGCGTTTCGTCGTCAAAGACCAGGCGGGCACCGGGTCGGAACTCGAGACCGTTCAGCTTGGCCGAGGCATGCAGACGCACGACACCGGCAACCGTGTTTCGGTCGGCGAGGCCGAGACCCGAGAGGCCGATGAGAAGCGCCTGCTGCACCAGTTCCTCGGCATGGGAGGCGCCGTCCAGAAAGGAGAAGTTGCTGCGCAGTCCGATCTCGTAAAAGGGGGTCGTGGTCATGGCGCGTGCCTCACGCAAAGAAGCCCTGGAGGAACCAGGACGGGGTCACGGTCCGCCGCTCGTAAAGGCCCTGGCGATAAAGCCAGAAGCGCTGGCCGTCGGTATCCTCGATGCGGAAATAATCCCGGGGCGGGGCGTCCTCGCCATCGACCCACCATTCCGGGGCAAGGCGTTCCGGCCCCTCCGCCCGCAGGATGCGCCGCTGGACACGGCGCCAGCGAAAGCTTGCCGGCGGGCCGTCCGGAACGGCGGACATCACCTCGACCTGTTCGGGGCGATCGAGCAGGCGCAAGGGGCGCAGGCCTCGAACCGGTCTCGCGACCACTTCTGTCCGCGCTGGCGGATGGTCGAGTTCCTTCAGCGCATCGGTGGTCGGTGCATGGATCGACGCTCTCTCCGGCCAATGGCTGGCAAGCGGCACGGGCAGACGGAGTGCGCGTTCACCCAAACGGGCCGAAACCTGATCGAGGAACCGCGTGAGGTCTTCGCGATTGTCCTCCTCGCCGGCAAGTTCGGCCTGGCTTGTGTCGTAAGTCTCGCTCAGGAGAACATTGAGGCGGACGAGTTCGAAGCCGAAACCAGCCTCGAGATCGTCGTGCAGGACAGAAAGTCGCTCCTCGAAGAGTGCCTTGATGCGCGCGATGTCGCGCAAGGGAGCCGAGGCGCCGACCTCGATGCGGAAGACCCGGCCGTCGACCCGGAAGACGAGAAGCTCAAACAGCCGGCCCCCTTCGCCACGGGCCTCCAGCGAGGTCTTCAGGCCCGCAGCGAGGCGACCGGCGAGATCGATTACCTGATCCTCTGTCATGATCGGTTCCGCGAGCCGTCGTTCGGCCGACAGCAGCGGCAGATGGCGCCTGGGTGAGATCGGCTCACCCTCGCGTCCAAGGGCCTGGTCGAGGCGGAGCATCGGTTCCCGCCCGAAACGGCGGGTGATCGGCGGTCGCGGAGCCGCGAGAAGGTCACCAACCGTCTTCAGGCCGACACGGGCGAGATCCATCACTGTTTGGGATTGGAGCCGCAGAGCGACGGTCGGCAGGGGGGCGAGCGCTGCCGAGGACTCTGAGGCTGCAATATGCCTCGGGCCGCCAAAGCGGCTGCAGGCACGGGCCAGACCCGGCGTCGGACCAACCGAGATGCGGACGGCAAGGCCGAAGGCGGTCAGGCGGCGATCGACATCCTCGACCAGCCTTTCTTCGCCGCCGAAGAGATGCGCGCAGCCGGTGATATCAAGCATCAGGCCGTCGTCGCCGTCCAGCGCCACCAGCGGTGTATAACGGTCGCACCAGTCGGCGACGGCGCCGAGCAGTGCGCGGTCTGCGGCAGGATCCGCCTCCACCACATCGAGGCTCGGACAAATGGCACGGGCTTCCGCCAGTCCCTGGCCGGTCCGAAGGCCAAAGCTTTCCGCCGTTTCATCCAGTGCCGTGATGCGCATGGCATTGGCGATCCGGCCGGCACAGGCCAGCGGGGGAAGTTCAGGATGCGCGGTCGAGGCGTGGAGCAAACGCCAGGAGAGACCCCAGCGCCGCCTGGCGATGCGGTCGGTCGGAAGCTTTGGGAAAAAGAGCGACAGAATGCGGCGATCCGAGGCCGGATGGTTGGAACTGTTCGAAAAGGTGAAGGCGGCGGTCATCGGAATTCCACTCCAGAATGAGTTCGGGTGAGCCCGGGATGCGGGATTTCTCAGGGGTGATGCGAAAGACGGGAGACCCGATGCTGCCGCTTAGCAGGGATCCGTCGGCGAGATGGCGCGCCGCCGCCGGCGCGGGTTCGACAGACAGGCGAAGAAAAGCGCTGGAAGCCTCTTCCTCGCCGGCCTGGCGGAGGATCAGAAGCCTTCCACCGGTGGCACGCGCCTTGAGACTCAGGCGCCGGCTCTCGGTGAGGCCGAATTTCTTTGGATTGCCGTGCACTTCGAGAAGCACGGTGGAAAAGGCGCGCGAGGTGAGGGCTGCCTCGGCGAGCCACAACGCATCCTCGATGCGGCGCGGCAGGGCATGGACCAGTCCGGCAGTTGACATGCCGAAGTCGTGGAGGCCGGGTGCATAGGCAAGGCCGGCTTCGCGCACGACATGGGGGTCGGCGACCAAGAGCAGGCGCTGCCTTGCCTTCGCGTTCTTTTCCGCAGCCATGAGGGCAAGGGCCAGGCCGAAGCCGGCCACAGAGCCAGCCTGCTGTAACCGGAGACCCCTGAGTTCGACCAAAGTACCCGGGGCAAGGATTTCGTCCATCATGCCATCAAAGAGCCCCTGTCCCTCCAGCCTCTCCTCTGGTGTCGCTTCACCTGCCTCCGGGTGTAGGCCGGCTGTCAGGCGTGCGGCATGGTCCGGCTTTCCCTCGATCCGGGCAATTGCCTCTCGCAAGGCAAAAAGCGTCTCCCGCGCCTGAGGGCCCTCGCCCATGACGATCTCTCCTGATGAATTGTTCTCTATTTGTTCCTATGGATTCCAGAGCTTCGCGCGAGAGTCAACCCGATTCAAATGAGAATTTATTCCTCTGTTGAATTCACTCTCGAAATGCCGCTGCAAACATCCTATATCTGCGGTCAGTAAGGAGTATTCATGGCCCGCATAGACCAGAGCGAGGATTGGCATGAACGGCACGCCCCGACGATCAGCACGTTCGAGTCGCTGGCGATTGAGGCCTATGGCCACCTGCCGCAAGAATTCCGCGACCTGAGCAAGGATCTCATCATCGAGATCACCGACTTTCCGACGGATGAAGTGTTCGAAGACATGGCGCTCGAAACGCCTTTCGACCTTCTGGGCCTCTTCGAGGGTCAGGGTCTGTCCGAGCGATTTTCCATGGAAACGGGCACGATGCCGAACCGGATCACGCTCTATCGCCGGCCGATCCTCGACTATTGGGCCGAGAACGAGGAGACGCTGGGTGACATCATCACTCATGTGCTGATCCACGAAATCGGCCATCATTTCGGCCTGTCCGACGATGATATGGAGCGGATCGAGGAAAGCGCCGAAGAGGCTGCATCCGCCGAACGGTAAAATCGCGCCGTGATTCAGGGATGTTTGTGAATCGCCGCCACTACAGGCTCTATTTCTTTGCGGCTGATATTTCCCTGTGCGCCAGCGAAGCCATCTCAGGATCCCTGTGCAAAACGGGCTCGATAAGCTGCAGGGCTTGTGGAGAGGCGGGTGCGA
This sequence comes from Peteryoungia algae, assembly GCF_030369675.1. Taxonomy (NCBI): domain Bacteria; kingdom Pseudomonadati; phylum Pseudomonadota; class Alphaproteobacteria; order Hyphomicrobiales; family Rhizobiaceae; genus Peteryoungia; species Peteryoungia algae. The sequence goes on along the minus strand of NZ_CP128477.1, from coordinate 3,056,759 downwards.
AAATGGTGACGCAGCGTCGCCGGCGTGCCGAAGCCCGAGGCGACTGCAATGTCATCGAGCGACAGTCTTGCCTGCCGTTCCAGAAGGTCGCAGGCGTGGCGCAGCCTGCGGGCAAGCAGAAACTCCCCCGGGCTCGTACCGGTCGCGTCACGGAACCGGCGCTGGAATGTCCGTGTACTCATGCCGGCCCGTGCAGCCATTTCGGCGAGCGTCACCTCGCGCTGCAGATTGGCGTCGATCCAGCCGATCAGGGGGCTGAGCCGTTGACCCTCGCGCTCCTGCGGCACCGGCCTGACGATGAATTGTACCTGGCCGCCCTCCCGATGGGGGGGGACCACGAGGCGCCGGGCGACGCTGTTGGCCGCCTCTGCGCCAAAATCGCGGCGGACGACATGCAGGCAGAGATCAATGCCGGCCGCGCTTCCGGCGGCGGTCAGGATCTCACCCTCATCGACATAGAGCACATCCGGATCGAGGCGGATTTCGGGATGGCGTGCCGCAATCGCATCGGCATAGCGCCAATGCGTGGTGGCACGGCGACCGTCGAGCAGTCCGGTGGCGGCAAGCACTGCAACACCGGAGCAAAGTGACATCAGCCGGGCGCCTCGGCTATACGCGGCGCGCAAGGCCTGAAGCAGCGTCTTCGGGACAGGCTCGTCGATCCCACGCCAGCCGGGCACGACGATCAGATCCGCTTCTTCGAGGAGCGCCAACCCGCCGGTTGCCATCACGGTCAGTCCGCCGGCCGCGCGCAAAGGTCCGGCTTCGATGGCTGCCGTGGCATGACGATACCAGCCCTCCCCCATTTCGGGTCGCGCGAGGCCGAAGACTTCCGCGGCGACGCCGAATTCGAAGGTGCAGAGGCCATCATAGGCCAGCGTCACGACGCGTGGGCCGATGAGCGGCGAGATGGCGAAAGGCGAAGTCTGCCGCGGGTCTTCGGACAGAGGCGCATCGATCGACACGTCAGTTCCATACCCGTCTGCGTCGTTACCGCGATGATGTTGCGCCATTGGCGTGATCTTTACGCATGTTGTCATTCAAGCCAGTTTCATCGAAGCTGGCAAAAATGCAACGTTCTTTCATCGTTCGAATGAAAGGATGCTGCCATGTCGAGCCTTGTGAGTGAAATCCCCGCTGCCGAACCTGCCCTCGTTGCTGCGCACTATACTGCAAGGCTTTCCTTCGAGACCGATTGCTGGGATGTGCACGAATCCCTCAGCCGGGGTGATCCCGACTTCGTGCTGCTCGACGTGCGAGGGCCGAAGCTATTCGAAAAGTCCCATGTGCCTGCCGCAATCAACCTGCCGCATGGCAAGATGACCGAGCGGAAAATGGCGGAGTGGCCCGAGGATACGCTGTTCGTCGTCTATTGCGCCGGACCGCATTGCAACGGCACCGATCGGGCGGCGCTTCGGCTTGCGCGGTTGGGGCGCAGGGTCAAGGTGATGATCGGCGGTATGACCGGCTGGGCCGACGAAGGCTTCGAGTTCGCGAGCGGGGCGTGAGCGGACCGGAAGCTTCGTTTACCCTGCCAAATGGGCGAACTCTGCAACGACCTCTTCATAGACGCGCCGCTTGAACGGAACGATGAGGTCAGGCAAGTCCTCAATCGGCTTCCAGTCCCAGGCATCGAATTCCGCCTCGTGACCACCAGGCGGTGGGTTGATGGCGATCTCGCTTTCGTCGCCTTCAAAGCGGAAGGCGAACCAGCGCTGGGTCTGGCCGCGGAACTTGCCTTTCAGGCCGATGCCGATCAGTTCTGCAGGCAGGTCGTAATTGATCCAGCGGCTCGCCTCGGCCAGAAGCGAAACGGTCTTCATGCCGGTTTCCTCGTAGAGTTCGCGCATGGCGGCGGGCAGCGCATCTTCGCCGGGATCGATGCCGCCCTGGGGCATCTGCCAGAGTTGCGGTGATCCGTCATACTCGGAATTGCCTTGCGGAATGCGCCGGCCGGACCAGACCAGACCCTCCCGGTTCAGCACCATGATCCCGACACAGGGGCGATAGGGCAGATCCTCGGCCTTAACCATGGGCTTCGTCGATACGGGGTCGGTCATGCGGTCCTCAGGGTCTGTTTTCATTGGCCAATGCTGAAACGCCGACAAATTCTATGCCGCGGGCAACGGCTTCGTCCCGCCATTCGCTGACAGCTGAAATCGTCTCGTCAAAGGCGGCGCCGACCCCGACGGCCTGGCCGTTGCGCCGGGCAATGCGTTCCAGCTCGTCGAGCTTGGCCAGGATCGCCCGGCGATCGACCTGCGCGTCGATCATGACGTCGGCATAGGCATGTGGGATGCCGATTGCCTTGGCGAAATCGCCGGACAGGGAGCGTGCCGTGGAGCCGTCATCGAGGAACATCAGTCCACGTTCGCCAATATCGCGCATGACAGGGTCCATGGCCTTGTCATCGGCCAGGAACCGGGCGCCCATGTAGTTCATGATGCCGGTGTAATTGGTGATCTGCGCCATGGCCTGATGGAGGTTGGCGAGATTGCTCGTCGCCGCCTTTTCGGCGAGCAGCGTGCCGCGTCCCGGATCCATGGCGGGATAATCGAAAGGTTCCATCGGCACCTGCAGGACGATTTCGTGTCCCTTGCGGCGGGCCTCCTGCATCCAGCGCTGCAAGCTGTTGCCGGTCGCGGCGAAAGCGAGCGTGATGTCCTCCGGCAGGTCGCGAATGGCTTTCTGGCTGCCTGTCTGGCTGAGGCCGATGCCGCCGATGACGATTGCAATGCGGGTGCCGCGTGCGCCTGACCATGGACGGGCGTAGAAGTCGACGGGGCGGAGACCGGAAGCGGAGACGGTGGGAAGTCCACCCGCGTCCGTCATTTCGATCAGCTCCTCGTTGGGCTGGCCGGCCAGACGCGGATCCTGGGTGGGGCTCGAGCCGATGACAACAGGGCCCTTGCGGGCATTGGGGCTGAACGTGGTCACCACATTGCCATCGGCCGTCGTCGTGCGGCGGATGACGGCACCGTCGTTCGGGCCGCTGGTCGCAATGCCGGCAGGTCCATCCTTCGGATTGCGGTCAGTCTCGCTTTCGGCGATTTCACTTGCTTGCGGGGGTGTGGGCGTCAGGCCGATCGGTGGTTCGTTGCGCAGTGCTACGGGCGACAGGGCTGTCCAGGCAGACAGGCCGAACAGGGCGAGAACGGCAAACGCGGACGACACGGTAGACACGCGGAGGCGCGCCTTGCCTCGGCTCTTGTCCTTTCGCCCCTGACCGAGCGGTGCATGAAGGTCCATGCGAAACTTCCAGTGATGCCGGCGGCCCGGATACGAAGAGGCCGCCCGCGTATCCTGGATACGCGGGCGGCCGATTGAGGTCTTTACTGAAGCGACGCCTTCTGCGGATCGGCCGGGAAGGCCGGATCGTTCTTCACGCCGCGCAGCAGATCGAGTGCGTAGTTGAGCTGGACATCGTCCTTGGCTTCCGGCGGCACGTAAGCAACGGAGCCCGAACCTTCCTCGCCTTCGTCCTGCCCCTTGATGTGGCCCGGCAGCGAGGATTCGCCTTCCGTGCGAACCTTGCCCTGAAGTTCTTCCGGAAGCGGCTGATCCACCTTGATGTCGGGTTCGATGCCGGTCCCCTGGATCGATTTTCCAGACGGCGTGTAGTAGAGCGCCGTGGTGAGCCGCAGCGCACCCTTTTCGCCCATCGGGATGATCGTCTGAACCGATCCCTTGCCGAAGGAGCGCGTGCCGAGCACCGTTGCCCGCTTCAGGTCCTGCAGGGCGCCGGCAACGATTTCCGACGCCGATGCAGAGCCGCCGTTGACAAGCACGATGACAGGCTTGCCATCGGTCAGGTCACCGGCCGTCGCGTTGAAGCGGCGGGTGTCCTGCGGATCGCGGGAGCGGGTCGATACCACTTCGCCACGCTCCAGGAAGGCGTCTGAAACGTAGATTGCCTGGTCGAGAAGGCCGCCCGGATTGAGGCGCAGGTCGAGGACATAGCCTTTCAGCTTGTCGCCCGGCAATTCCTTCTTGATCTTTTCGATCGCGGCTTCCAGGTCGTCATAGGTCTTCTCGGTGAACGAGATGACGCGGAGATAGCCGACATCGCCCTCGACGCGCGACTTGACGGCGCGGATCGGAATGATTTCGCGGGTGACGGTGATGTCGAGCGGCTTGTCGGCACCTTCGCGCAGGATGGTCAGCTTGATCGGGGTGTTGACTGCGCCACGCATCTTCTCGACGGCTTCCTCGAGTTTGAGGCCGCGAACGGATTCACCGTTGATTTCCGAGATGAAGTCGCCGGCAAGGATGCCGGCCTTGGCGCCGGGCGTATCGTCGATCGGCGTGATGACCTTTACGAGTTCCTCTTCCATGGTGACTTCGATGCCGATGCCGCCGAACTCGCCACGCGTCTGGGTCTGCATGTCCGCCGCATCCTTGGCATTCATGTAGACGGAGTGCGGGTCGAGCGAGGTCAGCATGCCGTTGATGGCACTTTCGACCAGCTTGTTCTCGTCCGGCGGCGTGACGTATTGCGCACGAATGCGCTCGAAGACGTCTCCGAAGATCGAGAGTTCCCTATAGGTGGAGTTGCCAGCGGCTTGGGCCGGAACGCCTGCGGAATAGATGACGCTCATCGCAGTTGCGCCCATCAGTGCGCCGACGAGGAGAAGAGAGACCCTACGTATCATTCTGTGCCTTTCCAGAATCGCCTCCGACCCACCAGGGGCGGGAATCAACCGGTTTACCGTCTTTCCGAAGTTCAATGTAAAGTGTTGGCCGATCGGTTTCCAGCGCCAAAGCGGTGGCGCTGGCCACTCTTTTCTCACCCATGGTCGCCAGAGGCTCCCCGGAGAGCACGAACTTGCCTTGACTGGTGCTGATCCGGTCCATGCCTGACAGCACCATGTGATAGCCGTCGCCCGTGTTCAGAATGATCATCTGGCCGTAGCTCCGGAAATTTCCAGCAAACACCACCCATGCATCCGCGGGCGCAGTAACGAGCGCGCCGGGCTGTGAGGCAATGACGATGCCCTGAGCCTGGTGGCCTGTCCCGTCCGGGTCACCGAACTGACGCAGGGTTTCGCCGGCAATCGGCAATTCCAGTTTCTGCTTCAGATCATTGAAAGGATATGCTGGCGCAATACGGTTTTTATCGGGCAGTCCAGACTGGGCGAGCTCCAGAGCGCGGGCTCTCTGTTCTTCGCTCATCTGGCTGCGTCTTTCTTCTTCAGCCCGAGCAAGTTCGGCGGCCTGACGGACAGAGGTGATCTCGTTTTCAAGCGAACGGATCAGTGCTTCCATCGTCGTGGCACGCTCCGCAAGTGCTTCTGATTGCTTGCGTTCCGCCTGAAGCTGAAGCGAATTGGTCCGAGCGACGCGTTCGTTCTCCGCAACCAGAAGATCCATTCGTCGCTCTTCTTCCTGGCGGTTGGCGATGGCGACCACCATGGCGTCCATCTCCTTCTTTCCGGCTTCGCGGAGCGCGATCAACTCTTCGAGATCGGCGGCCAGCTTGTCGGTCTCGTGCCGGATGCCGGGCACGACCGCTCCCAGCAGGATCGCCGTGCGAACCGATCCAAGTGCATCTTCGGGGCTGACGAGTAGCGCCGGGGGTGGATTGCGCCCCATGCGCTGGAGAGCTGCGAGGACCTCGGCAAGCATGGTCCGACGTTCCCGGAAAGAGGCTCTAATGTCATCTTCGCGCAGGCCGATATCGGCGAGACGTCTTTCGCCTTCGCTGATCTGCTTTTCAATATCCTTGCGACGCTTTGCGGACTCGATCAAAGCCGTCTTCAGGCTTTCCGAGGTTTTCTCGAGCTCCTCGATGCTTTGCTGAAGCTCGGTCGCTTTTTCCTCTGACAGCTTCATGCTGGCGGCAATGTCCCGCAATTCGGAGCTGACCTGGTCGCGTTTGGCGCGCAATTCGAGCGCGGGATCAGCCGTTTCCTGCGGCACGATCCGGTCGACTGTCGCTGAAGGAAGCGCGGACAGCGTCTCGCTCGTCTCGCCTGCGCCAGGTGCGGGCCCCGTTGCGGATGTCTCTGCCTGCTGGGCTTGCGTCGAATATGGAGCAGTGGACACCAGGAGACTGGCCATGACACAGGCCACAGCCAGAACGGCCCGCCTTTGGCGGGCTTTCGAGGCGTGGGTGGTGTCGGCTGCTGCGATGGGCAAGAGGTTCATCCGGTTCGGCGGGAAAATACGCTGATTTGCGCTCTAGGCAAAGCACCGCCTCGACGATCGGCCCCAGGCGTTCAAACGCGGTGGTAGGGGTGGCCCGTCAGGATGGTCACGGCGCGGTAGAGTTGCTCGGCGATCAGGATACGAACGAGCTGATGCGGCCAGGTTAGCTTGCCAAGATTGAGGACGAGGCGGGCACGATCGCGTAGCTCCGGGTCGATGCCGTCGGCCCCGCCGATGACGAAGGCCATGTCGCGCTGGCCGTTGTCGGCAGCGTCACCGACGAACTTCGCAAATTCGGCGCTGTCGAAGGCCTTGCCGCGTTCGTCGAGAACCACAATGAGCGCGCCGTCGGGGATCTGGCGGGAAAGCTCTGCAGCTTCCTCGCGCTTTCTCGTGTCGGTATTGCCGGCGCGGCTTTCATTCAGCTCCACGGAGCGCGTGAATTCGAGGCCGCATTGCGGTCCGGCCTTGGCAAGACGGTCCAGATAGCGGGACGCAAGTTCCTTCTCCGGCCCGGCTTTCAGCCGGCCAACGGCATAGATGCCAATCTTCATGCGGGCGGTCCCAATTTCAGGTCACAAAACCATCTCTATCGGCAGGAAGTGCCCCGCCGTGTCAATCCGGCTTCGGGACCGTCCGACGGACGGCCGGCCGTTTTCAGTGCAGGCGGTCCTCGATGTCCGGAGTGGCCCACATCCTTTCGAGATTGTAGACCTCGCGAATTTCAGGTCGGAACACATGCACGATGATGTCTCCCGTGTCGATCAGGACCCAATCGCCGGTCTCCAGGCCTTCGACGCGGGCAGAACCCAGGCCTTCGTCCTTCAAGTCGGAAATGAGGTGTTCGCTGATCGCCGAGACATGACGGTTCGAGCGTCCGGATACGACTACCATGTAGTCGCCCAGCGCCGATTTTCCGGCAATGTCGATGGAGACGATGTCTTCTGCCTTCGAGTCCTCGAGGCTTGCGAGGACCAGCTCAAGTGCACGGGCTGCAGCATCGGCGCCACGTTCCATGCTCTTCGGGATAGCGCGGGAGGCACGTCCCTTGGTGTGTACTGTTGTCAGAGTTCGTCCTTTCCTTGGCAAAACAGAACAGCACGTCTGCGATTCTCATAACTCGGATCGCAGCTAAAAGGTGGCATCGATCCTTTAAATTTTCAAGGCATGGTCGGAAATGTGGCCCTCATCCCGTCATGGACGCGGCAGGGTGCCCGCTGCCCGAATTGCCGACGAACTCAGCGCCGAGCGGGGCCCGTGGATGAAGGTCCAGGCCGGCGCCCGCTTCTGCCAGAGCACACCGGCGTCTTCCTCATCGATCCGCGCGAAATCGAAGGTGCGCGCCATCTTCGACGAGAGATAGGCGAGCGTCGAGCCGGGACGGTCGATGACGGCAATCGGCAGGGTGGTCGCGATCTTCTGCCAGCGTTGCCAGTGATGGAAACCGGCCAGATTGTCGGCGCCCATGATCCAGATGAAATGAACATGCGGATTTCGGGACCGAATGAATTCCAGAGTTCTCGCCGTATAGCTCGTGCCGAGCGTCTTCTCGAATGCCGTCACCTTGATCCGTGGATCTCCAGCCAGCGCTTCGCACGCGGCCAGGCGTTCGGCAAGCGGCGCCAGCTCCTTCTGATTCTTCAGCGGGTTGCCGGGGGTCACCAGCCACCATAGCTGGTCGAGACCCAGGCGACGCAGGGCGATCTCGGCCACAAGCAGGTGTCCCGGATGTGGCGGATTGAAGGAGCCACCGAAGAGACCGACCACCATGCCACGTTCGACATGAGGCATTACTGTATGGCGATGGGCGAGTTCCGCTTGCGCCACGTCAGGGACGGACCTGGCCATTGCCGCGGACGCGATACTTGAAGGAGGTCAGCTGTTCGACGCCAACGGGGCCGCGCGCATGCATCTTGCCGGTGGCGATGCCGATCTCGGCGCCCATGCCGAATTCGCCACCATCGGCAAACTGGGTCGAGGCGTTGTGCAGCAAGATGGCCGAATCGATCTCGTTGAAGAAGCGCTCGACGACATCAGGATCTTCGGCGACCACCGCTTCCGTGTGGTTCGACGAATAGCGGGCGATATGATCGATCGCACCACCTATGCCATCGACCACGGCAACGGAGATGACCGCGTCGAGATATTCGGTGCGCCAGTCTTCTTCCGTCGCAGGCTTCAGGCCCGGAATGATGCGGAGCACCGTGGCCGAGGCACGGATCTCGCAACCGGCTTCCGTCAGTGCTTCGATCAGCGGCTGCAAATGGGTGGCGATTGCGGCGCTGTCGACGAGCAGGGTTTCGGCGGATCCGCAAATGCCCGTGCGGCGCATCTTGGCATTGACGATGATCTTCCTCGCCATGTCGAGGTCGGCGGAGCTGTCGACATAGACATGGCAGAGGCCTTCGAGATGGGCGAAGACCGGCACACGCGCTTCCTGCTGGACGCGGGCAACGAGGCTCTTGCCGCCGCGTGGGACGATCACGTCAATGGAGCCTTCGAGGCCTGAGAGCAGTGCGCCGACGGCTGCACGATCGGTGGTGGGCACGAGCTGGATCGCATCGGCCGGAAGGTCGGCGGCGACAAGGCCCTTGACCAGGCAGGCATGGATGGCGCGCGAGGAATGGGCGGAATCCGAGCCTCCGCGCAAGATGACGGCATTGCCGGCCTTGAGGCAAAGAGCGCCGGCATCGGCGGTGACGTTTGGCCGGCTCTCATAGATGACGCCGATGACGCCAAGCGGGGTGCGGACACGCTCTATATGCAAGCCGTTCGGGCGATCCCATTCGGTGATGATGGTGCCGACCGGGTCCGCAAGCTCGGCGATTTCGCGCATCGACTGCGCGATTGCCGCAACGCGGGTCGAATCGAGGGTCAGGCGATCGACGAAAGAGGCAGCAAGGCCGGCCTCTGCTGCATGCTTCAGGTCGAGCGCATTCGCCGCGAGGATATCAGCTTCCGCTGCGACAAGGGCGTCGGCCATGGCCAATAGTGCCGTGTTCTTGGCTTCGGCAGAAGCGATGGCCAGCGGTCGGGCAGCTGCGCGGGCGCGACGGCCGATGCCGAGCATCAGTCCTTCGACGGAATTTTGGTTCGACACGGTATCAAGCATGGGCTGCATCCTTCCGGTCTTCGGTACTGGCTTCGCGCTGCCCGAGTTCGGTCATGACGAGGTCGTCCCGGTGAATCATCGCAGCGCGACCGGCATAGCCGAGAATCTGCCCGATTTCGTTCGATTTGCGGCCGCAAATTCGCCGGGCCTCCTCGGCGTCGTAGCCCGCGAGGCCGCGGGCGATCTCGCGTCCGTCTGTTGTCACGATCGAGACGGTATCGCCGCGGTGGAAAGCGCCAGACACGGATCGCACGCCAGCCGGCAGAAGGCTCTTGCCGGAACGCAACGCCCCCTCGGCGCCGATATCGACCTGCAGGGTGCCTGCAGGCTGCAGCTGACCCGCAATCCAGGTTTTCCGCGCGGTGACGGGGGACTTGGACGCCGCAAACCAGGAGTGGCGCGCGCCGTTCTCGATCGCGGAGAGCGGATTCTTCGTCTTGCCCGATGCAATGATCATGGCGCAGCCGGCGCTTGTCGCGATCTTGCCGGCGTCGATCTTGGTGCGCATGCCACCGCGGGACAGTTCCGATGCGGCGCCACCGGCCATGGCCTCGATTGCGGGCGTTATCTCCTCGATCGTTTCGAGGAACAAGGCATTCGGATCGAGATGCGGCGGGGCGGTGTAGAGACCGTCAATGTCCGACAGCAGCACGAGCAGGTCGGCGCCGGCCATGGTGGCGACGCGTGCGGCAAGCCGGTCGTTGTCGCCGTAGCGGATTTCGGTGGTCGCGACCGTATCGTTCTCGTTGATGATCGGCACAGCGCCGATCTTGAGCAACTGGTTCAGTGTCGCACGGGCGTTCAGATAGCGACGGCGCTCTTCCGTATCGCCCAGCGTCAGCAGAACCTGACCGGCGACGATCTGGTGGCGCGAGAGGCTTTCTGACCAATGCCGGGCCAGCGCGATCTGGCCAACCGCAGCACAGGCCTGGCTCGCTTCCAGCTTGAGGGCGCCCGAGGGCATGTCGAGCACGGTGCGGCCCAGCGCGATGGCGCCGGAGGAAACGACGAGCACATCCGTGCCGCGCGCCTTCAGGGCTGCGATGTCGTCACTGATCGCATCGAGCCAGTCCTTGCGAATGCCGGAGCCCCGATCGACCAACAGAGCGGAGCCGATCTTGATGACGACACGCTTGACGCGGGAGAGCGAGCGGAGCCGGGTTCCCATCAGTCGTCGCCTTCTCCGTCCAGTCCGGCCTCGAGATTGCCGTCGTCATCGCGGTTGCGACGGTTTTTTTCGCGTTTTTCCGGCAGGGGCCGGTTGCCCTGGGCGGCGACAATGACGTCACGCAGGGCGCGAAGTGCATCCGTCATGCCCTTGTTGGTGATGGCCGAAAGCAGGAGGGGCGTCTGGCCGCAGGCCTTTTTCAGTTCCGCTGCCTTCTTCTTCAGCTCCACCTCATCCAGCACGTCGATCTGCGACAAGGCCACGATCTCCGGCTTGTCCTCCAGACCTGCGCCATAGGCATCCAGTTCGTGGCGCACGGTCTTGTAGGCCTTGCCGACCTCTTCTTCCTGAGAGGAGACCAGATGCAGGAGCACACGGGTCCGTTCGACGTGGCCGAGGAAGCGGTCACCAATGCCCACGCCTTCATGCGCACCTTCGATCAGGCCTGGGATGTCGGCGAGAATGAACTCGCGCTCGTCAATGGTCGCGACGCCGAGGTTCGGATGCAGGGTGGTGAAGGGGTAGTTGGCAATCTTCGGCCGGGCGCGGGTGACCGAGGCGAGGAAGGTTGATTTGCCGGCATTGGGCAGACCGACGAGACCGGCGTCGGCGATCAGCTTCAGCCGCAGCCAGACAGTCTTGTCCTCGCCTTCGAGGCCAGGATTGGCCCAGTCCGGCGCCTGGTTGGTCGCGGTCTTGAAATGCGCATTGCCGAAGCCACCATTGCCGCCCTTGGCAATTCTGAAACGCTGGCCTTCGACCGTCATGTCGACGATCAGGGTTTCGTTGTCTTCCTCGAAGATCTGCGTGCCGACAGGAACCTTGAGCGTCACGTCTTCGCCATTGGCGCCCGTGCGGTTGCGGCCCATGCCGTGCGTGCCAGTCTTGGCCTTGAAATGCTGCTGGAAGCGGAAATCGATGAGCGTGTTGAGGCCGTTGACGGCTTCTACCCAGACATCGCCGCCGCGACCGCCGTCGCCACCATCAGGGCCGCCGAACTCGATGAATTTTTCGCGCCGAAACGAGACAGCACCGGCGCCACCGTCGCCAGAGCGAATATATACCTTAGCTTCGTCGAGAAATTTCATCTTGCTGCCGTCAATTCTTCTGTCAGGTTCTGCGCGGAGATTGCGGCCATCGATATAGCCGCTTGGCGCGGAGGTCAAAGAGTATCGTGAAGTTCGTGAGCTACAACATCCAGTATGGCATCGGGCAGGACGGGCGTTTCGACCCTGCGCGCATCGCCGAGAGCATGCGCGACGCCGACGTGATCGCCCTGCAAGAGGTCACCCGTGGCTATAGTCGGAATGACTACGCCGATCTGGTGGAGATCATGTCCGCGCTCTTTCCCGACTATTTCGCAGCCTTTGGTCCGGCCTGCGACGTCCTGGTGGACCACCAGATCGTCGACGGTCGCCTCCGCGAGCGGCGTTTTCAGTTCGGCAACATGGTGCTGTCGCGCTATCCGATCCGCGCCAGCCGGAACCTGCTTCTGCCGCGCAAACGAACTTTCGACAAACTCAATCTGCAGCGCGGGGCGCTCGAGACGGTCATCGATGCGCCGGGCGGTGCCTTGCGTGTCTATTCCGTTCACCTCGATCATGTCTCTCCGGACGAGCGGCTGGCGCAGATCGACTTTCTCAAGGACCGTGCCTGCCATTACGTGGACGAGGGTGGCCCATTGACCGGGGCTATCGAATTCGCGATCTCCGATCTGCCGGTGCCTGCGGACTTCCTCATCATGGGTGATTTCAACATGGAGCCGGAAAGCCCCGAATACATCGCCATGGTCGGTCGCAACGACGCCTATTACGGGCGCGCGCCGAGGGCCGGCTATCCGACGGATGCCGAGGCGCATTTGAGGTCCCGCCCATCGGACGGCTACAGCTGGATCAGCGAGGATCAATCGCGTCGCATGCATTTGGACTATTGTTTCGTCAGTGGAGGCCTCGTCCATCGTTTGAAGGCCTGCCGGGTGGACAATTCCGCACGCGGCTCAGACCATTTTCCAGTCTGGGTCGAAATCGCGGAAACTTGAGCTCCGGGCGGCAAGCGCCCGGAGCATTGTCGGCTATGCTTTGCGCCGGCGCGCTGCAAAGTCTGCCTGCGAGAGCCGTGACTCCACCAGAGGTGACATGGCATTGCGTGCCCTGGAGAAGACATCCCGGACACCTGATATCCGAAAGCCCCGCGCTTCCAGCAGGCGAAGCGATGCCGGATTGTCGGCGAAGGCGCCACCGAGGATGTCGGCCTGCGGCATGCGCTGGAAGAAGCGCTCCAGTGCTGCTTCGACCGCTTCCGTCATCAGGCCACGGCCCCAGTAGAAGCGGTTCAGCCAGTAACCGATGTGCCAGAGGCCGTGCCGGAGCTCCAGGGAGGCGACGCCAACATGCACGCCGTCGAGCGTGATGGCGAAATGCCAGTCGGGCTTCAACCCTGACGTCACCATGTTCAGCCAGTCACGGCCGTCTTCCCGATCATAGGTTGCCGGCACGCGCGTCAACATGCGGACGACGCTGAAATCGCTGAGCGATGCAGCGATCGCATCCGCATCCTGCATCCGATGGGGACGCAGGACGAGGCGCTCCGTTTCGATGACCGGGCAGGGGCCAGGTATTGCCGGCTTGAACGCCGGCCTTTCCGCCAGCATCGCGCTCATCGCATGTCTCCCCAGCTCTTCAGCGACAGCCAGGTCTTGCGGTCGAGCCGGTACCACTCGACGGGAACGGTGCCGCCCATGGCGAGGTTGCCGACCATGCCGGTGCCCTGGAACTGAAAGCCGGACTTCTGGATGACGCGACGCGAGGCGATGTTGGTCACCCGGCATCGCGCATCGATCCGGCCCACCCATTCGCGGGTGCGGAATACCATGTCGATCAGCGCATGGGCCGCTTCGGTGGCATACCCCTTGTTCCAGTAGGGTTCACCCAGCCAATACCCCAATTCCAGTGTTGTATCGTCAACAGGATTGGGCTCCATCGCGCAGCAACCGAGGAACTCGCCATTGTCCGCTTTCGTGATGGCATAGACGCACTTGCCGATCTCGCCGATATTCGTGCGTCGCACGAAGTCGGCCGCGTCTTTCGCCGTGTAGGGATGCGGCATGCGCGCCACCATGGTGGCAATCGCGGCGTTGTTGGCGAGATGGGCAAGGGCGTCGATGTCTTCGATGTGGGGTGCGCGCAGGACGAGCCTTTGCGACAACAAGACGGGGCAATCGCTCCTTGGCCGATCAGGCCTTGGCTGTTCTTCGGGCGACCGTGATTGGTCATCCCTCAACATTAAACTTTGCATGGTTCAGTCTCCTTCGTTGGACAAGAAAAAAGGGGAGATGGCGCCCCATCTCCCCTTTTGTCTGAACTGAACCTGATGCGGTCAGCCGGGTCGATGAGACGCCGGCTGTTTTAGAGCGCTACCGGCTTATTCCGCTGCTTCGGCTTTCGGCATTACAGACACGAAGACTCGACCGTTCGACTTCGTACGGTAGTCCACATTGCCGGCCGTAAGTGCAAAGATGGTATGGTCCTTGCCCATGCCGACGTTCGCGCCCGGATGCCACTGGGTGCCGCGCTGACGCACGATGATGTTGCCCGGAATGACGACTTCGCCACCGAACTTCTTCACGCCGAGGCGCTTGGAATTGGAATCGCGACCGTTGCGCGAGGAACCGCCAGCTTTTTTGTGTGCCATGGGAGTTCTCCTTTAAACCTTGTTCTTAGACGCGCTTCAGGCAGCGACGATGTCGGTGATACGCACCACGGTGTGGTGCTGACGATGGCCGCGCGAACGCTTGGAGTTCTGGCGACGACGCTTCTTGAAGGCGATGACCTTCTTGCCGCGCATCTGCTCGACAACTTCGGCCGTGACCTTGGCGCCAGCCACGAAGGGCGCGCCAATGGTCGCTGTCTCGCCTTCGCCGACGATCAGAATCTCGGTGAATTCGATGGTTGCACCAGCTTCGGCTTCCAGCTTTTCGATGGTCAGCACGTCGTTGGCATTAACGCGGTACTGCTTACCGCCGGTCTTGATGACTGCGAACATTTTTTATCCTTTCATGTTCGTTCCGGCTCTCCACTTGCGAGGGGCCGTCTTTTTGCCAGTCGGAGGAGCGGAACCTTCGTTCCGCCGGTTCAGCTTCGCGTTTCGCGAAGAACACAAGGCGCAGTTCGCCCACGCTTTTAGTCGAGCGTCGCATACGTGAGGCGCCCCACTGAGTCAAGATGAAAGCGGGAAAATCTGACGCATTCATTGCAGCATGGGCGATGGGTTGCCGCAGAGAGACACATCGCGGCATCAAATGCTGACCGAGATACCTCCCAGAACATGGTGCGTTACGGTGCTTTCCGGGGGGTAAATCCAACCCTATCGCTTGTGGAGCAGTCCCTCGATGAGCGTCACAAGCTCTTTGGCGGCAAGGTCGAGCTCGCCGCTGTTGTCGATGGTGACGATATGCAGATGCGGCGATAGAGGCTCGGATGGTCGTGCAAGGCGCGCCTCGATGTCGGCGGCAGTCTCGCGTCCACGTGAGGCGAGGCGCTTGGCCAGGATCTCCGGGCGTGCGGTGACATTGACCACCACGAGGTGGGCGAATGCCGCGTGGAAGGCGTCGAGCGCCGAGCGGGATCCATTGGCGATGACGACATGGCCAGCGGCGAGATCGTCGTAGACGTCGGCGGGGATACCATAGCCGAGGCCGTGGGCCTGCCAGCTCACCGCGAAGGCTCCGGATTTCAAGAGATCCTGGAAAGCGTCTGATGTGACGGCGTGATGGTCTTCGCCAACGGCGTCCTCGGCACGGGTGATCACGCGGCGAACGAAGCGCAGGTCGTCTCTTCCGGCGAAACGGTGCCGGGCGATATCCATCAGGCTGTCCTTGCCGACACCACTCGGGCCAACGACGGCGATCAGGGTGCCGCTTGCCGCCTTCGTCTCTGGCGCAACATCGTTTGCCACTTGCGTCATCAGGCCACCCGCCGCCCTTCCCGCCAGACGGCACGAACGACAGGAACGCCGTGGTCGCGGCGGACACGGACGAGGTCGGCCCGCAGACCGGATTCGATGCGACCCCGATCAGACAGGCTGACGGTCCGGGCCGGCGTGGCCGTGACCATGGCAATCGCCTGCGGCAGGGAGATGCCATCGATCTCGTCGGCCAGAACGAAGCTGGCATGCAGCAGGCTGAGTGGCACGTAGTCGGATGAGAGAACGTCCAGCAGGCCGCGCTTGGCGAGATCGCGCGCGGCGATGTTGCCGGAATGGGACTTGCCGCGCACCACGTTGGGCGCACCCATGAGCACGCTCATGCCGGACTTGTGCGAGGCTTCGGCGGCCTCGAAACTGGTCGGGAACTCCGCAAGCTTCACTCCGTGGCCCCTCGCTTCCTCGACATGGGCGAGTGTGGCGTCGTCATGGCTCGCGACCGTAATGCCACGCTCCGCACAGGCCTTGGCCAGAGCGTTGCGATGAACTGTCGAGTAGCGCTCCGAAAGCGAAAGACGGCTCTCGACGAAGCGGGCGAACTGTTCGTCTGTCAGGCCGCGCTTGGTCTTGTAGTAGAGCGTGTACTGCTCCATCGTCTGGAACTGGCGCTGGCCCGGCGAATGATCCATGAGCGAGACGAGACGCACATGCGGGTCTTTTTCGAAGTCGGCGAAGTGCTCGATCACATTGTCGGAGGCGACCTCGCAACGCAGGTGGATCAGATGCTCCGCCCTCAAGCGGTCGTCCCGTTCGGCGGCCTGGATAGCGTCTGCCATGTCGCGCATCTCGCCCTTGTCGAAACCGCCGTCTTCGTCTGAGCCCATGCGCAGGCAATCGAAGACGGTGGTGATGCCTGACGTGACGATCTGGGCGTCATGCGCCTGGATGGCCGATGTCATGTGCCAGCGCACGCCCGGACGGGGCGAGTAGTGCGATTCCAGATGGTCGGTGTGCAGTTCGACGAGGCCCGGGATCAGGTAGTCGCCGCCGAAGTCCTCGCCGCTGCTGCTCGTGCCTTCATCGATTGCGGCGATCTTGCCGTCGCGAACGAGGACACTGCCATCGACGATGCGGTCTTCAAGCACGATACGGGCGTTGGAAAAAATCTGTTCGGACATAAGGGTCAGCCGTTCGGTTGGATGGCTGTCAGCGGCAGCCGTGAATGGACCAGGAAAGGTGCGCCGCGCTCGGCCTCGACGAAGAGTGCAAGTCCGTCGATCCGCAGAGGGCGACCAATGAAGTCGGCGAAGCGGTCATTGAGGACGCTGGCCATGTCGGATGCCTTGGCCTTCGGAACGGGCCCGGTCAGCGTCATGTGAAAACGGAACTCATCGAAAACATAAGGATATCCCCAGCGCATGAGGTTCTCGCGCTGGCGTGACGGCAGGCTGTCGGGTTTCCGTCGCTCGATATCAGCCTCCGACAGCGGTGCGCGGAAGGGCTCGAAGACTTCGACGACGCTGGCTGCGAAATTCTGCAGCGGCGGGTGCGGCCGATCCGGGACCAGGGCGAAGAATGGCCCGAGTTGGCCGACGACCACGGCGGGGAGCTCGAACGCTGCCGTTCTCTCCGCAAAGGCGGCAAACGCGACCAGAAGATCGTCTTCGCTCATGCCTTCCGCCAGGTGAAAGGGGGCTTTCAGTGTTGCGTGAAAGCCGTATCGCCGGGGATCGGCGGTCAGTGCATCAAGTTCTTCCGCCGCAAATTCCCTCTCGACGCTTCTCGGATGCGCCCCGCCGGTGAATGCATCGCGCCCCAGCCATTCCGCTGCCGCTCGGCTGAGCGGCGATTCGGCAGAAGGGACGAAATAAAGAGCGTATCGCAAGGGCATGTCTTTCTATCTGCGGTGCGGGACGTGCTCCCGCACCGTGCAAGTCAGTGGCGGCTCTTGCCCATCAGGCGGGAGCGCAGGCTATTGGAGATGGCGTCGAATAGAAACACCACGATCAGGATCAGCAGAACCATATAGGCGACGTTCTCCCAGTCGGAATTGGTACGCATGGCTTCCCAGAGCTTGAGGCCAATGCCGCCTGCGCCGACAGCACCGATGATGGTGGCCGACCGCGTGTTCGATTCCCAGAAATAGAGGGCCTGTGAGGCGAAAACCGGCATGACCTG
Source organism: Peteryoungia algae (assembly GCF_030369675.1). NCBI lineage: Bacteria > Pseudomonadati > Pseudomonadota > Alphaproteobacteria > Hyphomicrobiales > Rhizobiaceae > Peteryoungia > Peteryoungia algae. The sequence goes on along the minus strand of NZ_CP128477.1, from coordinate 3,039,234 downwards.
TGGCAATACACCGAAGCGCTGTACGGCCGCTGACGGGGCCCCGACCGATTTCACGCCTTCGCGCTGCTTGTCGTCGATGTTCTCCAGCGCCTCGGAATAGAGTTTGCCGAGCGTGCCGGTGTCCGTGACGAAAATTGCGGAAATGCCGGCCAGTGGCCCGGGGCCGAAGGCGCGGGTGAAGAACAGGGCCCAGATCAGCATGTCTACCGAGCGGACGAAGTCGAAGAAGCGCTTCGTGATCTGATTGACCGGGCGGTTGCGAGTGATGTTGCGGGCGGCAACAAAGGAAAGGGGGAAGGCGATCAGCGAAGCCAGCAGCGTTCCCATGAAAGCCATGACGATGGTCTGGAGCAGCTTCGTCCAGACGTCGAGATGCTGCCAGGAGGCGTTGTAGAGGATGTTGTTCCAGGCAAGCGCCAGATTGCTCATCTTGGGGTCGATACGTTCTCCGGACGAGATCGACTGCCAGACTTCAGCGGAAGAGAGGCCGAAGAAGGGCGAGTTGGTATCGAAGATGAAGTTTTCCCAGCCAAAGAAGCGCTTGCGAACACGGATCCGATCGGACGAGATGTCGAGCCAGCCGGCCGATCCGAAAAAGGCGATCACGCGGCCGCCTTCAAGGCGTTGTTCCACCCAGTCGGGGTGGTCTTCGTCGATCGTCACGGTGTCCCTCTCGGGATCCAGCAGCAGGGTTACATATTCGTCGCCACGGACCAGCATGACACGCTCGCCTGTGATATCGATCCGGGCGTTTCCGGAGAGCGTTATCCGGGCTTCCGTGATCACCTCTTCGGTGGTCACTTGAGGCGTAGGGGCTGCTGCATCGGCTCCGCCCGTGGCGATGGATCCCTGTGGAGACGGAGGAGCCATGAAGCTGAAGGAGGAGCTGGGCTTCGGAGTTGCGGAAGCCGGGGCAGCTGCGGCCGGCGGTGCAGGTTCGGTCCGCGTGATCGTCTCGCGCGTCGTTTCGATCCAGTCGGGCTTCGGATTTGGACCGATCGGATCGAAGCGGGGATACGTGATGGTCAGTGCACGGTCGCGATCGATCTCGAATTCGGGGCGGACCTCGTAGGAGACCCAATCGGCGAGATAGTTTCCGGCTATGCCCCAATTGGCTTCGGTCAGCGTCTTGCCGATGGCAAAGAACCACCAGCAGAACAGGAAGTAAAAGCTGAGGACCCCTATCGAAAAGGGGATCCGATAGCGTTGCCAGAGGCTGCGCTCCAGCACCTGCGGGTAGCGCTCGGCCAGACGGTTCAGTTCGGCGGTGTTGATCATGGACATCGAAACCTCACGTAACCGACTGGAAGGCCTGCTCGCCGACGAGCTTGCGGCGCAGCCAGGCCGAGAATTGGTCGACGGCGATGACTGTCGACAGAAGGAGAAGGATGATGGCGAGGGTCTTTGCTTCGTGGCCCTGGCCGATCGAAAGACGGAGTGCTTCGCCGATGCCGCCGCCGCCGACAGCGCCGATGATTGTCGAGGCGCGTACGTTGATCTCCAGACGCAGCAGGAAATAGCTCATGAAATTCGGCATGACCTGGGGCGTGATCGCGAACCAGACGCGCTCGAACCAGTTCGCGCCGACCGCTCGCAGGCCTTCGTCCGGCCGCATGTCGGCGTTCTCGATGACTTCGAAGAACATCTTGCCGAGCGCACCGATGGTGTGAACCGTGACTGCGATGATGGCCGGGATCGGGCCGAGTGACAGGATGGCCAGGAAGAAGCCGGCAATGACCACTTCGGGAAAGGCGCGCAGGATTTCCATGACACGACGCACCGGCCAGCGGATCCAGGTGTTCGGCATGGTGTTCCTTGCCGCGAGGAAGGCAAAGGCATAGCCGAAGATCATCGCAATCACGGTGGACAGAAGCGCGATGTTCACCGTCTCGAGCATCTTGTGAAAATATTCGGGGATGTAGAGGCTCTCGGTAACGTAGAACCGCCCTTCCGGGTAATTGTACTTGAGACTGCCATCATCATAGGGAGACGGCAGGTCGAACAGGGCGCGCCAGATCTCCCATCCGTCACGAGGGGCGAGGTCGCCGATGAAATCGAAGAGATAAGGCAGCCTGTCAAAAAACTTGCCGGCATTCGTATCGTTTGCGAACCAGAGCGAACCTGTCACGGCTAGCAACAGAATGACGGCGCCGAGGCCTGTGTAGATACGCCGCTTCGCCGCGAGTTCCTGCCAATGGCGTTCTACGACCGCGCCGCGTTCGCTCAAGGGGGGCTGTGTCGCCGTCATGGCCATCGCCGCAAATTCCTCTGGGAAAGGCTTCAAGGAAAGACCGCCGGCGGTGGATCCGACCGGCGGTCTCATTGGTCTCGTCAGCGATCAGCCGCCGATGGTCGCCTTACGGGCGTCGATGATCGGCTTGTAGAAATCGACGTTGACCTCGGTGAAGCCAGCGAAATCTCCGCCCTGGATGGCCGAGAAGCAGGCCGGGTCGGACTTCGGCAGATCCAACATGAACTGCTTGAACTTGGTTTTCATGTCCTCGTTCATCGAGGTGCGGACAACGACCGGGCCGTTCGGGATCAGCGGGGATTTCCAGACTTCGACGAGGTCATCCATGTTCAGGATGCCCTTGTCGACCATCTTGCGCAGGTTGCCGGAGGAGTAGCCATCCTTGAACTCGCCAACGCCAGAGCCCCAGGTCGTGCCAGCGTCGAAGGTGCCCTTGACGACTTCGAGAACCAGGTTTTCATGGCCGCCGCCGAAACCGGTCGAAGCGACGACCTGATCAACCGGAGCGCCGAGAGCTTCCGGCAGGGTCACGAGCGGGACGAGGTAGCCAGAGGTGGAGTCCGGGTCGGCATAACCCAGCTTCTTGCCCTTTATGTCTTCGATCTTGGTGATGCCAGAATCCTTGCGGGCAACCATGATCGAGTAGTAGCCACTGGAACCGTCGGTCTGGACGGTGGTCAGGATCGGCTCGACGGCGTCGGCCTTGGCGAGATAGACCTTGGCGAAGGCCGAGGCGCCGAGTTCGGCATAGTCGAGCGTGCCACCGAGCAGGCCCTGAACGACGCCGTCGTAGTCGGCGGCCGGGAAGAGCGAAACCTTTTCGACGCCAAGGACCGACGGCAGCTTTTCGGTCATGCACTGGAAATTACGCAGGCGGTCGGCTTCGTTTTCGCCGCCGAGGATACCGATGCGGAATTCCTTGAGATCTTCGGCGTGAACGCCAGAAGCCAGAGCAACGAGAGCGGCCGTAGCGAGCAGGGTCTTCTTCAACATGAGTGCATCTCCTGTTTTATAGGATGGGAATGTCTTGACTTCTTGCCCTTGTCGCAGGGCCTGCGATCGTCGTGGCTCAGGCCTCGGCAACTGCGAGAGGGCGAAGGCCAGCGGATGGGGTCTTGCGCAACTCGTTGTCCTGATGCGCAATGTTGATGCTCGTCGAGGTCATGGTCTCGTCGATGCCGGCGCCATGTTTGTCGGCGCCGTAGATTTCATGCACGGCTTCGGCCGTGAGTTCGTTCGGGGAGCCGTCGAAGACGACGCGGCCACGGGCCATGCCGATGATGCGCTCGCAGTAATTGCGTGCGGTATCGAGCGTGTGCAGGTTGGTGATGACAGTGATGCCTTCGCGCTCGTTGATGTCGCGCAGCGCGTCCATCACGATCTTTGCGTTGAGGGGATCGAGCGAGGCGATCGGCTCGTCGGCAAGGATCATCTTTGGCGACTGCATAAGGGCGCGGGCAATTGCGACGCGTTGCTGCTGGCCACCGGACAGCGTGCCGGCTGCCTGCAGGGCGGTTTGCTCGATACCAAGGCGTTCCAGGGCGGCGATCGCCATCAGACGCTCTTCGCGGGTGAAAACACTGAGGATCGAAAGCGCGGTCGACCGATGGTTCAGGCGACCGAGCAGCACATTGGTCAGCACGTCGAGGCGTGGCACCAGGTTGAACTGCTGGAAGATCATGGCGCAGTCGCGCTGCCAGTTGCGAAGCGCCGTGCCGTGAAGATTGGAGATCTCGAGATCGCCAAACATAATGCTGCCGGAGGTCGGATCGACGAGGCGGTTGATCATGCGCAGCAGCGTCGACTTTCCGGCACCCGAACGTCCGATCACGCCAACCATCTGGCCGGCCGGAATCTCCAGAGTCACCGAGTCCACGGCCTTGTTGGTCCCGAACTGGCGGGTGAGGTTGTCCAGCCTGAAAAGCATCGTCTTTCCTTCGCCGTCATTAATTGCGGTGCTGGGAATGCATTAGCGGTGGCCCGTGAAGCCGGAATGTCAGATTTGTGTAGGATTTGTTAAACCGTATAACCGCTTGAAAATAATGGTATTATCGGTGTTTTTCGATAAAGGTTTCTGTGTCCATGTGACGAAAATCGTCGAGTGCAGCGAACAGCCGGTCATGATCCCAGTCCCACCAGGCGAGTGCCCGCATGCGTTCGGCAACCGGTCCGGGAAACCGTTCGCGGATCAGCTTTGCCGGAACACCGCCGACGATGGTGTAGGGGGCCACATCGCGTGAGACGACGGCACCTGCGCCGACCACCGCGCCGTCACCGACGTTGACGCCGGGGAGAATTGTCGCACCATGGCCGATCCAGACGTCGTGTCCGATCACCACGCGGTTTCCCCGACGCCAGGCGAAGAAGTCGTGATCGTTTTCCGCACCATCAAAATAGTCGGCAGCGCGATAGGTGAAATGATGCAGCGTCGGGCGCCAGGTCGGGTGGTTGGTGGCGTTGATACGTACGGCCGCCGCGATATTGGCGAACTTCCCGACCGTCGCGCACCAGATGGAGCCATCCTGCATGATGTAGGAATAGTCGCCCATCTCCACCTCATCGAGGCGGCAGCGATCGGCGACTTCAGTGTAGCGGCCGAGCGTCGAATTGATGACCCGAGCGGTCTCGTGGACGAGGGGTTCAATCCCGAGCTTTTTCGTCATGCTGCAGCCTTGCGGGGCGAAAACTGCATGACGTCGAGGATCCGGTCAGCAACCGCTTCGCGGACTTCCTCGTCGTGGAAGATGCCGAGCAGGGCAACGCCTGCTTCCTTCTTGGCGCGGATCATCGAGACCACCACGGCACGGTTCGTGGCATCGAGCGAAGCGGTGGGCTCGTCCAGCAACAGCACGGTATGATCGGTGATGAAGCCGCGCGCGATGTTGACGCGCTGCTGCTCTCCGCCAGAGAAGGTAGAGGGGGGCAGCTGCCAGAGATCCTGCGGCAAATTCAGCCGGTCCAGAAGTTCGCTTGCGCGTTCGCGGGCCTCTTCGACTGCGGTGCCGCGTGCGACAAGCGGTTCGGCGACGACATCGAGCGTCGAGACGCGTGGTACGGTGCGCAGGAATTGGCTCACATAGCCGAGTGTACCGCGCCGGACTTCGAGCACCATGCGCGGATCGGCACTCGCGATATCGACGATGCGGCCGCCGTGATTGATCAGGATCTGTCCCTGATCGACGGCATAATTGCCGTAGAGCATCTTCAGGATCGAGCTCTTGCCGATGCCCGAGGGGCCGCCGAGCACGACGCATTCCCCGGCCGCCACCGAGAAAGATACGTTGGAGATCACCGGCAGGACGAGCCCGCCGCGCAGATGCATGATGAAGCTTTTCGCGACTTCCGAAACAATGAGGGGCGTGGCCATGAATATCTCCGTCAGACCTGCAGGATCGAGGATACGAGCAACTGCGTATAGGGTTCGCGGGGGTCGTCGAGGACGCGGTCGGTCAGGCCGTGTTCAATCACATTGCCATCCTTCATGACCATCATCCGATGAGACAGAAGTCGGGCCACGGCGAGATCGTGGGTGACCACGATGGCCGAAAGGCCGAGATCGTTGACGAGGCCGCGGACGAGATCGAGCAGGCGAGCCTGGACCGAGACATCGAGGCCACCGGTCGGCTCGTCCATGAAGACGAGGCGGGGCCCGGTCACGAGATTGCGGGCAATCTGCAGGCGCTGGCGCATGCCGCCGGAGAAGGCGCGCGGCTGGTCGTCGATGCGGTCGATGGAAATCTCCACCCGCTCCAGCCATTCGCTTGCTGTCTGGCGAATCTTTCCATAATGCCGGTCACCGATTGCCATCAGGCGCTCTCCGACATTGGCGCCGGCGGAGACCGTCATGCGCAGTCCGTCGGCAGGGTTCTGGTGCACGAAGCCCCAGTCGGTCCGCATCAGGAAGCGACGTTCGGCTTCACCCATATGGTAGAGCTCGCGATACTGGCCGTCGCGCATATGGTAGTCGACGCTGCCGGTCGTTGGCATGAGCCGGGTCGACAGGCAGTTCAGAAGGGTCGTCTTGCCCGAGCCGCTTTCGCCGACGATGGCCAGCACTTCGCCCGGCCACAGGTCGAAGGATACGTTCGAGCAGCCTATGCGCTTGCCATAGAACTTCGAGAGGTTGCGAACTTTCAGAAGCGGCTGGTCGCTCATTCCGCGGCCTCCTTGGAGAGCTTTGGGTTCTGGGCGAGCATTTCGCCGACATGGCCCTCGGCCTGGCGCGTCTCGCAATGGTCGGTGTCGGAGCAGACGAACATTCGGCCACCCTTGTCGTCGAGCACCACTTCGTCGAGATAGACATTGTGGGCGCCGCAGAGCGCACAGGGCTTGTCGAAGGTCTGGATCTCGAAGGGATGGTCCTCGAAGTCGAGGCTGACGACGTCGGTGAAGGGCGGGACAGCGTAGATGCGCTTCTCGCGGCCAGCGCCGAAGAGTTGCAGGGCTTCCGACATGTGCATCTTGGGATTGTCGAATTTCGGTGTTGGCGAAGGGTCCATGACGTAGCGTCCCTCGACCTTCACCGGATAGGCGTAGGTCGTGGCGATGCGGCCGTGCTTGGCGATGTCCTCGTAGAGCTTCACATGCATGAGCCCGTATTCTTCAAGCGCATGCATCTTGCGCGTCTCGGTCTCACGCGGCTCGAGGAAACGCAGCGGTTCGGGGATCGGGACCTGGTAAACCAGAACCTGACCCTCCTTCAATCTTTCCTCGGGAATGCGGTGGCGTGTCTGGATGATCGTCGCTTCACTCGTCTTTGTGGTCACGGCGACATTTGCGACTTTCTGGAAGAAGGCGCGGATGGAGACGGCGTTCGTCGTGTCGTCGGCGCCCTGGTCGATGACCTTGAGCGTATCGTCGCGTCCGATGATCGAAGCGGTGACCTGCACACCGCCGGTGCCCCAGCCGTAGGGCATCGGCATTTCACGGCTGGCAAACGGCACCTGGTACCCGGGAATGGCAATTGCCTTCAGGATCGCGCGGCGGATCATGCGCTTGGTCTGTTCGTCCAGATAGGCGAAATTGTAAGTGGCGAGTTCGGTAGCCAGCGCGGTCATTCTGCCGCCTCCTTCAGGTCAGTCTGTTCGGTGCGGCTGGCCTCGTGCTTGGCCCGCATCCGGCGGACAAGGTCGAGTTCTGCCTGGAAGTCGACGTAGTGGGGCAGCTTCAGATGTTCGACAAAGCCGGTTGCCTGGACGTTGTCGCAATGGGAGATGACAAATTCTTCGTCCTGGGCAGGCGCGACGACGTCCTCGCCGAATTCCTCCGTCCGGAGCGCCCGATCGACGAGCGACATGGACATGGCCTTTCGCTCACTCTGGCCAAAGACAAGACCATATCCGCGGGTGAACTGGGGCGGCGCCTTGGCCGATCCCTTGAACTGGTTGACCATCTGGCATTCCGTCACCCGGATCTCGCCGAGCGAGACGGCAAAGCCGAGCTCCGGGACGTCGAACTCCACCTCGACGAGCCCCATGCGGATCTCGCCGACAAAGGGATGAGAACGGCCATAGCCGCGTTGTGTCGAATAACCGAGCGCCAGCAGGAAGCCCTCGTCGCCGCGGGCGAGCGCCTGGAGACGCAGGTCGCGTGGCATCGGAAATTCCATCGGTTCACGGGTTATGTCGCCTGCGATGTGATCTTCCGGCATCTCGCCGTCCGGCTCGATCAGGCCTTCGCCGTCGAGAATGTCCGAGACCCGCATGACATGCTCGAGGCCGCCCTCGCGCTGTTCGCCCGTCTCCACGGCATCATCGTCAAGCAGTGAAGGATCCAGCAGGCGATGGGTGTAGTCGAAGGTGGGCCCAAGCAGTTGTCCGCCGGGCAGATCCTTGTAAGTGGCGGAGACACGGCGCTCCACGCGCATGCCGCCTGTTTCGATCGGACGCGAGGTGCCGAAGCGTGGCAGCGTCGTGCGATAGGCGCGCAGAAGGAAGATTGCCTCGATCATGTCGCCGCGCGACTGCTTGAGGGCCAGTGCCGCGAGCGCACAGTCGTAGAGCGACGCTTCGGCCATCACGCGATCAACAGCAAGGCCCAGCTGGGCAACGATCTGGTCGATGGTGACGGATGGCAGCGCCCGATCTCCACGCCGGCGGTCTGCGAGCAGTTTGTGGGCGTTGGCGATGGCCTTTTCGCCACCCTTGACGGCAACATACATGGCTCAGGCCTCCATCTCACGGATCTTGGTGGTGCGCGGAAGGGCTATAAAGCGGTGGCCGCAGCTGAGGATGACATCGACCCCGCGCGGGAAGATTGCGCCATTGTCACTCCATTGCCGCAGGAAGGTTTCCGGCAGGCCTTCCGGTGCGATCATGGCTGTATCGCGGATACCAGGGCCCGTCAGATGCAGCGGTTGGCCATCGTCGAGTGCTGCAACCTCGATCACCAGCGTTGTCGACCGATCCGGATATTCCTGGGTGCCAGGGGAAAACTGCGTGAGCGAAGGAATCGGAGCCCCGGCTTCGACAAAGGCAAACCCGGTTTCGGATTTGTCGCTGGTCAGGCTCGCCCCCGTATGGAAACTGATCCAGGCGGGCAGGGCCGATTTCGCAATGGTCGATGATACCCAGATGGGGGTGTCATGGTCGCAGAGTGTCAGCAGCAGAGCGCCGGCGGCAATGCCAAGCGGTGCGGGTGGCGCGACCGGCACCTGCACGAGGCCGAGGGTCCCGGGCCGGGCCATGGCATCCATGACGGCGCGAAAGATTTCCTGTGCATGTGTTGCGGCATCGGGGAAGCCGCCCTCCAGGGTTTCGGTGTGTTCAAGCATCAGTCTTCTCCGCGAACCATGGTGAAGAAATCGACCTTCGTGGCAGCCGTCTCGGTTTCCAGTCGTTCGGCCTCCGCTGCGAGGCGTGCCTCAAGTGGCGCGAAGAGTGCGGGCTCCAGCATGGCCAGGGCCGCTTCGTCTTGCGCCAGGGCGTCGAGCACGGCCGAGAGGCTCGCTGCCTTCCGGTTCGTGCCGAGGCGATAGCCGTGGCCGATGCGCCCGTCGGCGAGCCGCACGCTTGCCCGGCTCACGGTCGCTTCGCCAAGATTGAAGGGCGCGCCGCCGCCGCCGATGCGACCCTTGACCATCACGAGTCCGGTTTCCGGACCGCGCAGCGTAGTGAAGCCCGGCGCGGGTTCGATCGTCGCGATGGCATCCTGCAGTTCGGCAAGCGTGGCCCTGGCCAGCAGATCGACGATCCGCTTTCGCCTGGCCGGTGCACCGGGTTCGATTTCGTTGGCTCTGTGCATTGTCAGTCCTCGAAATGTCTAGTAATGTAGACAACTATACAAGTTACTTTAGAAGTAGTCGCTGGTCGTGACAAGCTTGTGACAGGGAGCCCAATTCCAGTGATGCAGAGACAGAAGGGCGTTGCCCTGTGGCGCCAGATTTCCGATCGGATCCGCGCCAACATCCTGGCAGGTCTTTATGACAGGACAGGCATGGTGCCGGCCGAAACCGCCTTGGCACAGGAATTCGGGGTCAACCGGCACACGGTGCGGGCGGCGCTAGCCGCCCTGCAGCAGGAGGGGATCGTGCGTGCGGCACAGGGCCGGGGCACCATGATCATCCAGCGCGACAAGTTCGATTTCCCGATCAGCCGGCGTACGCGCTTCACGCAAGGCATCGGGGAGCAGGCGCGCGATCTCAAGGGTATTCTTCTCTCGTCCTCGCGTGAGGTGGCCACGCCGGACCTGATCGAGCGTTTGCAGTTGTCGCAGGGAGATGAGGTCTTGAGACTGGACGGGGTCCGAACAGCGGATGGACGGGCCGTCTCGCGCTCCACGATGTGGTTTCCGGCCGAGCGGTTCGCCGGCATCGACAAGACTTTTGCCGAGACAGGTTCGATCACCCGTGCCCTGTCGGCATGTGGCGTGGATGACTACTTGCGCGACGTGACGGAGATTTCAGCGGTGCATGCCGAGCCGGACGACGTCGCACATCTGGAATTGACGCCGGGTGCAATCGTGCTCGTCACGCACGCGGTGAACACCGATCCGGAGGGGCGTCCCATCCAATTCGCGGTCACCCGTTTCCCGGCAGACCGGGTCCAGTTCACCATTCGAAACTGAGATGAGGCCGGCCTTTTGCCGACCTCATCCCGCAGACATTAAACGGCCTGATAGGCGGCGAGAACCGCCGAGATCTGTTCAGGGCTCAGATTGTTGGACTGGGTCGCGCTGATCGCCCGCAACTGGGCCGGAGTCATGTTCGAGATCTGGCTCACCGTCAGGCCGGGAAGCGCCTGCTGGCTGATTGCCGCGATGTCATCGGTCGAGAAGGTTCTGAAGTTGGTGGCGCCCAGCGCCGTCAACTGCGCCGAATTCAGGCCGGCCACCTGTGCGGCCGTCAGGGCTTCCGCCTGGTCCGCCGAGAAAGCTCCGACCTGTGACACGGTCAAGCCACCGATTGCCTTGGGATCCATGGACGCAATCTGGCTGGTCGACATCCAGTTCAGCTTGTCGGTTCCAAGCGTCGCCAACTGGATGGCGTTCATCGAGCCGATCTGTGCCGTCGTCAGCGCCCCGACCTGATCCTGGGTCATCGCCCGAAGCTGATGATAGGTAAGACCGGCGACTTGCCCCGTGGTCAGGGCTGCGATCTGTTCGGGTTGCAGTGTTGCGAAGACCGCCGGTGCCAGACCGCCGATGGCGCTCGGGGACAATGCCGCAATGTCGGCAGAGGACAAGGTTTCGAGGGCGGCCGGGCTAAAGGCGGCCAGCTGGGTGGCGCTCAGCGCACCGAGCTGGACAGAGGTCATCGCGTCGATCTGGCTTGCCGTCAGTGTGGCGATTTGCGCACTGCTCAGGCCGGCAATGGCCTTCGTGGAAATGGCTGCGATCTGCGTGGCCGACAGGGCCGAAATGGTTCCTGACGAAAGCGAGGCGATCTGGGTTGCCGTGAGGGCGCCAATCTGCGTTGCGGTCATCACGCCGAGCTGGTCCGGCCGCAGTGCATTCAACTGATCGAAGGTCAAGGCGCCGACCTGTGCTGCCGTCAGCACCCCGATCTGCTCCTGGCTCAGGCCGGAAATGTTGGCGGCCGACAAGCCCGAGATCGCGGATGGTGCGATTGCAGCAAGCTCGGCGTTGGAGAGCGTCGCCAGCTGTGCGGACGAGAGTGCACCGATCTGCGTGGCCGTCAGTGCGGCAATCTGGGTCTGGCTGAGACTGTCGATCTGGGTTGTCGACATGGAGGCAATCTGAGCGGTGGTCAGCCCCGGAATAGCCTTGGCGTTCAATGCGGCGATCTTTTCACTCGTGAGGGTGGCCAGGCTGTCGTTTGACAGCGCGGCGACCTGGTTGGCACCCAGGGCGCCAACCTGTGTTGTCGACAGGAGGGTGACCTGTTGTGGTGTGAGGGCGCCGATCTGTGCCGGTGTCAGCGAGGCGATCTGGCTGGCCGTCAATGCGCTGATCTGGTCGGCTCCCAGTGCGGCAATCTGCTGGGTAGTCATGCCCCCGATCCCGGTGGCGCTGAGGGCAGCCAGTTTCGCGGTTGGCAGGCTGGAAAGCTGGGTCGGTGTCAGTGCGGCGACCTGCGCACCGGTCAATGCGCCCATCTGCGCCGTCGTCAACGCTTCGATCTGGTTGGTTGACAACGCGGCGATCTGGTTCGTCGAAAGCGCTGATATCGCGGACGCGCTCAATGCGGCGATCTGCTCCGGCGACATCGCCCCGAGGGAAGCCGTCGTCAGTGCCGCCGCTTGCGTTGCGCCAAATCCGGCCACCTGCTTTGCGCTCAAGGCATCCACCTGGGTCGGTGTCAGGGCGGCGACCTGTTCCGCGCTCATCGCTCCGAGCTGAGCGGGCGTCAAGGCGGCAACCTGGTCGAGGTTCAGCGCAGCAATGGTTTCAGCGTCGAGACTGGCGAATGCGCTCGTATTGATCGCCGCGATCTCTGCCGGCAGAAACGCGAGGATGTCGGACTTGCGCATGGCGCCAAGCTGGGCGGCAGTCAGACCGGAGATCTGGGTCGCCGTCATGGCGTCGATCTGATCCGCCGACATGGCGGCGATCTGATCGGTGCTCAGGGCGGAAATCGTGCGCGCAGAAAGGCCTGCGATCTGCTCACGCGACAGCGATGCTATGTTGCTCGGAGAGAGCGACGCGATCTGGGCGGTCGTGACGGCTTGCAACTGGCTTGCACTCAACGATGCAAGCTGGGTCGGCGTGAAGGCGACGACCTGTTCATTTTTCATGGCGGCGATCTGGCCCGTCGTCAGTCTCGCGATCTGTTCGAGGCTCAGGCTGTCGATCTTGTCGGCGGAGATGGACGAGATGGCGCTCGTCGAAATCGCCGCAATTTCTGCCGGAAGCAATGCTGCCAGCTGGGCTTTGGACAGTGCTCCGATCTGCGGGCCGTTCATTCTCGCGAACTGTGCGGCGGTGAGGCCGTCGATCTGGCTGTCTTCGAGCGCGGTTATCTGCTCTGTCGTCAGTCCCGTGATCGAGGCTGGCGAAAGCGCTGCGATCTGGGACGGTGACCAAGCCTTGACTGCGCTCACAGAAAGCGCGGAAATCTGGGCGGCGGTGAGGGCCGTAATCTGGCCATTCGACATCGCTTCCGTCTGGAAGGCGGTCAATCCGGCGATTTGCTCGGCCTTCAGAGCCTTGATCTGGCTGGTCGTGAGTGCTGCGATCTGGTCCGGACCAAGTGCTGCCATGCGTTCTGCTGTCAGACCAGTGATCGCCTTGGTGCTGATGGCAGCGATCTTCGCCGGGCTCATGGCGTCGATCAACTCTGCCGGCATGGCTTTGATCTGAGCGGCACTCAGGGCTCCGACCTGTGAGGTGCTCAGACCATCCAGCTGATCCATCGACATCGCGCCGATCTGGTCAGCCGTGAGGCCGGCCATGGCTCGGACACTGAGCGCAGCAATCTGCTCGCCCGACAAGCTGGCGATCGCTTCGACCGGCATGGCGGCAATCTGGGTGCCGGTCAGGCCGCGTATCTGCGTCGCAGTAAATCCTGCGATCTGGTCGGGCGTGAAGACTGCTACCTGTGTTGCCTTGAGCGCCGAGATCTGGGTGGTCGACATGGCCGCCAGCTGGTTGAAGCTCAATGACGAGATCTGCGAAGACGTCAGCCCGGTGACCGCCGCTGAACTGAAGGCACCGATCTGGGCGGGCGAAAGGCCAGAAATCTGGGCCGTCGAGAGGCTTGCCACCTGTGTCGCGGTCATGGCGGAGATCTGGGATGTGCTGAGGCTTTTCACCTGATCAACGCTCATCGCAGCAAGTTGCTCGGCATTCAAGCCAGCTACCGTCTTCGGCGTGAGTGCCGCGATCTGGGTCGTCGTGAAACCCGCAACTGTCGCTGGCGGCAGTGCTGTGATCTGGGATGCGCTGAGAGCCCTGACCTGTGTCGCGGTCAGGGCCGACAGCTGATCCTCGCTGAAGGCAGACATCTGCGTCCGGGTCAGCGCCGAAATCTGCGCGCCTGTCAGGCTCGCGACCTGCGTCGGTGACAAGGCCGCAACCTGATCTGTGGAAAGTCCCGAAATGGCGCGCGAATTGATGGCCGAGAGCTGACTGGTCGAGAAGCTGGCGACCTGCTCCACACTCAAGGCCGCAAGTTGCCGGGATGTCAGCGAGGCCATCTGGACTGTCGTCAGTGCCCCGATCTTCTCGTTTCCGAGGGCGGCGATCTGGGTTGTGCTCAGTCCGACGACAGCGCGCGCGCTGATCGCCGTGAATTGCGTCGTGGAGAGTGCTCCGAGCTGATCGGTCGTCAGAGCAGCAACCTGCGTTCCGCTGAGCGCCGCAATCTGCGTGTTCGAGAAGGCTGCGACCTGCTCAGGCGTCAACGCTGCAATCTGGGCGGGGCTCAATGCGGCGATCTGGGTCGATTTCAATGCCGCAATCTGGGTTGTCGAGAGCCCGGCGATCCTTTCCGGCGACTGCCCGCGGAGAGCAGCCGTATTGATGGCTGCCATGTCTTCAGCGGAAAAGGTTGCAAGGTCTTCGGCGCTGAAGGCGCTGAGCTGGGTCGCGGTCAGTCTGGCGATCTGCGCTGGTGTCAGTGCTTCCGACTGCTCCGTGCTCAAGCCGCCGAGCTGGGTCGCCGACATGGCCGCGACCTGGGTGGAGACCAGACTTGAGACATCTTCTGTCGAAAGCGCCGTGATCTGGTCCAGGGTGAGGCCGGTGATCGAACGCGGGGCGATAGCCTTGAGCTGTGACGTCGACAACCCGGCCACCGCTTCGGTTTGCAGCGCGGATATCTGGGACGACGTCAGCGCGTTGACCTGCGAGCTCGAAAGCTGGCTCACCTCCTCGTCAGACCAGGAGTTCACCGTCGAATTGGGGAGCGCCCGGATCTGGGCAGGGCTGAGCAGGGAAATGGGCGACGTCATGTCTATCGGCCTCTTGTTTCAAACGAATGTGCTCAAAAGTATTTCACCGGTTTTCATTCCATCCGATCGAGGCGACGCATCTCAACCTTTTCAGCGTTCCGGCAGAAGGTCTCGCCCGGCAGGCTTGTGGAAGTCACCCGGTTTGACCCGGTTCTAGCCGCCAAGACTTGCCTGAGCCTGTGCTTCCACATCTCCCGGTTGGTTCAACAACAAAAAGCGTGAGGTGCTTTGATGGCGCGGCCGTACTGTAAAATTGTCATAGATCAAGGCGAGGTCCCTATTGGATCGACATGTTCGCTTTGGTCTGCAGCCATATGGTGCAGACAGCTGCAGGTGTTTCGGGCCTGTTCTTCCCATTACCGGATGAGAGATCACGCTTGATCGCAGAGGGTCCCAGATGACAGACAATCTTGAGGAACTGGCAGTGCACGCATTGCCGAAGGACGAAACCCTTCGGATCATCGGTTCGCAAAGCACCGGACTCGAAACGCCAGAGGCGGAGCGCAGACTTGCGGCTCATGGTCCGAACCGCCTGATCGCGGCACCGAGCCGAGGCCCACTGGTGCGCTTTCTTTCTCAGTTTCACAACGTATTGATCTATGTGCTCATCGCCTCGGCCATTGTAACGGCGTTCCTTCAGCACTGGATCGATACCGGCGTTATCATTGCAGTCGTGCTCGGCAACTCGGTTGTCGGCTTCTTGCAGGAGGGGCGCGCCGAGGAGGCGATGAATGCGATTCGCGGTATGCTGGCGCCACGTGCCGCTGTGCTGCGGGACGGCCGTCGGACATCTGTCGATGCTTCGGACCTCGTGCCGGGCGATATCGTCCTGATCGAGGCGGGCGATCGGGTGACGGCGGATATGAGATTGCTGGAGGCGCGTAGCCTCAAGCTCGAAGAGGCCGTCCTGACCGGCGAATCCGTTCCGGTCGACAAATCTACCGACCCGGTTGCAATCGATGCTGCGCTCGGTGATCGCAGTTCCATGCTCTATAGCGGGACACTCGTTGCGGCTGGCACCGGGCGGGGCATTGTGGTCGCAACGGGCATGGCAACAGAAATCGGCAAGATCAGTGGTATGCTGGAAAGGGTCGTAACCCTGTCGACGCCGCTCGTGCGTCAGATGGACATTTTCTCGCGCTGGCTGACGCTCTTTATCCTCATCATTGCGGCACTGTTGCTCGCCTACGGACTCGTGGTCGGTCATCTGCCCTTTGCCGAACTCTTCATGATCATCGTCGGTCTTTCGGTTGCCGCCATTCCTGAGGGCCTGCCAGCCGTGATGACGATCACGCTCGCCGTCGGGGTGCAGGCCATGGCCCGCCGAAACGCGATCGTGCGCCGTCTGCCGGCAATCGAAACGCTCGGCTCGGTGTCGGTAATCTGCACGGACAAGACGGGCACACTGACCCGAAATGAAATGATGGTGGCGAACCTGGTCGCAGCGCGTCACATCTATCGCGTCGACGGTGACAGGTATGCACCCGGCGGCGCAGTCCGTTGGAATGAAGCGGATGCGGATCCGCGTGAACATGCCGTGCTTCTCGCGTTCGCCCGTGCGGCGGGCCTCTGCAATGATGCCGTCCTGCGCTCGGCCGATGGGGCATGGCAGGTCGAAGGTGATCCGATGGAAGGGGCACTGATGGCCCTTGCGGGCAAGATCACCGGGAACGGGGGCGATCCGTTCGCGGTGGGCTGGACGCGTGTCGACGCCATTCCTTTCGATGCGGCGCACCGGTATATGGCTGTGCTTCATCAGGACGAGGAGGGACGAAGGCATGTGCATGTGAAGGGAGCGCCGGAGGCAGTTTTTGCGCTCTGCGCCGCCCAGTGCATGCCGGACGGCCAGACTGCGGCCCTCGACCTGGCCTATTGGGAGACCATGGTGGAAAGCCTCGCAGCCAAGGGACAGCGCGTGCTCGCTGTGGCGGCCGGCGCTCCCTCGGACGACGAGCAGCCGCTGACGCAGGATGAACTCTCCGGCACGTTGACGCTGATCGGTCTCGTCGGTCTCATCGATCCTCCGCGTCCCGAGGCGATCGCTGCCGTTACCGAATGCCACCTGGCCGGGATCCGGGTGAAAATGATCACCGGCGACCATGCTGCAACCGCCCGGGCCATTGCGGGCATGGTCGGGCTGAAGAACAGCGACCTGGTGCTCACCGGAGCAGACATCGACCGCATGGACGACGCGACGCTGGCGCTTGCGGCGATGGAGACCGACATCTTTGCCCGCACTTCGCCGGCGCACAAGTTGCGGCTCGTCACCGCGCTTCAATCACAAGGGTTGACGGTCGCGATGACCGGTGACGGCGTCAACGATGCGCCGGCGCTCAAGCGTGCCGATGCCGGGATCGCCATGGGGGTCAAGGGGAGTGAGGCGGCCAAGGAGGCCGCGGAACTCGTGTTGGCAGATGACAATTTCGCGTCGATTGCCGCTGCCGTGCGTGAGGGAAGAACCGTCTACGACAATATCAAGAAGGTGATCAGTTGGACCTTGCCGACCAATGCCGGTGAAGCCACCACGATCATGATTGCGCTTTTCGTCGGCCTCGCCCTGCCGGTGACCGCTGTGCAAATTCTCTGGATCAATCTCGTCACTGCGATCACGCTCGGCCTCGCCCTCGCCTTCGAGCCATCTGAGGAAGGAACGATGCGGCGGCCGCCGCGCCGGCGCGACGAGCCGCTGCTGACGGGCGAGCTCATCTGGCACGTCGCCCTCGTCTCGCTGCTTTTCGCCGCCGCGGTCTTCGGTGTTTTCTTTTATGCGGTGGATAAGGGGCACTCGATCGAGCTTGCCCGGACGATGGCCATGAACACGCTCGTCGTCATGGAGATCTTCCACGTCTTTTTCATCCGCAATATTTACGGAACCTCGCTCACCTGGCGCGCCGTTCGTGGCACGAAGGTGGTTTGGATTTGCGTGATCTCGGTGACCATTGCCCAGTTTGCCGTCACCTATCTGCCCTTCATGCAGTCGTTGTTCGGGACCGAGAGCGTGCCCCTGCGCGAAGGGTTGCTGATCTTCGCCCTCGGATGGGTCTTCTTTGCCCTGGTCGAGATCGAAAAGCAGATGCGCCTGACGTTGCGGAAGCGTGCTTGAGCCGGCTGGGCTCACTCAGGACGCCGAAGGTGGCGCTTCCTTGCCCAGGAAATGGCGTCCAAGGTGGCCGACACCATCCTGGATGTCGGCCTCGATCGCCGCAGAGAGCGCCTCCGCATCGTCCCTGCGGATTGCAGTCAAGGCTTCGGCGTGGCGGTCTATGCGGTAGCTTTCCTCAAGCTTTGCCGTTGCAAGTCGCATGAACGGGCCAAGACGCAACCAGACCGACTCCATGAGGTCGAGCAGGACGCCGCTTGCACCTGGCTCGTACAAGGTGCGGTGGAAAAGGAAATTGAGTTCTGTCGAACGCAGGAGATCATCTGCACCATAGGCTTCGTCGATCATCGCATCGATCTCCTGCAGGCGCTTCAGCCGGTTGGAATCGATGTGCGGCAAGGCGCGGATTGCCGCGAGTGTTTCGAGCGCCGTGCGGGCGGCGATGATTTCCTCGAACTTCGATAGCGTCATTTCCGGAACGCGGACACGGCGATTGTCGAGATATTCCAGCGCGCCGTCGGCGACGAGGCGGTGCAGGGCCTCGCGAACGGGCATGGCGCTGACTCCCAGATCATCTGCGACGCCGTTGATGGTGATCGGCAGACCGGGGGCAACGGCGCCGCACATGACACGGGCGCGCAGCGTCCGGTAAACCCGCTGCTTCAGCGATTCCTCCACTTTGCGCTCTTCGCTCGCCATGCTCGACGAAATTCTCCTGCCCTTGTCGGTTGCCAAACTTCGGAATTGTTCGATTTGGGCCTTCACCCTCTTGAAATTTGATCAAACTAACATTTGGTATAGTCTGACGGAGTGCAAGAGGAGAAACCCTCTTTTGCCATGCTGCAGGAACATCTCATGACCGCCAAGACCATCGGCATCCTCGTCACCGGCCATTCGCCTGCCGAACTCGCGAGCGAATACGGCAATTACGCCGACATGTTCGCTGCTCTGCTGGGCAAGTTTGACTTCACCTTCAAGCGCTATTTCGTGGTCGATGGCGAATTTCCGGATAGCCCGACCGAAGTCGATGGCTGGCTGCTGACGGGATCGAAATTCGGCGTCTACGAGGACCACGAGTGGATTCGCCGGCTCGAAGATTTCATTCGTCAGGTGCATGCGGCCAAGGTTCCGATGGTCGGCATCTGCTTCGGTCATCAGGTGATGGCGAAGGCGCTCGGTGGCGAGGTGGAAAAATTCAAGGGTGGATGGTCCGCCGGCCCGGTCCGTTACAAGCGGTCCGATACGGGTGAGGAACAAGTCTTGCTCGCCTGGCATCAGGATCAGGTGACCCGCGTGCCGGAGGGCGCCGAGGTCGTCGGCAAGACGGATAGTTGCGAGAATGCGGTCATCCGATATGGCGATTGGGGGCTCTCCTATCAGCCGCATCCAGAGTTTTCACCGCGCTTCTTTGAAGGACTTGCCGAGGCCCGCAAGACGGCCATTCCCGAGACGCTTTTCGAAGACGTGAAAAAGGTCGAGGTCCCGATTGCGACCGACAAGATCGCGCAAGAAATCGGCGAGTTTTTGCGGCGTGACCGCTAAGCCGATCAGGAGGACTGGCCGCCGTCCCAGCTCTCCTTGACGAAGGCCTCGAAGAAGTCCGAGAACGTCGCGACCCGCAGGGGGAGCTGTTCGTAGGGCGGGTAGTATAGCGTCAGCCAGATTTCCGGCGTCGTCCACCCCGGCAGGACCTCGACCAGGGTGCCCGCGCGCAGGTCGTCCTCGACAATGAAACGTGGCAGCAAGGCAATTCCCTCCCCGGCGGCGGCCAGGCGGCAGAGAAAATCACCGTTGTTGATCGAAAAGCGGCCCCTGGCATCCACAGTTCGTGTCTGGCCCGGCCTGCTCAGCTCCCAGGTCTCGGTTTTCGAATGGTCGTGGTAGCTCAGGCATTCGAGTGTCGCGAGGTCTTCGGGAAGCTTCGGTGTGCCGTGTTTCGCGAGATAGGATGGTGAGGCCACGAGAAGACGGGGCACGGGACGGATCTTGCGCCAGATCGTCGACTTGTCGGTCGGGGGCCCCGAGATCCGGATCGCCAGGTCGTAGTTCTCATCGAGGATGTCGACGAAACGGTCCGAGAGTTCAATTGCGACACTCGTCTTCGGATGAATGATCGCGAACTGTGACAACACGGTCGGCAATACCTTCAGGCCAAGCGACATCGGCGCCGATACGCGGATCGAGCCGGCAGTCACCTTTTGCAGATCCCGCGTTTCCTCCGCCGCCCGGGCAAGTCCCTCAACCAGTGGGGCGACGCGGGCGGCATAGGCGGCGCCGGCCGAGGTCAGCGAAACTTTCCGCGTGGTTCGCAGCAGAAGCTGAACGCCCAGCTGTTCCTCCAGTGCGGAGATGGTCCGGGTAACCGAAGCCGCTGTCATGCCGAGAAGGCGCGCAGCCGCACTGAAGCTGCTATGCTGTGCGACCGCCAGGAACGTCCGGATCGCCTCGACTTCGCCCATGTGATTGTTGCTCCAAATGTAACAATATTCGCAATATTACAGACATTATCATGCAGAAAGCCATGACCTATATTCGATCCAACAGAACAAGACCGGCGTGAGTGCCGGGAAAGGATCAGCCATGCTTACCCAGATCAAAGGCCTGCATCACGTTACCTCGATGGCTGCGGATGCCCAGGAAAACAACAGCTTCTTCACAAAGACCCTCGGTTTGCGCCGGGTCAAGAAGACCGTCAACTTCGATGCTCCCGATGTCTACCATCTCTATTATGGCGACGAAGTCGGCAATGCCGGGTCGGTCATGACCTATTTCCCCTTTGCCAATATGGGCAAGGGTGGTCGCGGTGCCGGTGAAGTTTCGGAAACGGTGTTCTCCGTACCGAAGGGCACGCTCGGCTTCTGGCAAGAAAGATTGTCGAAGGAAGGCGTGAAGGACCTCGGTGCCTACTCCCTCTTCGGTGAGAATCGTCTGCGTTTTGCCGGGCCCGATGGCGACGGTTTTGCGCTTGCGGAAGTCGATGGTGACAGCCGTGTGCCGTTTGCCGGTCCGGTCGGGATTTCCGAAGGGATCCATGGCTTCCGGGGTGTGACCATGCGGTTGCGCGATGAAGGTGCCACCGGCGAACTCCTGAAGTTCATGGGCTATCAGCCGGTTGACAACCAGGGCGATTTCATTCGCTACGCGGTTCCAGGCGGCAATGGCGCCGACTATATCGATCTCGAAGTCCTGCCGGGTGCATCGCGTGCCATGCAGGGTGCGGGTTCGGTCCACCACGTTGCCTTTGCGGTCGAAGACCGTGCGGCACAGCTCGAAGTCCGCAAGGCGCTTCTCGACACGGGCTACCAGGTCACACCTGTCATCGACCGCGACTACTTCTGGGCGATCTACTTCCGCACGCCGGGCGGCGTGCTGTTCGAGATCGCCACGAATGAACCCGGTTTCAACCGAGACGAAGACACCGCTCATCTCGGTGAGGCGTTGAAGCTGCCGACCCGCTACCAGCAGTATCGCTCGCAGATCGAAGCGCAACTGCCCCCGATCCAGGACTAATCGCACAGAGGGGGGCGATGCCTGAACTTGAAGGCATTGTCCCCTCTTGTGGAGGAACCATCATGGCAATCGACAGCTATATCCATCATTCCCAGGCCCCGCAGGGTGCTGCACCGCTGGTCTTCACCTTTCATGGTACCGGCGGAGACGAACATCAGTTTCCGGGCTTCGTGAACCGGATCCTGCCAGAGGCCGGCATCGTCTCGCCGCGCGGTGACGTCTCCGAATACGGGGCTGCCCGCTTCTTCAAGCGGGCCGGCGAAGGCGTATACGACATGGCCGACCTCGCCCAGAGGACCAGCCAGATGGCCGCCTTCATCCGCTCCCACAAGGAGAACAACCCGGATCGCCCGATCTACGGGCTTGGTTACTCGAACGGGGCGAATATCCTGGCTTCCGTCTTGTTCGAAGCTCCCGATCTCTTCGATCGGGCGGTGCTGATGCATCCGCTGATCCCGTTCAATCCGCCGGCGCAGCCGCGGCTCGCATCACTTTCGGTATTGATCACTGCCGGCCAGCGCGATCCGATTTGCCCGTTGCCGCTCACCGAGCGTCTGACGGCCTACTTCGGGGCGCAAGGCGCTCGGGTCGAGACTTTCCTGCATCACGGCGGGCACGAGATCTCGCAAGGCGAGGTCGATGCGATCACCGCCTTCCTGCAGAAGGCCTAATGCAGGCACAGCAAATGCGAAGGGCCCCGGCGAAGCTGCGGGCCCTTTCTTGCGTCTCGGCGATCAGCCGATCTTGATGAGAGCCTTGATCAGGCCCGATTTCTCGCGCGCCCAGCGCGGCAGATCCGTTGCGAGATCCGCCATGGTCGTGCGGTGCGTGATCAACTGGTCGATCGGCACACGTCCTTCGGCGATGGACTTGCGGACGTGATCGAAGTCGATGCGGGTCGCGTTGCGGCTGCCAATCAGCATCATCTCGCGTTTGTGAAATTCCGGATCGGAGAAGGTGATGTCCTCCTTCACGACGCTGACGAGCACGAGGCTTCCCCCATGGGCAACGAAGCGGAAGGCGCGTTCCATCGAGGGTCGATAGCCCGTAGCGTCAAAGACAACGTCGAAGCCGTCTCCCCCGGTGAGTTCCTCGACCGAAGCTTCCAGGCCCTCATCGGCCAGCAGTCCTGTCGAGAAGCCGAGGCGATCGGCTGCCATTTTCAGGCGTTCCTGGCTGGTATCGAGCAGGGTCACCGCGTGGCCAGCTATGCGCGCGAAGATCGCCGTGCCAAGTCCGATGGGGCCGGCGCCGATCACCAGCGCCCGTGAGCCCGAGGGGGCCATGGATCGGCGGACGGCATGGGCGCCGATCGCCAGGAATTCGACCGTGGCGGCGGCTTCCGGTGAAAGATCGCCTGCCGGATAGAGATTGCCCGACGGCACCGTGATCTCCTCGCACATGGCGCCATCGCCATGCACGCCCAGCACACGAATGTTCGTGCAGCAGTTGGGTTTTTCCTTGCGGCAGGCGATGCAGGTGCCACAGGCGATGTAGGGGTTGACGATGACCTTCATGCCGGCCGGCAGGTCGACCCCTTCGCCAGCCTCCACGATGGTGGCCGAGATCTCGTGGCCCATCACGCGCGGGTATTCGAGGAAGGGGTGCTTGCCCTCGAAGATGTGGTAGTCGGTGCCGCATATACCGACATGGCTGATGGCGATGCGAGCTTCACCCGCTCCTGGACGCGGCGCCGGATCGCGATCGACGATTTCGAGACGGCCCGGTTCGACACACAATGCGGCCTTCATGTTGGTTCCTTTCGGCTGCCCGGCAAGATCTTGACAAAAAAAGGGGATGCCATTCGCGGCACCCCCACCTTGGGAAACTCTCAGCGGCTGCCACGGCGGCGGAGCTGGTCGAAGTAGACGATCAGGATAATCAGGGCACCGGTGATGATGCGCTGCCAGAAGGAGTTGACGTTCATCAGGTTGGCGCCGTTGTTGATCGTCGCCAGAATGAAGGCGCCGAGCAGTGGACCCTGCACCGAACCGACGGCGCCGAAGAGGCTGGTACCGCCGATAACCGAAGATGCGATCGCCTGCAATTCCCAGCCTTCCGCCTGGGTGGCGTTGCCGATCCCGATGCGCGAGGCCAGCAGGATGCCGACAAAGGCCGCGCAGGTCGAGGACAGGATATAAGCCATGTAGATCGTGCGGTTGACGTTGACGCCCGAGAGGCGGGCCGCTTCACCGTTGGAGCCGACCGCAAAGAGATAGCGTCCCCAGCGGCTCAGGTGCAGGAAGATATAGGCAGGCACGGCAACGACGATGACCATCCAGAACAGGCTGGGTACGCCGAGGAAATCGGCGCGAGCGAAGTTCGTGAAGGCGTCGTTGGAGATCGAGATGGTCGAACCGTTGGTGATCAAAAGACCGATACCGCGCAGCGAAGTGAGTGTGGCCAGCGTGATGATGAAGGCCGGCAGACCCATGCGGACGATGCCAAAGGCGTGGAAGCTGCCGATCGCGGCACCCATCAGGAGCGTCAAGATGATCGCAAGCCAGACAGGCAGACCGGCTGCCAGGAGCCAGGCCAAAATGACACTGGCAAAGCCGACGACGGCACCGACCGAAAGGTCGATGCCGGCTGTGATGATGACGAATGTCTGCCCGACGGCAAGGATCGCCGTCATCGAACCCTGGCGCAGCAGATTGCTGATGTTGTTCGGGGTCCAGAAGCTGTTGGTCGCAAAGCCGAGAAGCAGCCACAGGAAGAGCAGGAGCCCAAGCAGAGTGAGGCTGAAAAGGATGCTCATGCCCCTCTTCGGCGCGACCTTGGTCTCTGTAGTGTCGGTGCTCATCATTGTCCTCCCAGTCGTCTTTTCGTGTCGTTGTTTGCGGGGATCTCGTCTCAGACGCCGATCGCCTCTGTCAGCACGTCTTCATGCGATGCGCTTCGATAGTCGTGGCTCGCCACCAGCCTGCCCTGGCGGAACACGTGCAGACGGTCTGCCAGCTCGTAGACCTCCGGCAGGTATGACGAGATCAGGATAATGCCGGCGCCCTGCTTCAGGAGCTCGGCGAAAAGGCGGTAGATTTCCGCCTTGGTGCCGACATCGACGCCCACGGTGGGCTCGTCGAAGATGAAGAGGCGCGCGCCATGGCTCAACCATTTGCCGATGACGATCTTCTGCTGATTGCCGCCCGACATGGCCGAGGCGAGTACAGCCCGGGTCGGGGTCTTGATCATGAGGTCATCGATTTGCTTGTCGGCATTCCCCGCTTCAAGCTTTCGACTGATGGTGAGGCCCCGGCTCAAGCGACCGAAGACCGGCAGGTTGATGTTGAGGCCGATCGGCAGATTGAGGCAAAGACCCTGGTCGCGCCGGCTTTCTGGTGCGAGCGCAATTCCGAGATCCATTGCCTTGCGCTCGGTGGCGATGACGACCTTCTTGCCGTCCCAGAAGACATCGCCGGCGCTGCATTTGTGGCGGCCATAGAGGCCGAGTGCAAATTCACTGCGGCCGGCGCCGATCAGTCCGTAGAGGCCGACGATCTCGCCCGAGCGGACCGACAGCGAGACATCCGAAAAACCGGGACCGGAAAGACCCTTCGTTTCGAGAATGGTCTCGCCGATCGGCAGCTTTTCCTTGTGGTAGATCTGCTCGATCGAGCGGTTGATCATCAGCGAAATGAGTTCGGCATCGTCGGTCTCGCCAATCAGGCGTGTGCCGACATGGGTGCCGTCGCGCAGAACCGAGACGCGGTCAGCGAGTTCGAAGACCTCTTCCATGCGATGGCTGATATAGACGATTGTCACGCCTTCCGACTGCAGGCGCCGGATGAGGCGGAAGAGCTGGGCCGATTCCTGCCGAGTGAGGTAAGCCGTCGGCTCGTCGAAGATCAGGAAACGGATCCCGCGCATCGCGGCTCGGGCCGTAGCGACCAGTTGCTGCTGGCCGATCGTCAGATTGCCGAGGATCTCGCCGGCAGGAAGATTGAAACCGAGGTCGTCGAGCACGTTCTGGGCAGCGGTCGTCATGGCCCGTTGGCGCATGATGCCGCCTGAGGAAATTTCGTCGCCCAGGAACATGTTCGCGGCAACCGTCAGGTGCGCGCAAAGCACGACCTCCTGATGCACGGCGTTGATGCCGCGATTGATCGCTTCATTGGGTGTCGCCAGCGCCACGTTCTTGCCGCACCAGCGTATCTCGCCTGATGTGCGCGGGATGACACCGGTCAAAAGCTTGATGAGGGTGGATTTCCCGGCTCCGTTTTCGCCGACGATGGCATGGATTTCACCGGCCAGGAAGCTGATCGTTGCGGGCTTAAGCGCCTCCACGGCGCCATACTTCTTCTGCAGGCCGACGAGTTCGAGGATCGGCGTTCCCGGCGGGATGCGATCGGTCTCCCGCAGTTCCGGCTGGTCGTCGTGCCGGTGGCTCACATCGTGCAGCGAAGTCATGTCCATTCCTCCCTCAAGTCAGGGAAAGCGGCCGACGCCTCCCGCGCCCGCCGTTTCCGGTCCGGCACGCGCGACGGACGCCGCGCGTGCCGGCAGTTCGATCAGTTGACCTTCGGGTTCAGAAGGGCATCCATCTTGGGCTCAGCCATATTGGCCTGGGTCACGAGATTTGCGCCGGTGTCGACGAAGGTCTCGACCTTTTCGCCCTTGGACACCGCGAGCGCCGTCTTCACGCCGTCGTAGCCCATGCGGTAGGGATCCTGGACAACGAGGCCGGCGAGAACGCCTTCCTTGAGGAAGCCGACGGTCTTTTCATCCGAGTCGAAGCCGATGACCTTGATCTTGTCGCCGAGCTTGTTTTCGGCGATCGCCTGGCCGACGCCCTGTGCCATGATCAGGTTCGAGGCGAAGACGCCAACGATATTCGGGTTTGCGGTGATCAAGTCGGTCATCATGTTGAGGCCGGTTGTAGCCTGACCATCGGCGAAGCGGTCGACGACGATCGTGATGCCCGGATACTTCGTCTTCATCTGGTCGAGGAAGCCTTCACGGCGCTGGTCGAGCGAACCGACGCCCGGCAGACTGGTGATGATGGCGACTTCGCCTTCCTCCTTGCCGGTTGCTTCTTTGATTGCTGCTGCCAGGCCGTCAGCCGCGATGCGGCCGCCCTGAACGTTGTCGGTGGTCAAGAACGAGGTGAATGCCTCGGAATCCGCACCGGAATCGATGCCGATGATCGGAACCGACTTGGCAGCTTCGTCGATCGGCTTGCCGAGTGCCTTGAATTCGGTTGGCGAGATGACGACAGCTGCAGGGCTGCCAGCCACTGCATTCTCCAGGATGCTGATCTGACCGTTGATGTCGGACTCCGACTGGGCGCCGAGTTCAGGCACGCTCACGCCAAGGTCCTTGCCGGCCTGGCGAGCGCCGGCGAGCACGATCTGCCAGTAGAAGGACGTGGTGTCCTTGACGATGATCGGAATGGTTACGTCCTGGGCGAAGGATGCGGCCGGCATCATCGACGTCATCATTGCAGCGCCGGCGATCCCCATCAGGGCGCGGCGAGTCATGCTCTTCAGAATGGTCATTGTGGTTCTCCTCTCAACGCGTCCTGTTCCTCCGGTGAGATCAACCCGCAGCACGCAACCAGGTAGATCTTTATCGATAAAAAACATTTTATCGAGGCACGCTACTCCAGCATTCTGGAGAATGCAAGCGGACAAAAATGGTCTCCTCCGAAGCCCTTTCGCCCTTGTTTTCAGGGTATTCCGCGCTTCTATCAGACCCGGTGAATTTCTTCGGGATACACGACGCCCTTCTTCAGGATGACGTTGCCGTAGATCCGTAATTCCGTGGTCGCGACGATGTAGGCCGCCGTTTGTGCGCGCTGGTAAAAGGCGAAGCGCTCAAGACTTTCCAGCTGTACGTCGCCGGCCAGTTTCGTGATCATCGCCTGGAATTCGGCGCAGATCTCCGGTACCGCATGCGGATCGCCGACGACCTGCATGCGCCAGGCCGCATCCTCGACGAACTGGTCGAGCGGCATGTGGGCAAGGATTGCCTCCAGGATCTCCACGGCGCCGACGCCATCGGCGCGGATTACCGGCGGCCCCATGGTGCTTGCCGGAAAATTGCCGTCGGCAATCACGATCTCGTCTCCATGGCCCATGGTCGCGATGGCATGCAGCAGGTCGGGTCCGAGCAGGGGATGGATGCCCTTCAACATGGCGCGCTCCTATTCTCTGACAGCGGCATCGCCGAGCGGCGGTGCAACGAGAGTGTGGGTTTCGAACGGGGCAAAGGCGGATCCCGGCAGTTCTTCGGTCGTCAATGCCATGTTGCGATCAAGGCTTTCCGGCTTTGCCGTACCGATGATGACGGAGGCAACGGCCGGATGATGCAGCGGAAACTGCAGCGCAAACTGGGCAAGCGGCTTGCCGGCGTTTGCTGCAAGTTCCTCCATGGCGCGCACCTTGGCGAGGACCTCGTCCGTTGCCGGGGCGTAATCGAAATGGGCGCCCGGAACCGCGCCCGTCGCCAGGATGCCGGAGTTGAATACACCGCCAGCCGTGATCGACGTGCCGCGCTTCTCGCAGAGCGGCAGCAGTTCTTCGACGGCGGAGCGATCGAGCAGCGAATAGCGGCCCGCCATCAGGATGACATCGATGTCAATGTCGGCCATCATTTCGAGGCAGGCCGGCACCTCGTTGACGCCGAGGCCGAAGGCCTTGATTGCACCTGAGGATTTCAGCTGGTCGAGGGCCTTGTAGCCACCGTCTCGCAATTGCTTCACGTAGCGGTCGTTGGCTTCGCGGCCGTGGGTATAGACGCCGATGTCGTGGACATAGAGAATGTCGATGCGGTTCAGGCCGAGCCGGGCGTAGCTGAAATCGACCGAGCGCATGATGCCGTCATAGCTGTAATCATAGACCAGCTTGAAGGGCAGAGGATCGACGAAACCGACATTCGGAATCTGGTCCTTCGGCACCGGTGCCAGGAGGCGGCCGACCTTGGTGGACAGCACATAGCTGTCCTCCGGCTTGTCGCGCAGGAAGTCGCCGACATAACGCTCCGCCTGGCCGAAACCGTAATGCGGAGCGGTGTCGAAATAGCGGATGCCATGATCCCAGGCCGCTTGCAGAGTCGCGATGCCAGTATCTCGGGGGCAGGGCCGGTAGAGGCCGCCAAGCGGTGCCGTGCCGAAGGAGTATTCTGTCACTTCGAGGGCAGTCTTGCCGATGCGTCTCGTTTTCATGCTGATTTCCGGATCCCAGTTGTCGAGGTCAGAGCGTGGCACCCAGGTGCCACGGCACGAATTCGTTGTCGCCATAGCCGAAGAGTTCGCTCTTGGTCTTCTGGCCCGAGGCTGTGTCGATGATCAGGTCGAAGATGTTCCGGCCGAGGCCCGCGACGCTGGCGTCACCCGTGGCGATGACGCCGCAGTCGATGTCCATGTCCTCTTCCATCGATTTATAGAGCGCGGTGTTGCTCGTCAGCTTGATCGAAGGCACGGGGCGTGAGCCGAAACAGGAGCCGCGGCCTGTGGTGAAGGCAATCACATTGGCGCCCCCTGCCACCTGGCCGGTCGCGGAGACCGGGTCGTAGCCGGGAGTGTCCATGAAGACGAGGCCATGTTCGGTGACGCGTTCAGCGTAGTTGTAGACGGCTGTCAGCGGCGAGCGCCCACCCTTGGCGACGGCCCCGAGCGATTTTTCGAGAATGGTGGTGAGGCCGCCCTTCTTGTTGCCGGGAGAGGGGTTGTTGTCCAGCGAGGCGCCGTGCTGGGCGACATAGGCCTCCCACCAGGAGATCAGCCCGTCCAGCTTGACCGCGACCTGCTCGTTGACCGCACGGCTTCTCAGCAAGTGTTCGGCGCCATAGATCTCCGAGGTCTCCGACAGGATGGCCGTGCCGCCGGCACCGGCCAGGATATCGACAGCCACGCCGAGGGCCGGGTTGGCTGTGATGCCGGACAGACCGTCCGACCCGCCGCATTGCAGTCCCACGATAATCTCGCTGACGGAAATCGGTTCGCGGCGCATCGTACCGACCTCGGCTGCGATCTCTTTGAGGATCGAAAGCGCGTTCTCGACCGCGCGACGGGATCCGCCGGCGTCCTGGATGTTGAAGTGGCGCTTGGAGGCTCCGGCGCCGCTCTGGCCGTATAGCGTCAGCTGATTGACCTCGCAGCCAAGACCGACCATCAGCACGCCGCCGAAATTCACATGCCTCGTGTAGCCGGCTATCGTTCGATGCAGCGTGCGCATGCCGTCGCCGGTCGAGCTCATGCCACAGCCCTGATCGTGGACAATCGGCACGAAGCCGTCGATGCCCTCGTAATGCGGCAGGATGGTGCGGTTGGCGGCTTCCGCGATCGCGCGGCAGACCGTGGTGGAACAGTTTACGCTGGCGATGATGCCGATATAGTTGCGGGTCGCGGCACGGCCGTCGGCGCGGCGATAGCCCAGGAAGGTGCGGCCCTTGTCGGCTGCGGTTGCGTTTTCGGGCTGGGCGAGCCCGGTGACGGACAGGCGATCTTCATCGAAGGCGAGATTGTGGGAATGGACATGCTCGCCTGCGGCAATGTCCGTGGTGGCACGGCCGATCGCCTGGGCATATTTGACGACAGGTTCGCCCTTGCGAATGGCTCTCACCGCAACCTTGTGGCCGGGATCAATCTTTGCCGCTGCCGGCGCGCCGCCGGGCAGCACGTGCCCCGCCTCGATTGCAACGGTGGTCACGGCGACATTGTCGTCCTGCGACAGCAGGATGCAGGCTGGTTTCGACACCTGATGTTTCTCCCATGTGTCCGGCTGCACCGGATCCTGTGTTTTGTCTTTTATCGGCAATAGACAGTTTCTCGTCAATGGGTATGCTATCGATAAAGAACAATTTGCTCCAGCAGGGAGCGGGAGGGCGAAAACCCGAGAGCAGAGAAGGAAAGGCCACCGCAATCGGCGGTATTGCGCGGGCTCGCGTCTTGCGCCAAGAGGCGAAGGGCCAAAGCCCCGCATCACATCAACCCAGGCAGATCCATGGCCAAGCAGAACACCGTCTTCAAGGACGCCTATAATCGCACGCTGAAGCTGATCGAGGAGACGGATACGCTTCCCTCGGAACCGGAGCTCTGTGGTCTGTTGAGCGTGAGCCGCACGACCGTACGCACGGTGCTCACCCGGCTCGGCGAAGCGGGGCTCGTCGCCTGGGACAAGCGCTCCAAGACCGTACTGCGTCGGCCGATCGGGTCTGACTATTTTCCCGATGAGGAAACGAGTTCACTCTCCGAGATCATCGAGCGCAGTTTCATGCGCCGCATCCTCGCCGGCGGCGCACAGCCGGGCATGCAGATCAACGAGCTGGAACTTGCCCGTGAAATCGGCATCGGTACCACGAGCGTGCGGGAATTTCTCATTCGCTTCAGTCGTTTCGGGCTCATCGAGAAGCGGCCGAACAGCCATTGGGTGCTCAAGGGCTTTACCCGAGAATTTGCGTTGGAACTGACAGAAGTGCGCGAAATGTTCGAGCTCCGCTCGGCGGCGAGTTTCGTCCATCTGGCCGAGGATCACCCGGCTTGGGCCGAGCTTCGGCTGGTCGAAGCGCAACATCATGCACTGCTTGCCGATATCGACAATCGCTACATGGACTTCTCGGAGCTGGACGAGCGCTTCCACCTGCTCGTCCAGAAAGCATCGAGCAACCGCTTCATCATCGACTTCTACGACATCATCACGATCGTCTTTCACTATCACTACCAGTGGAACAAGACGAATGCGCGGGCCCGAAACCAGCGGGCGCTGGAAGAGCATCTCGATTACATCCAGGCGCTGTTTTCCCGCGATCCAGCGAAAGTCGAAAAGGCCTGCCGTCAACATCTCAAGTCGGCACGCGAGACGCTGTTGCAATCCATACAGGAGACCGTCTGAGCCATGAGCACGCCCATCCTGCAATTCGGCACGAGCCGGTTTCTTCAGGCGCATGCCGACCTCTTCGTCAGCGAGGCGATGGAGTCAGGACATGCAATCGGGTCGATCACCGTGGTCCAGACAAGCGGCGACCCCACGCGGGCGGGGCGGATAGGCGCGATCTCTGCGCCGGAGGGGTACCCGGTGATTATCCGGGGCCTCGAAGGTGGAACGCCGGTTGAGCGGGCGCTGCGCGTACGGTCGGTAACCCGATCGCTGTCCACAGCAAAGGACTGGGACGAAGTCACCCGGATCTTTGTCGAAGAGGCGAGGGTCGTGCTCAGCAATACAGGCGACATGGGGTATGCGCTTGTCGATGGAGACGGCGTCAACGGCGTTCCGCGTTCCTTCCCGATGAAGCTTCTGGCGCTCCTCCACGCGCGCTTTCGCGGCGGCGGCATGCCGTTGACAATTCTGCCCTGCGAACTGATTTCGCGGAATGGCGAAGTGCTTCAGCGTCTCGTCGTCGATCTTGCTGGCCGTCACACGCCTGACGAGGCATTTATTTCCTGGCTGACGAAGCGGGTCGTCTGGGGCAACACACTCGTCGATCGCATCGTGTCCGAGCCGATCGAGCCGGCGGGTGCGATTGCCGAGCCCTACGCGATCTGGGCGATCGAGCGGCAGACTGGCCTCATCCTTCCGTGCGAACATCCTTGCATCAAGGTGGTCGCTGATCTGACACCCTACGAGAGGCTGAAGTTGCATATTCTCAATCTCGGCCACACGGTTCTTGCGGATCGCTGGATGAGAGAAGGGCGACCCGAGGCGGAGTGCGTCAAGGACATCCTTGCCGACACGGCGATCCGCGCGGAACTCCAGCAGATCTATCGCAACGAGGTGGTGCCCGGTTTCCGGATGCATGAACTGGGTGATGAGGCCGAGGCCTATGTTGAAACGACGCTGGAGCGGTTCGGCAATCCCTATCTCGACCACCGGCTGCGAGACATTGCCGGACATCATCCGGAAAAGATCGTTCGTCGCATCATCGGTTTCCGCGACTGGTGCCCGGGTGTCCCCATGCCGAGACTATCCGCGATCGCCGATCGTTGATGCAAATGCTATTCAGGTCGGCGGAAGCCCCTTCGATCGCATGCGTCGGCGGAAGGCCTTCGGCTTTTCCCGGAAGCGACCGGCAAAGGCCTCATAAAAGCGAGAGGCCGAACCGAATCCACTCTCGAAGGCCACGTCTGTAATCGACAGGTCGGTCGAAATCAGCAGCGATTGCGCGGTATCGAGACGATGGCGGACGATTGCCTGGTTGATGGTGTGCCCAACGGCCCGCTTGAAGATCGCCATCGCGTAATTCGGATGCAGGCCCACATCGCGCCCGACATCCTCTGACGAAATCTCTTCCAATGCGTGTTCAGCGATGAAGCGCAGCATGCGTTCGATATGCTCGACGCGCTCGCTTTCATTGGTACTGAAATTGGCAATTGCCGACCCTTCTTCGCGCAGATCGCGCCAGCCTTCCCGTTCGATCCTGAGCACACGCGCGGTCAACTCGTTGCGGACGATCTCCATCAGGTCGGGATCGCCAGCGAGCAGTTCCTGGCGCCAGCGCTCGAAAATGTCCCGATCATAAGAGCGGATCTCCAAGGCCTCGATCATGGCGCCCCGGAAGACTGCGTCGCGAAACCGGTTGAGGTTGGCCAGACCAAGGAAAACAGACATGGGTACATAGAGGCAGATGAACTGAGTGCCCTCCCGCCGGTCGATGACCTGATGCGGAATCATACCCCAGAAGAGGCAGAGCCTGCCCTCATCGACGGTCAGTTCACGGCCATCGAACCAATAGGTCATGGCGCCTGTCAGCACGAAGTTCAGCTCGATCTGGCTGTGCATGTGCGGCCCGGCCATCTTGTGCACTGTCATGCTTTCGCCGGCGCAAAAGCGGTGGTCGCCGAAGACAACCAGGGGATGGCGCGGATCGTGATCGGGATGAACAGGAACGGATTCATCGCGAAGCACTGTCTCTAATGGTTCCAAATCTTAGGATCCCGGAAAACTTAGGCCGAAACTCGGTGGATTATTACGGGTTTGAGTCGGATGATCAAGATGAGCTGACAATTCCGGTGGGATCCGGGGCCACAAGCTCCGCATATGGACTGCGTAACGGTCATAGGGAGGAAAACATGACCTTTTTCAAAAGCCTGAGCAGCATTGCTCTGGGTGCTGCCCTTCTGTCTTCCACCGCGTTTGCCGGTGAAATCGTTCTCAATTCCGACCAATCGGATCCGGCGCCGAAGAAGGCGATGGAAGAGTTGATCGCTGATTTCCAGAAGGCCAACCCCGATATCACGGTCAAGTGGAACAACTTCGACCACGAAGGCTACAAATCTGCCATCCGCAACTTCCTGACCGCTGACGCTCCCGATGTTGCCGCATGGTATGCCGGCAACCGCATGGAGCCCTTCGTCAAGGCAGGTCTGTTCGAAGACGTTTCGGATGTCTGGGAGGCCAATGGCCTGAACGACCAGCTGAAGTCGGCTTCCGCCTCCATGACCATCGACGGCAAGAAATGGGGCGTTCCCTACACCTACTACCAGTGGGGTATCTACTATCGTAAGGACATCTTCGCCGAACAGGGCATCGAGCCGCCGAAGAACTGGACGGAATTTCTTGCTGCTTGCGAAAAGCTGAAGTCTGCCGGCGTTACCCCGATCACCATCGGCACCAAGGCGCTGTGGCCGACGGGCGGCTGGTTCGACTATCTGAACCTGCGCGTCAACGGCTATGAGTTCCACATGGACGTGACCTCCGGCAAGGTTCCTTATACGGATCCGCGCGTGAAGGCCGTGTTCGAGAAGTGGGGCGAGCTGGTCAAGGCCGGATACTTCAACGAGAACCATGCCGCGATCGACTGGCAGGATGCCATCCCGCAGATGGTCCAGGGCCAGGCGGCCATGTATCTGATGGGCAACTTCGCCGTGGCCACGATGAAGGACGGCGGGTTGAAGGAAGACCAGATCGGCTTCATGCAGTTCCCGGAAATCACAGCGGGCATCCCGATGTCTGAAGAGGCTCCGACCGACACCTTCCACATCCCGTCGGGCGCGAAGAACAAGGAAGATGCGAAGAAGTTCCTCGCCTACCTCGCTTCGCCGGAAGCCCAGAGCAAGATGAACGCCACGCTCGGGCAGCTGCCGGTCAACAACCAGGCCGAAAAGCCGGCTGATCCGTTCCTGAAGGCCGGTTTCGAGATGCTGTCGAACGCTTATGCGCTCGCGCAGTTCTACGACCGCGACGCCAATGCCGAAATGGCAAAGGCCGGCATGGAAGGCTTCCAGGAGTTCATGGTCAAGCCGGATCGTCTGGACGCCATCCTGGAGCGGCTCGAAAAGGTCCGCGCCCGCGTTTACAAGTAAGCGATAAAGCTCCCTGCGCCGGGTGCTGTGGGTCTCCCTGGGCCCATGGCATCCGGTTGCCGTATCCTGTTTTCTCAGAGGTGCCGCCATGAGCAACACCGTTCCTTCATCGTCCGGCTTCTGGAAGCGAAACCAGCAGACGCTCGCGCCTTTCCTGTTCCTGGCGCCCGGCATGCTGATGTTCCTGGTCTACGTGCTTGTCCCGATCTTCGAGTCGATCTGGATCAGCTTCCACGATTGGGACGGTCTCGGCGCCATGACCTGGATCGGCGCCGGCAATTATGTCGAGCTCCTCGACGACGACACCTTCTACACGTCGCTCTACAACAACCTGATCTGGCTGGTGCTCTACCTGCTGTCGATCCCGGCGGGCCTTGCCGTCGCGCTCTTCCTCAACCAGACCGTCACCGGCATACGGCTCTACAAGTCGATGTTCTTCTTTCCCTTCGTGATCAGCCAGGTCGTTGTCGGCCTGATGTTCACCTGGTTTTATGCCCCGGATTTCGGCCTGTTTTCCAAGCTTACGGAAGTGCTGTTGGGCGAGCAGATCGCGGTGCTCGCCGACGAGCGTTACGTCACCTACGGTATCATCGTCGCGGGTCTCTGGCCGCAGACAGCCTATTGCATGATCCTCTACCTGACGGGTCTCAACAACATCAATCATGAGCAGGTGGAAGCCGCCCGAATGGATGGCGCCAAGGGGCTGAAGCTGCTCTGGTACGTGATCCTGCCGCAGCTCGCGCCGGCAACCTTCATTGCCATGGTGGTGACCGTCATCGGCTCGCTGCGCTCCTTCGACCTCGTTTCGATCATGACAGCCGGCGGCCCTTACGGCTCGAGTTCGGTGCTGTCCTACTTCATGTATGAGCAGGCGCTCTCCGAATACGGCTTCCGCATGGGCTACGGCGCGTCGATTGCGGTCGTGCTGTTCCTGATCATGATCGTCTTCATCTCGCTCTTCATCGTCCGCATGCTCGCCCAGGAAAGGAACGCCTGATGTTCCCCACTCCGATCCAGAAGGCCTCCCCGCTTGCGCAGATGGCCTACAAGATCCTGCTGCCGGTGGCGCTTTTCCTCTGGCTTCTGCCGCTGATCGGCGTCGCCATCACGTCGGTTCGCCCGGCCGGCGACCTCGCAGCCGGCAATTATTTCGGCATTCCCTCCGGGTTCGCCGGTTTCGAGAACTATTCGGCCGTCTTCAACAATTCGCCGATCGGCTACTACATCCTGAATTCGTTCAAGGTAACGATCCCGACGGCCATCGGGGCTGTCGCACTCTCCTGCCTCACCGGCTTTGCGCTCGCGGTCTACAAGTTCAAGGGCAATCTCGTCCTGTTCTTCATGTTCGTCGCTGGCAATTTCATCCCGTTCCAGATCCTGATGGTTCCGGTACGGGACATGACGCTGCGCGCGGGTCTCTACGATACCACGATGGGTCTCGTGTTGTTCCACGTCGCCTTCCAGACCGGGTTCTGCACGCTCTTCATGCGCAATTTCATCAAGGGCCTGCCCTTCGCACTGATTGAGTCTGCCCGCGTTGAGGGCGTCTCGGAATGGCGGATCTTCCGCTACATCGTGTTGCCGCTGATGCGCCCGGCGATCGCTGCCCTGTCGGTGCTGATCTTCACCTTCGTCTGGAACGACTACTTCTGGGCGACGGTCCTGGTGCAGGGCCAGCACGCCATGCCAGTGACGGCGGGTCTCTATTCGCTGAACGGCCAATGGGTCGCCGCATGGCATCTCGTCTCTGCCGGTTCGATCGTCGCGGCCTTGCCGCCGGTTGCGATGTTTTTCCTGATGCAGCGCCACTTCATCGCTGGCCTTACACTCGGAGCGACCAAGGGATGAGCAAGATTGTCACCATCGATTCCGGGCAACTGGCGCTGAGCCTGCGCCTGCCGGAACTGGGCATGCCCGAAATCCTGTCGTTCGGAACAGAACCCGCAGAAACTGATCCGCTCTTCGAGATCGAGCGGTCGAGCCGCGTCAACGGTATGGACGTTGCAGTGCCGTCAGCGGTTCTGCTGCCGACTGGTGGCATGGGCTTCTTTGGATGGCCGGCGATATCAGGCCATCGCGGTGGACGCGATTTCATCGCCCAGTTCGGCAATTGGGAATTCTCCCGGGACGGGCATCGGACCATTCTTGCGGGTCTCGACCCCGTGGCCAAGCTGTCGCTTTCGATTACGCTCACAGCCCACCCGTCAGGTCTCATATCGATGGCGACGAAGCTGACGAACCGGGGCGAGACGGACTACCAGCTGGACCGCTGCATGGCCGGGACATTTCTTGCGCCTGCGGGTGACTTGCAGGTGATGAGCTTCACCGGGATCTGGGGTCGGGAATTCCAGACGCGGCGTGAGCTTCTCGGCAATGGTACCTGGATTCAGGAAAACCGCCGTGGCCGCACATCACACGACCGCTTCCCGATGCTGTTCATCGAAAGCGAAACCCAGATCTTCGGCGTGACGCTCGGCTTCAGCGGCAACCACCAGATGGTGATCGACCGGACAGATGATGGCCAGCGCCTCGTGCATCTCGGAGAGTTGTTCGAGCCCGGCGAGATCATCCTCGCACCGGGCGAAAGCTATGAGAGCCCGATTGCCTATGCCGGTGCGGATGCGGAAGACTTCCACGCCTTCGTGCGCGAAGAACTGATCACCTGGCCGGGTGGCACGATGACGCCGCGGCCCGTCACGCTCAATACCTGGGAAGGCAATTACTTCGGCCACCAGATGGATTCGTTGAAGGCCCAGGCGACGGCTGCCGCTGAACTCGGCATCGAGCGCTTCGTGCTGGATGACGGCTGGTTTGGCAAGCGCGACGACGACACGACCAGTCTTGGCGACTGGGACATCGATGCGCGCAAATACCCTGATGGCCTGAAACCATTGGTCGACCATGTTACCGGGCTTGGCATGCAGTTCGGCATCTGGTTCGAGCCGGAAATGGTCAATCCTGTTTCGGATCTCTACAAGGCGCATCCGGACTGGGCGCTGACCATCGAGGGTCGTCCGGTTCTCGAATCGCGCACGCAGCTGGTGCTCAATCTGACGCGCGCTGAGGTCTCCGACTATCTATTCGGCAAGATCGACGCGGTGCTCTCCCAGCACGCGGTGTCCTACATCAAGTGGGACATGAATCGCGATCTCACCCATGCGGGTGGTCGTGACGGAAAGGCGAAGATTGCCGCGCAGACGCGTGCGGTCTATGCGCTGATGGATCGCATTCGCGCCGCCCATCCCGATGTCGAGATCGAGAGCTGCGCGTCGGGCGGGGGACGGATCGATTACGGTGCGCTCGCCCGTACGCACCGCGTCTGGACGTCGGACTGCACGGACGCACTGGAAAGGCTGGAGATACAGCGTGGCGCATCCGTCTTCGTGCCGCCGGAAATCCTGGGCAGCCATATTTCTGCGTCGCCCAACCATCAGACCGGGCGCCGCCACACGCTTGCCTTCCGGGCGCTGGTGGCGATGGGCTATCACCTCGGCGTCGAGCTCAACCCGCTGGACCTGACCGACGAAGAGCGCGCCGAGCTCAAGGTCTATATCGAGCGCTACAAGCAGCTGCGCCACCTCTTCCACGCGCCGGGCGCCGGTTTCCGGATGGAGCCTATCGATGGTCGATACGTCTGGGGTGCGGCTTCGGCCGAGAAGATCGTGCTTGTCGTCGCCCAGGGGCCGCAAATGGTGGGGGAACAGCCAGCACCCTTGCGCCTGCCCGAGCAGGTAACGCAGTTCGGCGGCCAATGGCGGATCAAGTCCGTGCTGCCGGCAGAGCCACAATTCATCCGTATCTCCGAGGGTCAGAAAGCGCTGCTTTCCGGGGCTGTCACTTTCGCGCTTTCCAGTGCCGGACTTGCCGGGCTGCCGCTGCCGATGCTGACACCCGAAAGTGCTCTTCTCCTCGAACTCGAAGCGATCAAGGGAGGCAAGACCCATGGCTGACGTAAGCCTGCGTAGCGTCAAGAAACAGTTTGGCGCGCTCAGCGTCATCAAGGGTGTGGATCTCGACGTGAAAGACGGCGAATTCTGCGTCTTCGTCGGCCCGTCCGGCTGCGGCAAGTCCACGCTGCTACGCATGATCGCGGGCCTTGAAGACATCACTTCCGGAGTGCTGTCGATCGGTGGAAAGGATATGACCAGCATCGGCCCCTCGGACCGTGGCGTCGCCATGGTCTTCCAGTCCTATGCGCTATATCCACATATGACGGTCGAGGAAAACATCGGCTTCGGCCTGAAGATGACCGGCCATCCGAAAGCCACGATTGCGGAGCGTACCGCGATTGCGGCCAAGCTTTTGCAGCTTGAGCCGCTCATGCAGCGCAAGCCCGGCCAGCTCTCGGGCGGCCAACGCCAGCGCGTGGCCATCGGTCGAGCCATCGTGCGAAATCCGGAAGTCTTCCTGTTCGACGAGCCGCTGTCCAACCTCGATGCGGCGCTGCGCGTCCAGATGCGCACAGAGCTTTCAAAGCTTCATCAGGACATCAAGGCGACGATGATCTATGTCACCCATGATCAGGTCGAAGCCATGACCATGGCTGACAAGATCGTGGTGCTGTCGGCTGGCCTGATCGAACAGGTCGGCTCGCCGCTCGAACTCTATCACCGTCCGAACAATCTCTTCGTTGCCGGCTTCATCGGCTCGCCGAAGATGAATTTTCTCAAGGTGCAGGCGTCTTCTGCCGAGGGCGCTGCCTTGGTCCACCTGCCAGGGGTTGATATCTCGATCCCGACGCATGGGGCGAGCGTTCCAGCGGGCGAAATGACTTTCGGTCTGCGTCCGGAGCATATCGATGCGACCGGCAAGGGCGATGTCGTTGTCGAAGCGACAGTCAAGCTCGCCGAATATCTGGGTTCGGAGACGCTGTTCTTCGTCACGCTGGCCGATGGCTCGGAGCTTGCGGTCAAGGCCGACGGTCTTGCCAGCGAAAAGCCCGGCCAGACGCTGCGCCTTGGCATCAATGCCAAGGCCTGCCATCTGTTCGACAAAGACGGCAAGGCCGTCATCAATGGGGATCTGACACGATAATGCTGGGCGTCTGCTACTATCCGGAACACTGGGATGAAAACCGGTGGCGAACCGACGCGCGCCGGATGCGTGAACTCGGCATTTCCTTCGTGCGCATCGGTGAGTTTGCCTGGTCCCGCCTCGAACCTTTGCGCGGAACATTCACCTTCGAATGGCTCGACCGCGCGATCGATGTGCTGCACGAAGCCGGGCTAAGGGTCGTGCTCGGCACGCCGACCGCCACCCCACCCAAGTGGCTGGTGGACGAGTGCCCCGACATCATTCCCTATGACGAACAGGGCCGCCCGCGCGGCTTCGGTTCTCGCCGGCATTACACCTTCTCGTCGGAGACCTGGTGGAAGGAGAGTGCCCGGATCGTCGAGATCGTCGCCAAGCGCTACGGCGAACACCCCGGCATCGTTGGCTGGCAGACCGACAACGAATACGGCTGCCACGATACGACGATTTCCTGGGGACCGGAGGATCTGAAAAGCTTCAAGCGCTGGTTGCGTCTGCGCTACCAGTCGAGCGATCAGCTGAACGAAGCCTGGGGATCAGTGTTCTGGTCGATGGAATTGTCGAGCTTCGACGACGTCGCTCTTCCCAACCTCACAGTCACGGAGCCGAACCCGGCAACCCGTCTTGATTTCTGGCGCTTCCATTCGGATCAGGTCGCGGCTTACGACAAGATGCAGTGCGAGATCATCCGCAAGCATTCGCCAGGCCGCTGGATCACCCATAACTTCATGGGCTTCGTCTCGGATTTCGACCACTTCAAGGTCGGCGACAACCTCGATCTCGCCTCCTGGGACAGCTATCCGATCGGCTTCGTCGAGAAGTTTCCGTTCACGGAAGAAGAGCGCAATCGCTGGGCCGAGACCTCGCACCCGGATATCGCTCCCTATCACCACGATCTCTACCGTGCCGTCGGCAAGGGTCGCTTCTGGGTGATGGAGCAGCAGCCGGGCCCGGTGAATTGGGCACCGTGGAACCCCGTGCCGAAGCCCGGCATGGTGCGGCTGTGGACATGGGAAGCGCTGGCGCATGGTGCTGACGTCGTCAGCTATTTCCGCTGGCGCCAGGCACCGTTCGCGCAGGAACAGATGCATGCTGGGCTGAACCTGCCGGGTCTCGACGAATGGTCGCCGGGCGGCCGCGAGGCCATGCAGGTCTCGGAGGAGCTGGCGGCGCTCGGCGCGCTTCCTGAAACGAGCCAGGCACCTGTCGCGCTCGTTTTCGACTACCAGAGCTACTGGTCGACGATGATCCAGCCGCAGGGCAAGGATTTCCGCTACGAGGAACTCTGCTTCCGCTGGTACGAGGCGCTGCGCCATCTTGGCCTCAACGTGGATTTCGTTCGTCCGGGCGCTTCGCTGGAAGGTTACCCGCTTGTCGTCGTGCCCTGTATGACGGAAGTCAGCGAAGCGGCGCAGGCGGAACTCGAAAAAGTGGAGGGTGTCGTCGTCATCGGCGCCCGCACAGGTTCGCGCGACCGCAATTTCCGTATTCCGGACATGCTGCCGCCCGGTCCGCTTGGTAATTTGACCGGCAATCGCGTGATCCAGGTCTCCTCGATGCGACCGGGGCTCTCGGATGGTGTGTCCGGCGCCGTTTCGGGCCGGGCCATTCGCTGGCGGGAATATATCGAGACCTCGGCTTCGGTTCTCGCCACCTTCGAGAACGGTGATCCGGCGCTGACCGGAAAGGGAAAGACGCTCTATCTCGCCTGCTGGGCCGATGCTGAACTTCTGGCCGAGGTGCTGGAACTCGCGACGAAGAAGGCAGGCGTTGCGACCCTGCGCGTCCCAGATTCTATCCGTCTCCGACGCCGTGGCGACCTCGTCTTCGCATTCAATTATGGGACCGAAAACTGGCCCCTTCCCGAGGGAGCTGATCCGCTGCTCGGGGAGGCGGTGTTGAAGCCGCAGGCGGTTGCCGCCTGGCGCGCCTGATCGGTGATC
Source organism: Peteryoungia algae (assembly GCF_030369675.1). Taxonomy (NCBI): domain Bacteria; kingdom Pseudomonadati; phylum Pseudomonadota; class Alphaproteobacteria; order Hyphomicrobiales; family Rhizobiaceae; genus Peteryoungia; species Peteryoungia algae. The sequence goes on along the minus strand of NZ_CP128477.1, from coordinate 2,997,812 downwards.
TCCAGATGGCCGGCACTATGCCGGCCATCTGTTTCATAGCGGCTATTCGCCCGGAACCCATCCATGGCTCATCGGTTTGACCCTCGACACATCAACGAGGAGAAGACCCATGGCCGACTATCCGACACCTCCATTTTCGCAGAAAAAAGTTCCGATGCCGGGGCGCACCTCGGACATGACCCCGAGGCCGGATCATGGCGAGGAGAGTTACAAGGGTTCGGGGAAGCTGGAAGGGCTCAACGCAATCATCACCGGCGGTGACAGCGGAATCGGCCGGGCGGTAGCGATCGCCTATGCCCGCGAAGGCGCCGATGTGCTGATTTCCTATATCGAGGAAGACGAGGACGCCAAGGAAACTGCCGGCTGGATCGAAAGGGCCGGCCGCAAGGCCGTGCTGGTCCGGGGCGACATACAGAATGCGGATCACTGTCGCGAGATCGTTGACACGGCGGTTCGTCAACTCGGCGGTGTCGATATCCTCGTCAACAATGCTGCCCATCAGGCGAGTTTCAGCGACATTTCCGAGATCCCTGATGAAGAATGGGAGCTTACCTTCCGCGTCAATATCCATGCAATGTTCTATCTGACCAAGGCTGCCGTTGCGCACATGAAGAATGGTGGTTCGATCATCAATACGGCGTCCATCAATTCGGATAGCCCGAACCCTTCCCTGCTCGCCTATGCGACCACCAAGGGTGCGATCCAGAACTTTACCGCGGGTCTTGCGCAGATGCTGGCCGACAGGAAGATTCGTGCAAACGCGGTGGCACCCGGCCCGATCTGGACACCGCTCATCCCGTCGACCATGCCCGAGGAATCGGTGAAGAACTTCGGCAAGCAGGTGCCCATGGGGCGCCCGGGCCAGCCCGCCGAATTGCAGACGGCCTATGTGATGCTGGCCGATCCGCTTTCGAGCTATGTTTCCGGCGCGACGATTGCGGTGACCGGCGGCAAGCCGATCCTCTGATGCGCTGTCGCTTGCGTTTCACACATGGCGTGGCATGGTGCCTGCCATGCGCAAAGTGATCTTGATCGTTCTCGACGGGCTGCGTTACGACGTGGCCCGTACCTGTCTCGGCTATATGGAAGGCCTCGTCCTGGCCGGTCGGGCCGATGTCCGCAAGCTGACTTGCGAGCTGCCCGCCATGTCCCGGCCGCTCTACGAAACCTTGTTGACGGGACGTCGGCCCGTTGACCACGGCGTCGTCAGCAACGGAGTGGTGCGCCGGTCGATCGGTGACAATCTCTTTGCCCGCGCCCGCGCCCAGGGAATGGTCACGGCGGCGGCTGCCTATCACTGGGTCTCGGAGCTCTATGTCTCCTTCCCGTTCAACCGCCATCGCGACCGGATCCTGATCGACGGTGCCGGTGACATTACGCATGGCCTCTTCTACTGGGACGATCACTATCCGGACAGCCATCTCTTCGCCGATGCAGAATGGCTGGTCCATACCAAGGCGCCGGACTTTCTCCTGCTTCACCCCATGAATGTCGACGATGCCGGCCACAAGCATGGGGGCGACAGCATCGGCTACCGAAATGCGGCTCGGATGCAGGGCGACCTTCTTGCGCGACATCTGCCGGGCTGGGTCGAGGCCGGCTACACGGTGATCGTCACCGCCGATCATGGCATGGGTGACGATGGCAATCATGCGGGGCCGACGCCAGAGGAGACCGAGGTGCCGTTTTACACGGTCGGGTTCCGGCTCGAGCGTGATACGCCGATCAAGCAAACCGAAATTGCGGGGCTCATCTGCCAGCTGATGGAGATCGATCCCGGCCAGATGCCGGCCTTCTCGGGTGCCGTTGTGCCCCTCTGAGGCAATCTGCCTGATCCGGTCGGGCTGCCTGCCGTAGTGGGTAGCGGTGACCTTGCAGGAGTTAGCGATGACCGACTTTTCTGGAATGACCTCCCTCAACCCCGGCTACCGTGCGTTGGTGCTCGGAGCGAGCGGAGGGATCGGGGGCGCTCTTGTCGAGGCGATCAAGGCCGACTCCGCATGTGGCTCTGTCGTGGAACTGTCGCGCAGCCGCGATGGCTTTGACATTACGGACGAGGCCAGCGTCGGTGCCGCCGCAGCCCGGCTCTCCGAGGCGGAGTTGAAGTTCGATCTGGTGATCTGCGCGACGGGTGCGCTCGTCATCGACGGCAATGGTCCGGAAAAGACGATCAAGGCGATCCAGGCACATGTGATGGCGGCGCAGTTCGCGCTGAACGCGATTGGACCAGCGCTGGCACTGAAGTATTTCGGGCCCCTGCTTTCCAATGAAGGCAAGAGCGTCTTCGCGACGCTTTCGGCGCGGGTCGGTTCGATCGGTGATAACAAGCTCGGCGGCTGGATTTCCTATCGCTCGGCCAAGGCGGCGCTGAACCAGATCACCCGGACCTCGGCGATTGAAATTGCAAGGCTTCGGCCGAAGAGTGTGGTGGTGACGCTGCATCCGGGATCAGTGGATACCGGTTTCTCGGGTGGCATTTCCAAGGGGCATGACCGGATCCAGCCGTCGGAGAGCGTGGCAAGGATGCTTTCCGTGCTGGATCGGCTCGAGCCGGCGCAGACGGGTGGCTTCTTCGCTTATGACGGCCAGCCCATCGAATGGTAAAGCCCTCCCGCATTCATCTCGTTCTTGGCGATCAGCTGAGCCACTCGCTGTCTGCTCTTGCCGATGCGGATCCGGAGACGTCGATCGTTCTCATGGCGGAGGTCATGAGCGAAGCGACCTATGTGAAGCACCACAAGAAGAAGATCGCCTTTCTCTTTTCCGCCATGCGGCATTTCGCCGAAGAGCTGAGGGGCAAGGGTTTCGAGGTGCGCTATGTGACGCTCGACGACCCTGAGAACTCCCAGAGCCTGAAAGGCGAGCTTGCGCGTGCGCTTGCCGCCAGCGGGGCATCGTCCGTCATCGCGACGGAATGCGGGGAGTGGCGCCTGTCAGAGGACATGAGAGGCTGGGAAACGTCCCTGGGTGTGCCGGTCGAGATCCGGGAAGATGATCGCTTTCTCTGTTCCATCGAAGACTTCCGCGAATGGCGCAAGGGTCGCAAGCAGCTGCGCATGGAGTATTTCTATCGCGACATGCGCCGGCGCCACCGGGTGCTTCTGGAAGGCGAGGATCCTGTTGGCGGCAAATGGAATTACGATGCCGAAAACCGCAAGCCACCGGCCGAGGGGCTGAAGGGGCCGAAGCGGATCAGCCACGCCAAGGATGTGATCACGACATCGGTTCTGGCGATGATCGATGAGCGTTTTAGCGATCACATGGGCTCGCTCGACAGCTTCCATTTTGCCGTCACCGCGGCTCAGGCCGAGAGCGAGCTGCAGCAGTTCATCGACGAGATCCTGCCCGCTTTCGGCGACTATCAGGACGCGATGGTCAAGGGCGAGCCCTTTCTCTACCACTCGCTGATCTCATCCTACGTGAATGCCGGCCTGCTGCTTCCGATCGACGTTATCCGGCGGGCAGAGGCGGTGTGGTTCGAGGGGCTTGCGCCGCTCAATGCCGTCGAGGGCTTCATCCGCCAGATCCTCGGCTGGCGTGAATATGTGCGCGGGATCTACTGGACCGAGATGCCCGACTATGCCGGTCTCAACCATCTCTCTGCCTCGCGTCCGCTGCCGCAGATGTACTGGACGGCAAAGACAGACATGGCCTGCATGGCCGGTGCCATCGGGGACACGATCGAACACGCCTATTCGCACCACATCCAGCGGCTGATGGTGACCGGCAACTTCGCCATGCTGGCGGGGATCGACCCGACGGAGGTCTGCGAATGGTATCTTGCCGTCTATTCCGATGCCTATGAGTGGGTCGAGCTGCCGAATACGCTCGGCATGGCGCTCTATGGCGATGGCGGCATCATGGCGAGCAAGCCTTACGCGGCGAGTGGCAAATACATCGACCGGATGAGCAATTTCTGCGGAGCCTGTCGCTACGACCCGAAACTGACGACCGGGCCCAAAGCCTGTCCTTTCAATGCGCTCTACTGGGATTTCCTCGATCGCAACACGGAAAAGCTTGCGCGCAATCCGCGGCTTTCGAACATGTATGCGACGTGGCGGCGCATGGATCCGTTCAAGCAAGATGCGATCCGCAGGCATGCGACCGAGCTACTTGGAAGCCTCAACAGCATCTGATCCCAAAGCCTCAGATTGCCGGGCTTGGTTCTTCCTTGAGCAGACCACTGGTACGCAGCAGCGAGGTGAATCGGCCGCCGAGCGCGCTCAGCTGGTCGTAATTGCCCATTTCGATTACCTGGCCATGGTCGAGGAAGACGACAAGATCGGCCTCACGAATCGTCGAGAGGCGGTGGGCAATGATGAAGGTTGTGCGGTTCTTGCGCAGCCGGTCGATCGCTTCCTTCACACGAGCCTCGGTTTCGACATCGAGCGCGCTCGTTGCTTCATCGAGTACAAGGATCGGCGCGTTCTTGAGGATTGCGCGGGCGATCGCTATACGCTGGCGCTCCCCGCCCGACAGGCGATTGCCGCGTTCCCCGACATGGGTGTCGTAGCCGATCATGCGGCTTTCGATGAAGTCCGTCGCTGCGGCCGCCTCTGCCGCCTGAATGATTTCTTCCTCGGTTGCGTCTTCGCGCCCCAGGCGGATGTTTTCCTTGATCGAGCGGTTCAACAGACCGGCGTCCTGGAAAACGGTCGCAATCGCATGGCGCAGCGACTTGCGTGTCACCTTGGCGATGTCCTGTCCATCAATCAGGATCTGGCCCGCCTGGGGATCGTAAACCCGCTGCAGGAGGTTGATGAGCGTGGTCTTGCCGGCGCCCGTCGGGCCGACAATGGCGACCGTCTGTCCTGCACGGGCCTGGAAGGAAATGTTGCGTACGCCTTGCGTGGTGGAGGCGAAATCGAAGGAGACACCCCGGAACTCCACATCGCCGCGCACCTGCTCGAGGTCTGCCGCACCGGCGCGTTCTTCGCGCTCCTGAACGGCATCCTCCAGCTTGTAGAAGTCTTCCAGCTTGGAGCGCGCCTCGAAGATCTGGTTGACGAAGGTGATCATCTGATCGAGGCGCCCGATCAGAAGGGTGGCAAAGCCGGTGAAGGCAATGATGTCGCCCACCTTCAATTCGCCCCGCTGGACCAGAAGTGTGCCGATCACGAGGATGACAAGCATCGAGAGCGTCGAGGCGATGCGGTTCAGGGCGCCGGCCAGTGCCCACCAGTCGAGCACCGGATACTGGGCCGAGAGCAGCTTGGTCGTATATTCCTTCAGCGCTCGGGTCTCTGCCTCGATGCGGTTGTAGCTGTGCAGGACCGAGACGTTGCTGATCGAGTCGCTCACATGGGAAAAGACCGTGTGATAGTGCCCCTCCACCGAGGCCTGCCCCTCCTTGGTCTTCCCCATAACCGTTCGCCCGATGATGACGTAGAGGATGGCCAGCACCACCAGGACGGTCGTCAGCCGCACGTCCATCGAGAAGGCTGTCGGGAGCAGCAGGGTCAGGGCAACCGCGGTCGCGAGATGAGTCCGCATGAATTCCAGCCAAAGGCCGAACAGTGTCTCGCCTGCGCGCAACAAGGTATGCAGGGCGTTCGAGGTGCCACGCTGGTGGTGCCAGCTGAGAGGCATGGAAATGATCTTGGCAAAGGATTCCGTCAGAAGATCGGCTCGGCGACCATGCGCTAGGCGGTCCGCCTGTCGGGCGACGAGCACATAGGCGACGGTGTTGAATACGCCGAAGCAGCCCCAGGCGATCAGGATGCCAGTGGCATCCTTCTTTTCGGAAATCGCATCGACGATGCGCCCGAAGAGGATCGGCTCCAGGATCGTGATGACGGCAAGAACGATGTTCGCTGCGACGACGAGTGAAACCCGCAATCTGTAGCTTGCAAGGTATTTCAGGGCCTTGAAATATACTTGTAGCAGGGTCAACTGCATTCACCTTTGCGTGGGACCGCGATTTCCGCGTCGATTGCTGGGGCTCGTCAGTTTGAACGGCCCGCTAGGATGCCTAATGCGAGAGCCAGATCTTCGCAAGATCCGGCCCGCTTTCCAGTCTTTTTGGTCTTTGCATAGCGCGCTGTTGATCTGCCGTATCCAGTTTCCAAAAACCCCAATTGACGCTAAAACTTCAAATTGCTTCGAGTTGACGACAAAGACGCGGCTCGTGGCTTTTTAATGATATTTCAGCCGCGTAGTTCGGAGAGATTTTGTGAATATCAATCAATTATTGCATTTCCTGGTGGTCGTCGACGAGTTCCGATCAGCGGCCGAGGTGATCTCCGAGCTCGAAAAGTTGGTCCGGAGTTACGGCTTCCAGTATTACGGGGTCGTCCGCCAGCCGAAACCCGACGAGAATCCGATGAACCTGGTGTTGACAGGGGAGTGGCCCGACGGGTGGCCGCAGCTCTACATCGCCAAGAAATATGTGTTGATCGATCCTACCATCCGGTATCTTGGCCAAGCGCAGGCCGGCTTTCGCTGGCGCGATGCGCTGTACGCCTTCCGGGCTGATCCGCACCGCAAGCGCATGGAGCGCATGCTGAGCGACAGCATGCGGTTTGGCCTGCTGGACGGGTACATCTTCCCCGTCCACGGCCGCACAGGTCTGCTCGGCAACATGACTGTCGGCGGGCGCCCCGTCGATCTGTCGCCGACCGAGATCACCCTGTTCGATGCGGTGGCGAAGAAGGCCTACTGGCGGCTCGTCGAATTCAAGTTTGCAAATGAGATGGACGCGGTCAAACCGATGGATACGCGGATGACCCGGCGGGAAATGGAAGTTCTGAACTATCTGGCGGATGGACTGACCTCCAATGAGATCAGCAAGATCCTGAAGATCTCCAATCATACCGTCGACTGGTACATGAATGGTATTCAGGACAAGCTGAATGCGAAGAACAGGCAGCATGTGGTGGCGCTGTCGTTCCGACTCGGGCTGGTAACCTGAGCTCCGGGTGCGCGGAATCTTCACGGCGGTTGACCAAGGCAAATTGAACTTCCTAAAACAACGCGCTATGAGTTTTCTTCGCAGGTGCACAATGCCCTGGCATATCGTTTTGGGGAGACCGAATTGCCAATATCCAAGATCCTTGTCGCCAATCGTTCGGAAATCGCGATCCGCGTCTTTCGCGCCGCCAATGAGCTCGGTCTGAAAACGGTCGCCATCTGGGCCGAGGAGGACAAACTCGCGCTGCACCGCTTCAAGGCGGATGAAAGTTATCAGGTTGGTCGAGGTCCACACCTGGCGAGGGATCTCGGACCGATCGAAAGCTACCTGTCGATCGAGGAGATCATTCGGGTCGCCAAGCTTTCCGGCGCGGATGCCATCCACCCGGGCTATGGTCTCCTGTCGGAAAGTCCCGAATTCGTGGATGCCTGCAACGATGCAGGCCTCATCTTCATCGGTCCGAAGAGCGACACGATGCGGCAGCTTGGCAACAAGGTCGCGGCGCGCAATCTCGCGATCAGCGTCGGTGTGCCAGTCGTACCCGCGACCAATCCGCTGCCGGACGACGAGGCCGAAATCCATCGCCTCGCGGCAGAGGTCGGCTACCCGGTCATGCTCAAGGCCTCCTGGGGCGGTGGCGGGCGTGGCATGCGCGCCATTCGCGATCCAAAGGACTTGCTGCGCGAAGTGACCGAGGGCAAGCGCGAGGCCATGGCAGCGTTTGGCAAGGACGAGGTCTATCTCGAAAAGCTCGTGGAGCGTGCCCGCCACGTCGAGAGCCAGATCCTCGGCGACACCCATGGTAATGTCGTGCATCTCTTCGAGCGTGACTGCTCGATCCAGCGCCGCAACCAGAAGGTCGTCGAGCGTGCGCCGGCACCCTATCTCAACGAAGCGCAGCGCCAGGAGCTCGCCGACTATTCGCTGAAAATCGCCAAGGCTACCAATTACATCGGCGCCGGCACCGTCGAATACCTGATGGATGCCGATACCGGCAAATTCTACTTTATCGAGGTCAATCCGCGCATCCAGGTCGAGCATACCGTCACGGAAGTCGTGACAGGCATCGACATCGTGAAGGCGCAGATTCACATCCTCGATGGTCACGCGATCGGCACGCCCGGATCCGGCGTTCCGAAGCAGGCCGATATCCGGCTCAATGGCCACGCCCTGCAGTGCCGCATCACCACGGAAGACCCTGAGCAGAACTTCATTCCGGATTATGGCCGGATCACCGCCTATCGTTCGGCCGCCGGCTTCGGTATCCGTCTCGATGGTGGCACGGCCTATTCAGGTGCGATCATCACCCGCTATTACGACCCGCTTCTGGTCAAGGTGACGGCGTCGGGCAGTACCGCGCAGGAGGCGATCAGCCGCATGGACCGCGCGCTGCGCGAATTCCGTATCCGCGGCGTTGCGACCAACCTCACCTTCCTCGAAGCGATTATCGGCCATCCGAGCTTCCGCGACAATTCCTACACGACCCGCTTCATCGACACGACGCCGGAGCTGTTCCAGCAGGTGAAGCGCCAGGACCGTGCGACGAAGCTCTTGACCTATCTTGCTGATGTGACGGTCAACGGCCACCCGGAAGTGAAGGGGCGGCCCAAGCCGCCGGCCGATGCTGCCGTGCCGGTCGTTCCCTTTATCGATGCAGACATCAAGCCGGGCACGAAACAGCTGCTCGACGAGCTGGGCCCAAAGAAATTCGGCGACTGGATGCGGAACGAGAAGCGCATCCTGATGACGGACACGACCATGCGCGATGGTCACCAGTCGCTGCTTGCCACGCGTGTTCGCACGCATGACATCGCCAAGATTGCCGACACCTATGCGCGGGCGCTGCCGAACCTCCTGTCGCTCGAATGCTGGGGTGGCGCCACCTTCGACGTTTCCATGCGCTTCCTGACGGAAGACCCGTGGGAACGTCTGGCGCTGGTTCGTGAGGGGGCACCGAACCTGCTCTTGCAGATGCTGCTGCGCGGTGCCAACGGCGTCGGCTACAAGAATTACCCCGACAATGTGGTGAAGTACTTCGTTCGTCAGGCTGCCAGGGGCGGCATCGACCTCTTCCGCGTGTTCGACTGCCTGAACTGGGTCGACAACATGCGCGTGTCGATGGATGCGGTCATCGAAGAGAACAAGCTCTGCGAAGCGACCATCTGCTACACAGGCGACCTGCTGAACTCTGCCCGTCCGAAGTATGATCTGAAATACTACACGGCGCTCGCTGCTGACCTGGAAAAGGCCGGTGCGCATATCATCGCGGTCAAGGACATGGCGGGCCTTCTGAAACCAGCTGCGGCCAAGGTGCTGTTCAAGGCGCTGCGCGAAGCGACGAGCCTGCCAATTCACTTCCACACGCATGACACATCCGGCATTGGTGCTGCGACCGTGCTTGCCGCCGTGGAGGCCGGGGTCGATGCGGTGGATGCTGCCATGGATGCCTTCTCCGGCAACACGTCGCAGCCGTGCCTCGGCTCGATCGTCGAGGCGCTGCGTGGCTCCGAACGCGATCCGGGTCTCGATCCGCATTGGATCCGCCGTCTGTCCTTCTATTGGGAGGCCGTGCGCACCCAGTATGCCGCCTTCGAAAGCGATCTGAAGGGACCGGCCTCGGAGGTCTACCTGCATGAAATGCCAGGCGGGCAGTTCACCAACCTCAAGGAGCAGGCTCGCTCGCTCGGTCTCGAGACACGCTGGCACGAAGTCGCTCAGGCCTATGCAGATGCCAACCAGATGTTCGGCGATATCGTCAAGGTAACGCCGTCCTCCAAGGTCGTCGGCGATATGGCCCTGATGATGGTGAGCCAGGATCTCTCTGTCTCCGACGTCGAGGATCCGGCCAAGGACATTGCCTTCCCGGACTCGGTCGTCTCGATGCTCAAGGGTGATCTTGGCCAGCCTCCGGGTGGTTGGCCGGAAGCGTTGCAGAAGAAGGTGCTGAAGGGCGAGCAGCCGTACACGGCCGTGCCCGGCTCGCTGCTGCCGCCGGCGGATCTCGACGCCGAACGCAAGGTGATCGAGGAAAAGCTGGGTCGGGACGTGACGGATTTCGAATTCGCTTCGTATCTGATGTATCCGAAGGTCTTCACAGATTACGCATTGGCAGCCGACACATACGGCCCGGTCTCTGTCATTCCGACGCCGGAATATTTCTACGGCATGCCCGCCGGCCAGGAACTGTTCCTCGATCTCGAGAAGGGCAAGACGCTGGTCATCGTCAATCAGGCGCTCGGCCGCACCGATGAAAAGGGCATGGTCACCGTGTTCTTTGAACTGAATGGCCAGCCGCGCCGCATCAAGGTGCCGGATCGGGCTCATGGTGCTTCCGGCAGCGCTGTCCGTCGCAAGGCCGAGACCGGCAATGCGGCTCATCTCGGTGCGCCCATGCCGGGCGTCATCTCGACGGTTGCTGTTTCAGCCGGCCAGACGGTCAAGTCGGGTGACGTGCTGCTCTCTATCGAAGCAATGAAGATGGAGACGGCCCTGCATGCCGATCGCGACGGCACGATTTCGGAGGTCCTGGTCCATATCGGCGACCAGATCGATGCCAAGGATCTGTTGATCGTCTACTCGGCCTGACGGCCGACCCGCCATCGGACAAGAAAAAGGCCCCGCCATCGCTGGCGGGGCCTTTTTCGTTTTGGTTATTCGGCTGCCTTGACCTTCGGCTTTCGCGCGAGCTTCCTGGCCGGTGGCGGAGCGGACGGTCCGGGTGTGTCCTGGGTAGCCCCCTGGGGCTTGCCGTCGAGCGTCACGTCATAGCCAGTTGCGTTTCGCTTGACATCGACATCGATCGTGCGGCCGTCGATCTCCACCTTTGCCCTGAAGCTCTGCCAATGCTCGGGCAGGCTGGGGCTGACCATGATGTCATTGCCCTTGCGGCGAATGCCAAGGAAGCCTTCCACGGCAAAGCGGTACAGCCAGCCGGCAGAGCCCGTGTACCAGGTCCAGCCGCCGCGGCCCGCATAGCCTTCGCCGCCATAGATATCGGCTGCGACTACATAGGGTTCGACACGGTAACGCTCGGCTTCCTCCGCCGTGCGGGCATGGTTGACCGGGTTGAGCATTTCGAAGACGCGCCAGGCGTCAGCAAGACGGCCGGCCCTGACCAGCGATAGCCCCAGCCAGATCGCGGCGTGGGTATATTGACCACCGTTCTCGCGCACACCGAGAGGATAGGCGCCTATATAGCCCGGATCGATCAACGGTTTGTCGAAGGCCGGGGTGAAGAGACGGACGATCCCGCTTTCCGTGTCCACGAGCCTGGAGACGGCCGCATCCAATGCCATGCTCGTATGGGTGGGGTCGCCGACGCCCGATAGGACGCTCCAGGACTGCGCGATGGAATCGATCTGGCACTGTAGCGACTCGTTCGACCCGAGCGGCGAGCCATCGTCGAAATAGCCGCGACGATAGTGATCGCCGTCCCAGCCCGCCGTTTCAAGTGCTGCCTTGAGATTGACGACGTGGGCACTCCAGCGAAGGCTGCGATCGCGGTCGCCCCGTTTCTCGGCGTAGACATTGAAGCGTTCGAGCGTGGCGGCGAGCAGCCAGCCGAGCCAGACACTTTCGCCGCGGCCATCGATGCCGACACGGTTCATGCCGTCGTTCCAGTCACCACCGAGGATCAGTGGCAGGCCGTGCTCGCCGGTCCTGCTGACGGCAAGATCGAGCGCGCGGGCAGCATGTTCGTAGAGATCAGCGGTCTCGGCTGCTGTGCTGGGCAGGAAGAAGCTGTCGTGCTGGCCCTCCGTCAGCTCTGGCCCGTCCAGGAACGGGATCTGTTCCGCGAGAATCTGATCGTCGGCCGTGGCGGTCACATACTGATCGACAGCATAGGCGAGCCAGACGACGTCGTCGGAAATCAGGGTGCGTACGCCGGCGCCCGTCTGTGGCAACCACCAGTGCTGAACATCGCCTTCGACGAACTGACGCGCTGCGGCCGTCAGGATCTGGCGACGGGCCAGTTGCGGCTCGACCGTGAGGAAGGCCAGCGTGTCCTGCAACTGATCGCGGAAGCCATAGGCTCCGCTCGCCTGGTAGAAACCGGCACGGGCAAAGATCCGGCAGGCGAGTGCCTGATAGGGAAGCCAGCGATTGACGAGGTTGTCGAAAGCCTTGTCGCCGGTTGCCACCGAGAGCTTGCCGGTAAAGCCGGTCCAGAAGTCGCGATTTGTCTTCAGGATCGTCTCGAAGCCCGCTGCGCGAACCGATTTCACCAGATCAGTCGCAGCTTCTGCCGTGTCGGTTTCTCCGAGCAGGAAGGTCATGTCGCGGGACTGACCGGGAGCAAGTTCTATGTCGAAGGCGATCGCCGCGCAGGGATCGCTCTCGCTTTCAATCGAACCCGCCAGGGTAGAGGCCCGGGCGACGGCCTGTGGCAGCTTGATCGTGCCGTTGCGACCGATGAATTCGCGGCGGCTCGTCGTATAGCCTTCCGGCTGTTCCGGGCCTGCCAGAAAGGCGAAACGGCCGGAGTAGTTGATGTCATAGGGGTTGGACGCGAGAAGGGTGCCGGTCTGCTCGTCAAAGGTCGAAAGAACAAAGGGGGCCGTGCGGGCCGGGTTGTTGCCCAGCACCCATTCCGCGTAGCCATAGACACGGAACTTTCGGGCTGTTCCGCTGATATTCTTCAAACGGATCTTCGAGAGCTTGACCGGGCGGTCGCGATCCACCGTTTGTGTCAGTTCGATCTCCAGGTCACCGTGGTGGCTGATAAAGGTCGAGTAGCCGAGGCCGTGACGCGCCTCGAACCTTGCTGCCGGATCGAGATTGAGCGCGCTCACTGTCGCATAGGCACGACCGCTGACGAGGTCCGATACGTAGAATGCTTCGCCTGGGCGGTTTATGACGGGATCATTGGTCCAGAGGGTGATCTGGTAGTCGCGGGAATTCTGACTCCAGGTGAAGCCTGCGCCTTCCGCGGAGACGTGGAAGCCGAAGCTCTCGTTGGCAATCACGTTGATCCACGGGTGCGGGGTCGTAGCGGTGCCATCCAGACGTACCACGTATTCCGCGCCGTCCTTCGAGAAGCCTCCGATTCCATTCCAGAAGTCGAGGTCGGAGCCGTCCACATTGCCCGGTGTCTCGGCTGGCGTTGACTGCGCCGGCGGCAGGCCGGCCCATTCGACCTCGCCGTCGATGGTGCGAGGTGTGGCGAAAAGCGAGACGGCGCGGTTCACCTGATCGACGATCTTGCCGTTGCGGGTGTGCAGAACGACGCGGGCTGCCGCAAGCACGGAAAGCGTTGCGCCCTCGTCCTGGAGATCGTCGCGGATGGTGAAGACATGCTGGCGGCCGCCCGGCAAACGATGGCGCAGGTTGTCGGCCATCTGGTCGAGCGCATGCTGCATGTCCTGGGCATAGGATGTCGCGCGCTCATTGATGATTGCGAGATCGGCGACGACGCCGCGGCGGCGGAGATACTCCAGGGCACTCATCGCTTCACGCGCAATGTCCATGTCCATGTCGTCGTTTATGCGCAGCGCGAAGATCGGATAGTCGCCGGAGATCGCCATGGGCCATAGGGCGGATTGCGACCGGAGACTCTTGCGGACCGTTTCAGGGTCTGCCCGCAGGTGATTGTCCGGATAGACGAGATAGCGGCCGAGATGCTGGAAGGCGGCTGCCTGTTGCGAGGTGATGCCAATGTGGCGGAGCTCCACCTGGGCGCGGGTCCAGGCATGGATCAGCTCATGGCTGAAGGCGTCGGGATGACGGTAGCGTTCGATCGCCTGGTCGATTTCCTCGCGGTTCGGTGCGGCCATGGTCCAGAAGATGACCTGAACCTTCTTGCCGGCCGGTACGCGCACGACGCGGCGCAGGCTGAGGATCGGGTCAAGCGTGAAGCCCTCCGTTCCGGACAGGTTCGCGCCCGGATCGAAGGCTGCGGCTTCGCCGAGTGTCCGGCCGCGGCCGAGGAACTTGCGGCGATCGGTCTCGAACTCCGTCGGACGGCCCTGGCCTGCGCTGTCGACCACGAGATGGGCGACGCAAATATCGGGATCCGACGGGCTGCGCTTGTTGCGCTCGGCGCGAATGACGTCCCGGCGGCGACCGAATTCGGTCTTCACGAACATGCGCGAGAAGAGCGGATGGGCGTTGTCGCTGTCCTCGAAGGCGAGAACTGGTTCGGTGTAGGAGGTGACTTCGATATAGCGGTCTTCGGTCCCGGTGTTCAGGATCGTCAATCGGCGGCCTTCGGCATCATGCTCGGTGCCGACGATGCATTCCACTGACGTCGAGATATCGCCGACGGTCTTGAAGAATTCGGCCTTGTCGTCACCGAAGATGACCTTGGTCTCTTCTTCCGCGGCGCGCCGGGGTGCCGCTGTCGTCGACCACCACTGGTTCGAGCTCATGTCCCGAAGGAAGATGAATGTGCCCCAGCGATCTTCCGTCGTGTCGGGTTTCCAACGGGTGACCGATTGGCCGTTCCAGCGGGAGAAGCCCGAGCCGGTCGCCGTCAGCATCACCGAGTAGTGGCCGTTCGACAGGAAGACGACTTCCCGATCCTTCGTGGTCGGATCTTCAACGGTCCGAATTTCGGCGCGCAGAAGATCGGCCTGGCCCTTGCCCGGCGTCTGCGGTTCGTATTTCGCGCTCATCACGGGGATTTCGCGCGGGGTCTTTTCCTGCAGGAGCAGTTCGGCGGCTTCGATCACCGGATCGGCATGGAAGAGCGCGCGCAGGCGACCGTTGAAGGCGACGTTGGCAATTGCCGCGATCGACATGCCATGGTGGTGGGCGTAATAATTGTAGACAACCGCGCATTTCTTGCCGTCGGGCAGGCGCGTCGGCGTGAAGTCGACGGCGTCGTGGAAACCATATGCCCCCAGCGCGCCGAGCTTACGCAGGCGCTTCAGGTTTTCGAGCGCGGCTTCCGGGTAATACTGGCTCGCCAGGATGGAGGCATAGGGCGCAATGACGGCATTCTGGCCGAGGCCACGCTTCAGGCCGAGCGTCGGCACCCCGAAGTTGGTGTACTGATAGTTCATTTCGTGGTCGCGGGCATTGAAGGCCGCTTCTGAAATGCCCCAGGGAATGTTCAGCCGACGACCATGGTTCATCTGCTCGATGACGATCAGATTGTTGGTCTGGTTGAGAATGCCACCCTGGCGCTCCTGCATGACGAGCGGGGGCATCAGGTATTCGAACATCGAACCTGACCAGGAGATCAGCGCGGCGCGGGCTCCGATCGGCACGACCTGGCGGCCGAGGCGATACCAGTGTTCCGTCGGCAGGTCGCCCTTTGCGATGGCAAACAGGCTGGTCAGGCGGCACTCGGAAGCGAGCAGATCGTAGCAGGCCTCGTCCAGTTCGCGAGCGTCGACACGGTAGCCGATCGACAACAGGCGTCGCTCCGGGCGGAAGAGGAAGGTGAAGTCCATCGAGAATGCGATGCTGCGTGCGCGCTCGGACAGCTGGCTCAAGCGCTGGCGCAGCGGATCGATGTTCGACAGGTCGAAGGCCGTGTCGGAGATATGGGCTTCGCAGACCGAGACGAGTGATTCCGTCCAGCGAACGACTTCGGCGCTCTGCTCCGAGCGCACTTCATGATGCAGGTTGGCTGCCAGTTTCTGGACGTCGCGCGCCAGAACCGCCAGATTGATGATGCGGATCGAGGCGAATTCATGCTCGCGCTTGACGGCGACCAGTGCGGTGTTGAAGCCGATGATGCGCTCTTCCAGGCGACGACGCAGGGGGCGTACCGTCTTGCGGTCATCGGGAAGCTGGCCAAGTATTTCCAGAAGGATGCCGCCGACATCGCCTATTCCGTCGAGATTGCCCTGGAGATGCGCTGACGGCGCCTCTGCCCATTCTCGGCAGGCAGAGGAAATCGCAATCAGGTGACCGGCAAGGTTGCCGCTGTCGACTGCCGAAACGTAGCGGGGGCCGAGAGTGTTCAGGGTGTCGGTATAATACCAGTTGTAGAGGTGGCCGCGATACTTCTCCATCCGTTCAACGGTGGAGATCGTCTGCTCCATACGCTCGATGGTCTGCTCGAAGCTCAGCCAGCCGAAATGGCGGGCGGATACGACCGAGAGAAGGTAGACGCCGATATTCGTTGGCGAGGTCCGGTGCGCGATGATCGGCTCGGGCGTTTCCTGGAAATTGTCTGGCGGCAGGTAGTTGTCGCCGGCCGTGGTGAAGGTCTCGTAATAACGCCAGGTGCGGCGCGCGATCTTGCGCAGTTCGTAGGAGACGTTTTCCGGGACTTCCAGACTGTCTTCCGTCTCGGCCGACTGGCTGACATACCAGGCGAGCAGCGGGGAGAGAACCCAGAGGAAGGCGAAGGGAAGGCCGATCAGATAGCCGTAGCCACCGGGCAGGGCGGCCACGCCGACCGACAGGATGGCCAGGATCGGAGCATGGCGCATGTTGTGATAGTAGGACGCGATCGTGCCCTGGGCCGCCGACTGCACGCTGGCGGCCGTGCGCCATTCGAGAAGCAGCTTGCGGCTCACCAGCATGCGGTAGAGCGAGCGAACGATAGCATCGGCCATCATGCAGGCATTGTCGGCGATGAACACGATGCGCAGCGCCACCTGGGCATTGATCGAACGGACTTCCGACCAGAGCGTCTGGAAATGGGCGGCCGGGACGATGTCGGTCTGACGCGGCACGATGCCGGAGAGGAGCGAGATCGTCGGGGCGACAAAAAGACTGAAAATCAGCAGCAACTGCCAGATCGTGGCGCCGACGGGTTCCATCGTGGCCCAGCCGAGAACCGAGGCGGCGTACCATGCGATCGGGGTCAGCGAGCGGCGCAGGTTGTCGACCATTTTCCAGCGGCCGAGGCTGGTGATGCCGCGGCTCGTATCGCCGATATAAGGAATGAGCTGCCAATCGCCGCGGGCCCAGCGATGCTGGCGCGAGATTTCCACCTCGTAGCGTGTCGGAAAGTCCTCGACGAGCTCGACATCGGTGACGAGGGCACAACGGGCGAACGAGCCTTCCAGCAAATCGTGGCTGAGGACGCTGTTCTCGTCGATCCTGCCCTTGATCGCGGTCTCGAAGGCATCGACGTCATAAAGCCCCTTGCCGGTGAAGGTGCCCTCGCCGGTGATGTCCTGATAGACGTCGGATACGGTGAAGACGTAAGGATCCAGACCGCGGTTCATCGAGAAGATGCGCTGGAAAACCGATGCATCCTTGCCTGTTGTCAGCGAGGGCGTGACGCGGGGCTGCAGCACGCCGTAGCCGCTGATCACGCGGCCCGTTTCCTCGTCATGCACAGGACGGTTGATCGGGTGGTGCATCTTTCCGACGAGCTTGGTGACGGCATCGCGCATCAGGCGCGTGTCGGCGTCGAGCGTCATCACGTAGCGAATGTTTTCCGGCACGGTGTTCGCGCCCGGCAGATAGGAGGTGTCGCGGTCGCCACGCAGCAGCAGGTTCAACTCGTGCAGCTTGCCACGCTTGCGCTCCCAGCCCATCCAGCAGCCTTCTGCTTCGTTGTAGAGGCGGCGGCGATGCATGAGATAGAAGCGTGTCTTGCCAGCAAAGTCGTAGCGTCCGTTGAGATGGGCTACCTCGCGCTTGGCATATTCGAGGACTTCCAGGTCGGCTGAGGATTCCTCTGTGTCGCTGTCCTTCCAGTCGCTGAGCAGGGCGAAGTAGATCTCGCCGTGTGGATTGGTCAGATAGTGAACTTCCAGATTGCGGACGAGTTCATCGACATCGTCGCGCTTGGTGATCATGCAGGGCACGACGACAAGGGTGCGCGCCTCTTGCGGGATGCCTTCCTTGAACTCGTAGCCGGTCAGGCGGAACGGTTTGACGAAGTACGTCACAAGCGTATTGAAGAGGCCAGTCGCCCCTTCCGATACAGGCAGGGAAACCAGGATCAGCAAGATCAGGACCAGCGAGGTTGGCAGACCTGCCTGGTCGAGGAAGTAGCCGATGACAGCAAGCGCCGTGATCGTCAGCGCGACCACGGGTATGGCGATCGAGAACCAGTTCAGCCGCTTGATGAAGTCGGTGACGATGCGGGACAGGGGCTGGCTATAGCCAATGGCGTTTTCGAGCTCTGTACGGCGGCTGCCGACAAGATAGCTTCCAACGTCAAGCCGGCCGTCCGGGCCGGCTGCCTGCGTTGCCACATCGATCGCCGTCTGGGCGATCTCGATCTCGGACAGGTCGCATCGGCGCGCCAGCCTTTCGATCGTGTTTCGGTAGGTGTTGCGCGAGCCGAAGTCGAGCTGGCGGTAATCGGTATGTTGCCCAAGGACCCGGTCGACATGGCTGACATCCTCAACCCAGACCGACCACTCCTTGTCGTCGATCTCGCGCAGGCCACGAACAATGTTGCCCATGGTCACATTGCCGGAGGAAAGGCGGTTGTGCTCTGCGTCCATCGCCTCTTCGGCGGTCCGGCCGGCGGCCTCCAGGCGGCTTTCCAGCCATTCCACCGCAAAGCTCGTGTTCTGCGAACCATTGCGCAGGCGATAGAGGAACTGGGTCGCAAACGTGTTGTCGTCGGCAAGCTGTTCGATCTGTCTGAGATAGGTCGCGGCTGCGACGGGATCGTTCAGGCGGATGATCTCGTCGGCCACTTCGTTTGCGCGGCGGCGCATCCGTCGCGAGCGATCGACGCGGGTTGCAATGCGGCGAAGGTTTTCGACCAGCACGAAGCGCACGATGGACGGCAGAGCCCAGAGCTCACCGATCTCCAGCGTCTGATGTTCCTGGTATCCCTCGACCAGTGCCGTCATGCTTTCCTGGCTGACGGTGGAATGGGTATGGGCAACGTAGAGCCAGGCGAGTGCCATGGTCCGCGGAATTTCGCGCTGACCAACCTTCATCGTCGGTAGCTGGCGATAGAACTTCTTCGGGAAGTCGCGGCGAACTTCCTGGATTGCTTCCTCGATGATGTAGTGATTGTCCAGCAGCCATTCGGCGGCGGGCGTGATCGTGGCACCGGCCTCGACGTCCGCAGCCGTTGCGCGGTAGACGCGCAGGATCTCGCGCTCGTTTTCCTTGTGACGGGCGGCGAAGTCGAAATCCATCAGGCCGGGCAGTTCGGCTGCACCGTTCAGCGCGAGCGACGCGGCGCTCTCCCGCAACTCCTCGATCGTGAAATAGGCAGAGCGAATGGAATCGTTGTGGTCGATCTGCTTGGTTTCGAGGTCACGCGATGGGACATGCAGCGTCATGAAGAGTAAGTTCTCGGTTCGGTGGTTAAGTTGAAGGCCGCCGGGTTCGAACCGTCCGGACGTCGGCATGGCGCCTCATTGCACACAATCGGGCCGTTGACCAACAATCGAGGCAGAAAAAGGCCGTAATACGACGGGTTACCGGTTGCGATGGAACCTCTGTAGGCGACTTTGGCTTCTTGTCAGGTGAATTGGCATTTTTATGCCTTATTTCAAGCCTCTGGCCAAGGGGGGTGCGGGCCTGCACGCTGGCAGCGACGCCGCTTCGCTCCGTCGGCCGCGACCGATCTGCCGCTGACGTCGACGGACCTCAAATCAAGGCCTAAGCCAGGGCTCTCTCTCAGCCGCCACCGCATGACGGTTCGAGCGTCCCGTCTCGAAGCGACAGGCCGCCGAGCAAGGCTTCGACAGCGTCGAGCGCGATGTCTGAAAGGCGCCTTTCGTCGAAAAGATCGCTGGCCAGCGAATTTTCCAGCCACAAGCCGTCGATCAGCCCGTTGATGGCGACTGCGAGGTGTCGTCCTTCGGAGAAAGCTGGCTTGTGCTGGCAAGCGGTCAAGAGAGCATCCACCAATCCCTGGAGGATCCCGATGAAGATGAGATAGTTCTCCCGATGAATACGGGCGAGTTCTTCGTCTGACCGGACCCGACCAACGAAGGCCGCCCAGAGGGACAGCGCCTTGGGATCCGCGATCGGTGGACTGACATTTGCAACGATGAAGTCGTGGAGGCGTCGCCGAGGGTCATCGCCGGCCTCCGCCATGGCATCCACCGCAGTCCCGGTCATGCCGGCCAGCATTTCCCTGTAGGCCGTCTGAATCA
Source organism: Peteryoungia algae (assembly GCF_030369675.1). Classification (NCBI taxonomy): domain Bacteria; kingdom Pseudomonadati; phylum Pseudomonadota; class Alphaproteobacteria; order Hyphomicrobiales; family Rhizobiaceae; genus Peteryoungia; species Peteryoungia algae. The sequence continues at coordinate 2,977,916 of NZ_CP128477.1, read as the reverse complement.
TCTCATCCTTGCCGGAGAAGTAGTGTCGGATGAGGCCTCCGGTTACGCCGGCACGGGCCGCAATGTCGCGCACGGTCGCACCTTCCAGCCCGTGCTCGGATACGCTGTCCAGGGTCGCTGCGATCAGGTCTTTTCGACGCTCGGCTTCACCGGCACGCTGGAACGTGCGTCGTGTCATGCAGGCAACTCCGGCTCGGGATGGTGCGCGGCTTCCGGGCCGCGTCTCACTTTTTTACACGGTTGAACAGCTCGTCGGCAAGTGCCACAGTCGGTGCTTTCACGAACATCCCTGCAGACGACCGAAAGGTATTGCCCATGACGATCCAGGCTCCCAATGTGATGGCCGAAGTGCTTGCGACGCGCCACCATCTGCATCGGTTCCCAGAGATCGGCCTGTCGGAATTCAACACGTCGGACTATGTGGCAGAACAGCTGGTCGCCCTCGGCTACGAGGTGACGCGCGGGCTTGCGACCACCGGCGTGGTGGCGACGCTGCGGAACGGGTTGAATAACCGGAGTATCGGCATCAGGGCCGATTTCGACGCGCTGCCCATCCTCGAAGAGACCGGGTTGCCCTATGCCAGCGAGATACCGGGTGTCATGCATGCCTGCGGTCACGACGGCCACACCGCAATGCTGCTCGGCGCAGCCAAGATCCTTGCCGAGCGACGCAACTTCGACGGGGTGATCCACCTGATCTTCCAGCCTGCCGAGGAAAACTTCGGTGGTGCGCGCATCATGATCGAGGATGGGCTTTTCGATCGCTTTCCCTGTGACGCGGTGTTTGCGCTCCATAATGATCCGGACATTGCGTTTGGCCATTTCGCTCTGCGGGAAGGCCCGATCATGGCGGCCGTCGACGAGTGCAAGATCACCGTGAACGGCCGTGGTGGTCACGGTGCGGAGCCACAATCAACTGCCGATCCCATCGTTTGTGGCGCATCGATCGTCATGGCTCTGCAGACGATCGTCTCGCGCAACATCCATCCGCTTGACCCGACCGTGATTACCGTCGGTGGCTTCCATGCCGGTGCCGCGAGCAACGTCATTCCGGAAAGGGCAGAGATGGTGCTTTCGATCCGCTCCTTCGATCCCAAGGTTCGCGATCAGCTGGAGCAGCGGATCCGTGCGGTGGCGGAAGGTCAGGCGGCAAGCTATGGTATGGGCGTCACGATCGACTACCAGCGCGGTTATGACCCGACCGTCAACCACAAGGCGGAAACGGACTTCGTCCGCAATCTTGCCGTGAGCTTTGCCGGACAGGACAAAGTCTACGATCTGCCACGGCCAATGATGGGCAGTGAAGACTTCGGCTATATGCTGGCAGAGCGGCCGGGCACCTATTTTTTCCTGGGCACCCAGCGCACGCCTGATGATCCGCCGCTGCACCATCCGCGTTACGACTTCAACGATGACATCCTGCCTGTCGGCACCACCTTCTGGGTGGAGCTTGCGGAGCGTTATCTGTCGAGATCCTGAGAGGGCATGCGTCGACGGGCGGCAAAGAGAATGATCAGGCCGGCGCTGGCAATGAGCACGGCGCCTGCCCAGACATTCGGACCGGGTACGTCACGCCAGATTGCGTAACCGAGGATGAAGGCCCAGATCAGCGCAGTGTATTCGAGCGGCGCAATCACCGAGATCGGCGCGCGGCGCAGCGCCTCGAAGAAACTGATCTGGCCGAGCCCCCCGATGAAGCCGACCGCGAGCAACAGGATTTGTGCGCCTCCGCTCGGCATGGTCCATGACATCAAAGCCATGGGTGTGGTCAGTAACAGGAAGAAGACATTGGTCATGGTCATCTGGACCATGCTGCTGGCGCTCTGGCTGGTGGTGCGGAGGAGGGTCGTCGCGATTGCCCAGCAGACGGCGGCCACCAGCGCGAGATAAACAGGCCAGCCAATGGTCAGCCCCGTCGGGTTGCTCGCGACGACAACGCCGACGAAGCCGGTCAGGACGGCGATCCAGCTGCTGGGCGGCGCTCTTTCGCCAAGGATCGGGATCGCCAGCAGGATCGCGGCGATCGGGGCCGCAAAATAAAGCGTCGTCAGGTCTGCAAGCGGCAGATGCTTGGCCGCGTTGAAGTAGCAGAGCCAGGCGGCGAGCAGGAAGAGGCTTCGCAACATCATCGGACGCAGTGCGGGGGAGGTCACCGTCTCGCGCGCCAGTGACCGGCCGCCCAGGATGAAGCATCCCAGCAGGATCACGATGCTCCGAGAAAACAGGATCTGCCAGACCGTCGTGGACTCCACGAGCAGCTTGATCATTGCGTCGTGCGTGGCGAAGCAGAGGTAAGCGAAACTGGAGAGCAGGATTCCAGCGCCAACTGCGGTTTTCACAAGGGGTATCTTTCAGGTGGGGCGGTGCCGAGCGATCATTGCATCGGACACCATGTGTCGGAGCTCTCCATCCGTCTGTCAATCCCGTCTGGCGGCCTTCCAATTGTTGTCGATCGAAACAAAAATTTACAATTCGGTTTGCGCTCCGAGATTGCCGTCTAAATCGATTTAATTACAGTGCGCCCGACTCTGGGAGCAGGCCATGAACGACATTTCACAGACTATCCAAACTTCGGCGTTACCGGCGCCCATCGTCACCCGGGAGAGGGTTGCGGTCGCGCTGCTGTTTTTCCTGAACGGCCTCGTCATCGGTGCCTGGGCGCCGAAGATCCCGTTCTTCTCTCAGGCGCTCGGCCTTACAGAGCTGTTGCTCGGTGTGATGATCTTCGTGTTCGGCATCGGCTCGCTGGTGATGATGCCGATCGCGGGCATGCAGATCGCCCGCTACGGGTCGCGTCGCGTGGTCGAGATCGCCACGCTGCTGTTCATCCCGACCATCGTGCTCGTGACGTTGGTAGACAATATCTGGACGGGCGCCGTTGCCATCTTCCTGTTTGGCGGCCTGACCGGGGCGATGGATGTGGCGATGAATGCGAATGCCGTCGAGGTCGAGCGTAACATGCGCCGTTCGATCATGTCTTCCTGCCACGCTTTCTGGAGCCTGGGTGGGCTTTGCGGTGCCGCGACGGGCGGTTTCCTGATTGCCACGCTCGGCGCCTTCGGCCATGTGCTGTTGCTTGCGGCTGTCTGCCTCGTCCTGTTTCTTGTGGCACGCCCGATGATCCTGGCTGATGCGCCGCATGCCACCGATGAGCCGGCCAAGGCCAAGCTGCCGATGACGCCACTGCCCTGGCTAATCGGGACGATCGCCCTCTTCTGCATGATCCCCGAAGGGACCGTGCTCGACTGGAGCGCCCTCTATCTGCGCAACGAGCTGAATGCCTCGACCGAAATGTCCGGCTTTGCCTTTGCCGCTTTCTCCTTCACCATGGCCGTCTGCCGATTTGCAGGCGATTTCGTTCGAGACCGGTTCGGTGCGGTCAACACCCTGCGCTTCTGCGGTGTTGCGGCGATCATCGGCCTTGTCATCGCGGGTCAGTCCGGCGATGTGACGCTGGCGCTGATCGGTTTTGCCATCACCGGCATCGGGATCTCGAACATGGTGCCAATCGCCTTTTCCGCCGGCGGCAATATTCCCGGGCTTGCGCCGGGTGTCGGGCTCGCCGTTGTCACCACCATGGGCTATTCGGGCATCCTCTTCGCGCCCTCGTTGATCGGCTTCATTGCCGAATACACCTCGCTGTCGACGGTCTACACGGCGATCCCCTCGTTGCTGATCGTCGTTCTGGCTCTTTCCAGGCTTGCCCGCCATGCTGACAGGGCGACGGGCCACTGAGATGTGGCCCGACGGGCTTCAGGCCTGACATGCGGATGTGACTGCAGCTCGGGAGGCTGGCGGTTGACAAGCGAACGGCTTTGATCCACCTCCATGGCGATTGAGGCTTGCAGAGAAACAGCCATGACCGCACCCATCATCCAGCCCGCTGACATCTATGATCCGAAGCCGCGCCGTTCCTCGGTCGCAGTTGACGTTGGTGGGGTCATTATCGGCGGAGGCGCCCCGGTCGTCGTCCAGTCGATGACCAATACCGACACGGCCGATGTCGATGCGACGGTCGCCCAGGTTGCCGCGCTCTACAAGGCGGGCTCCGAAGTCGTGCGCATCACCGTCGACCGTGACGAGAGTGCTGCTGCCGTGCCGAAGATCCGTGAGCGCCTGTTGCGCCTCGGCTTGGATGTGCCGCTGATTGGCGACTTTCACTATATCGGCCACAAGCTGCTCGCCGATCACCCGGCCTGTGCTGAGGCGCTGGCGAAATATCGGATCAATCCGGGCAATGTCGGCTTCAAGGACAAGAAGGACAAGCAGTTTGCGGAGATCGTCGAGATGGCGATCCGCTACGACAAGCCCGTCCGCATCGGGGTGAACTGGGGTTCGCTCGACCAGGAGCTGCTCACCCGGCTAATGGATGAAAACGCAGGCCAGGGTTCGCCGTTGTCGGCCCGTCAGGTGACCCGCGAAGCGATCGTGCAATCGGCGCTGCTGTCGGCCGAACTGGCCGAAGAGATCGGCTTGCCGCGCAACCGCATCATCCTGTCCGCCAAGGTCAGCCAGGTGCAGGACCTGATCGCCGTCTATTCGATGCTGGCGGAGCGCTCGAACCATGCGCTGCACCTCGGCCTGACCGAGGCCGGCATGGGCTCGAAGGGCATTGTCGCTTCCTCGGCTGCCATGGGATACGTGCTGCAGCATGGCGTCGGCGACACCATTCGCGTTTCCCTGACCCCCGAACCGAACGGGGACCGCACACGGGAGGTCCAGGTGGCGCAAGAGCTGCTGCAGGTCATGGGCTTCCGCCAGTTCGTGCCGGTGGTTGCCGCATGTCCCGGTTGTGGCCGCACAACCTCGACCGTCTTCCAGGAACTCGCCCAGAAAATCCAGGGCGACTTGCGCAAGAACATGCCGGTCTGGCGCGACAAGTATCCCGGTGTCGAGGGGCTCAACGTCGCGGTCATGGGCTGCATCGTCAACGGCCCCGGCGAGAGCAAACATGCCGATATCGGCATCTCGCTTCCGGGGACCGGCGAAAACCCTGCGGCACCTGTTTTCATCGACGGCGAAAAGGCGATGACGCTGCGCGGTCCAGACATCGCTGCGGATTTCGAAACGCTGGTCGCGGACTATATCGAGAAACGCTATGGACAAAAGTCCGCGGCGGAGTGAGCTTGGCGGCAACTTTTTATTGCCGCAATTTCACGGTTGACGGATGATCAGCCGAATCCTGGAGGGACACCGAGCATGATCAAGAAGTTCGCTATCCTCGCGCTGTGCGCGACCTATCTCAGCGCCTGCACGACGACCGACCCCTATACCGGCCAGCAAAAGGTGTCCAACACCGCTGGTGGCGCTGCCATCGGTGCGGCGGTTGGCGCGCTCGGTGGTCTGGCCGTCGGCGGTTCGCCCGTTGGCCGTCGTAATGCGGCACTGATCGGTGCTGGCGTCGGTGCGCTCGCAGGTGGCGCGATCGGCAACTATATGGACCAGCAGGAGTCGGAACTGCGCGCCCAGTTGCAGGGCACCGGCATTTCGGTCACCCGCGTCGGCGACCGCATCATCCTCAACATGCCGTCGAATATCACCTTCAACACGGATCAGGATGCGGTGCTTCCGCAGTTCTACCCGACCTTGAATTCGGTTGCGATCGTGCTGCGCAAGTTCGACCGCACGCTGGTCGACATCAACGGCCATACCGATTCGACCGGCAGTCAGGCCTATAACCAGGGTCTGTCCGAACGCCGTGCCATGTCGGTTGCCGGGTATCTCAACAGCCAGGGCGTCGATCCCCGGCGCGTTTCGGCTGTCGGCTTCGGCCCGAACCAGCCGGTCGCTTCGAACGCCACACCGGATGGCCGCGCACAGAACCGTCGCGTGGAAATCCAGATCTCTCCGCTCACCCAGGGCTGAGATCTACACCCGTGCTGGAACAGAGGCGCTGCATCCGTGCGGCGCCTTTTTCGTTTCAGCGGAAGGTGAGCAGCTTGACGCCGGCCAAGGTGAAGAGGACGGCAAGCGTCCCGTCGATATAGCGACGCGCTGCGCGGTAGATGCGGAGTGCGCCGGAGGTCGAGAACAGCAGCGCATAGCCCATGAAGATGGTGAAGCCGGTCGCGAGGCAGCCGCAGACGATGATGGCGACCGCGAGCGGCGTCGCGCCGGCCGGCAGGCCGAGCGAAATGATGGCCAACCAGGCGAAGATCGCCTTGGGGTTCGTCAGGTGGATCGCATAGCCCATGAGAAAGGTGCGCTTGAGGCTCGCTGCTGCCTTGCTGATGCGAAGCGGGTCGATCCGGCTTGCAGCGGAGCGGAACGCGCGCCAGGCGAGATAGAGCAGATAGAGACCGCCGAGGATCCGCATCAGGATCAGGGCCTGCGCATATTGCGAGAGTATGGCGGCAAGGCCGAGAGCGGCGGCGATCGCCCAGGTCATGGAGCCACAGAAGATGCCGGCTGCGATCGTCAGTCCGTGCCGACGTCCCTGGCCGAGTGAAGCAGACGCGATCGCCATGGTCGCCGGTCCGGGGCTCAGGACCGCGACAAGATAAACGAGATAGGCGGCCACGACCTGCGGCCAGTGTTCAAGAATGACGGTCACGGCAGGGCTCCGGTTTACGCTGCGATAAGCCGGAGATTAGACGCTTGCGGCAATCGGCACACGTCAGATGATTTGATCGATTGCCTTCAGAAACTGATGGCATTCCTCTGTCGTGCCGATGGTCACGCGGAGAAAATCGGAAATGCGCGGCTTGTTGAAGTGCCGGACCAGAACAGCGCGCTCGCGGAGACCCTTCTGAAGATCGGCCCCCTCGTGCGCCGGGTGGCGGGCAAAGACGAAGTTGGTTTTGGACGGGAGGACCTCGAAGCCGCGCGATCGGAGCGCCTCGGTCACCATCTCGCGATTGGCGATGATCTTGCCACGGGCTTCTTCGAACCAGGTCTCATCCTCGATCGAGGCTGTCGCAGCCGCCTGGGCGATCATGTCGACCGGATAGGAGTTGAAGCTGTCCTTCATTCGCTCCAGCGCCTCGATCAACGGTCGTTGGCCAAGTGCGAAACCGACGCGGAGGCCTGCGAGCGAGCGGGACTTGGAGAAGGTCTGGACGACGAGCAGATTCTCATGGCGCGGGATCAGCGATGCTGCGGTCTCGGCGCCGAAGTCGACATAGGCTTCATCGATGACGACGACCTGATCCGGGTGGGCGGCGACAAGCCTCTCGATGTCCGAGAGAGGCAGTGCGATACCGGTCGGTGCATTGGGATTGGCAAGGATGATGGCGCCGCAGGGGCGATCGAAATCGCCGATGCGGACCTGCAGGCCGTCATCCAGCGCGATCTCCTCGACCTTCACCTCGAACAGCCGGGCATAGGTCTTGTAGAAGCTGTAGGTGATATCAGGGTAGAGCAGGGGTGCGTCGTGCTTGAGCAGGGCGGCGAAGGTAAAGGCCAGGACTTCGTCCGAGCCATTGCCGACAAAAACCTCGTCCATCGTCAGGCCGTAGCGCTTGGCGATTGCCTCACGCAGGCCCGTGGAGGCCGGATCGGGATAGAGGCGCAGACGGTCGCCCGATGTCGCTGCGATCGCGTCCAGCACCTGTTGCGACGGTCCGTAGGGGCTCTCGTTCGTGTTGAGCTTCACGAGGCCTGGGATCTTCGGCTGTTCGCCGGCGACATAGGGCTCCAGCGCGTGGACGGCGGACGACCAGAAACGGCTCATCTTACTTCTTCCTGTAGGCGATGAAATGGGCGGCTTCCTTTAGTGGCTCAGCTTCGGATCCGTAGGGATCGAGCAGCGCATTGGCCTCGGCGACAAGACGGTCCAGCTCCGCACGCGCCCAGTCCGTGCCCCTGAGGCCGACGAGAGTTGCCTTTCCCCGAGCCGCGTCCTTGCCGGTTGCCTTGCCGAGGGTCGCGGCATCCGAGGTCACATCGAGAAGATCGTCAGCGACCTGGAAGGCCCGGCCGACGATCTCGCCGAACCTGCGCAAGCGATCGCGATCTTCTGCAGGCCGACTGGCGATGATGGCGCCCGCCTCGCAGGCAAAACGCAGCAGCGCACCCGTCTTCATGGCCTGAAGTCTGACGATGCCCTCCTCGTCCGGCTGTTCCTCGTCGGCGGCAAGGTCGAGCATCTGGCCACCGGCCATTCCCCCAATTCCGGCTGCGCGCGAGAGCTCGAGCACGAGCATCACCTTGGCAGCGTCGGGAAGGGGAGTTTCCGGCGACGCGATGATGTCGAAGGCATAGGTGAGCAGGCCATCGCCCGCGAGGATTGCGGTCGCCTCGTCGTACTGCTTGTGCACCGTCGGCTTTCCGCGGCGCAGGTCGTCGTCGTCCATGGCCGGCAGGTCGTCATGGACCAAGGAATAGCTGTGCAGACATTCGAGTGCGCAACCGACCTGCAAGGCGGCATCGTCGTTTCCGCCGAAAAGGCGCGTCGCCTGCATCACGAGATAGGGGCGCAGCCGCTTCCCGCCATTGAGGGCGCCATAATGCATGGCTTGGATCAACCGGCCGGGACGCGCGATCTCCGCCGGACGTGGACTTCCGTCCAACAGCGTGGCAAGCCTCGCCGCGACGATCTCGGCATAGGCGGACAAGCTCTGTTCGAAGGTCTCGGCGCTCTTGATCATGCCGGCTATTTGGCACGCTGCCCCCTGACTGGCAACGGGAAATTGACAGTGGACAAGGGCTTCCGGCGGCGGCCCGTCTGGTCATTTCGTCGCGGGGCCGTTAAGAGGGATCATCATCGATCACGGCCCCACCTCATTGATACTGGAAGTCGAGGCATTGAAGCAAGACGAGCAGGTTGCGCCGGCGGCAGAGCGGAGGCGGCGGCCCCGGATCATCCGGGCCGTAGTCATCGCATTTCTTCTTTTGCTCCTTGGGCCCTATGTGCTGATCCTGCTGTACCGTGCGGAGTTTGTCCGTCCGGTGTCCACCTTGATGCTGGCGGATCTTGCGACACTGCAGGGGTATGACCGCCGATGGGTCGATTTCGAGGACATATCGCCCAATCTCGTGCGCGCCGTCATGATGTCGGAGGACGGTCAGTTCTGCAATCACGGCGGGGTCGACTGGAACCAGCTCCAGTCCGTCATCGACGACGCGATGGCGGGAGAGGCGACGCGGGGTGCGAGCACCATCCCGATGCAGACGGCGAAGAACCTTTTCCTCTGGAACGGGCGATCCTTTGTCCGCAAGGGCCTGGAGCTGCCACTTGCCATGGCCGCTGATACGGTCTGGCCCAAGCAGCGCATGATGGAGATCTATCTCAATGTCGCGGAGTGGGGCCCTGGTATCTACGGGATCGAGGCTGCCGCGCGATACCATTTCAAAACTTCTGCCGCAAAGCTCAGCCGTCAGCAGGCGGCACTGCTTGCCGTCTCCCTGCCCAATCCGATCGACCGCGTGGCGAGCAAGCCGGGACCTGGTCTCAAGCGTCTGGCAAACGTCGTGGACCGTCGGGCCCGCGCTTCGGGTGATTACATCACCTGCCTTTATGATTGAGATCAGAAGCTTTCGTTGGTCCGCAACCCGACTTTGGGTCTAGGTTGGCGCTCAACTGTTCGGAGAGCGTCATGGACGAACTGACTCTTTACATCGCCAACAAGAACTATTCCTCCTGGTCGTTCCGGCCGTGGATCGCAATGACTGCAGCTGGAGTTCCGTTTCGCGAGGAACTGATCCCGTTCGGGCCAGGTGCTACCCATCCGCGTTTTTTGGAATTGTCGCCGACTGGGCGGGTGCCGGTGTTGCACCATGGTACGGTTCGTGTCTGGGAATCGCTTGCCATCATCGAATATGTTGCCGAGGTTTACCCCGATGCCGGGCTTTGGCCTGCAGATCGTGAGAGCCGCTCGCTGGCCCGCTCCATCTCCATGGAAATGCTGTCCGGCTTTCGGGCTCTGCGCGGTGCCTGTCCGATGAACCTGCGCCGCCCCATCAAGGCGATCGAATTGCCCGGCGGTGTCACGGCCGATGTTGCCCGGATCGAAACGATCTGGCGCGACATGCTTCATCGCTCCGGCGGCCCCTTCCTGTTTGGTGCATTCTCTGCCGCAGACGCCATGTTTGCGCCTGTGGTCAATCGCTTCAGCGCCTATGATCTGGTTTGCGATGCCGAGACGATAGCCTATATGGATGCGATGCGTACGCATCCGGCCTGGCGGGCCTGGGAAGAGGCGGCGCTCGCCGAGCCCTGGATCGTACCCGAGGATGAGGCCTGATCGGGCCTGTCCCAGATACGAAAAAAGTGACCTGGGGACTGGTCAAACCCACTTCGGCCATGTATAAGCCCGCCAAATTCCGAGTTCGAGACGGGTTTTTCCCGGCCTCATCGAGGCCGAATAAACCCGTTTTGCCCGTCACGTGGAGTAACGAAAATGGCTGTACCAAAAAGAAAAACAAGCCCGTCCAAGCGCGGTATGCGCCGCTCTGCTGACGCGCTGAAGGCATCGACCTATGTCGAAGACAAGAACTCCGGCGAACTGCGCCGCCCGCACCATATCGATCTGAAGACCGGTATGTATCGCGGTCGTCAGGTTCTGACGCCGAAGGAAAGCGCATAATTTCTGCGCTTTGATAGACTGTTTCGAAGGGCCGGCGCTTGCGCCGGCCTTTTCATTTCAGATTAGGCATAGTTAAATCGCGGGGACGATTGCCGCTCAACCGGGCGGGATCGTATTTCCAGGAAGGATCCCGCATGCTGATTGCCGTGCCGCTGATGATCGTCCCCTTCATCTTCTACAATGCCGTCATGCTCGGCAGCGGCGTCACCGCCTTTTCCGGCGTGATCATGACCGTTCCGATGCTGTCTGGGGCGGTGTGGACGATGACGCTGGGTGATCTCGTGATCCTCTCCGCCCTCGTGTGCCTGTTTTTCGAGATGCTCAAGTCTACGCTGAGTAGTCGCGGTTCACTGATGAACCACATGCTGTCGATGCTGGTCTTTGTCGGGTTCCTGGTGGAATTCCTGCTCGTGCGCGATGCAGCCACACAGCTCTTCTTCAGCCTGATGGTCATCGCTTTCATCGATGTCGTCGCAGGCTTTACGATCTCCAACCGGGCAGCTGGCCGGGATGTATCGATCGGGCTCTGAGCCCGCCATCAAAAAAGGCCCCTCGCGGGGCCTTTAGTTTCTTCAAAGATTGTCGAGCTTGTTCTGCAGGGAGCGCAACTGCTCCTTGAGTTCATCGATGTCCTTGGCTTCCGCCTTCTTTGTCTCCTTGGCAGGCTGCTGGCCGCCGAGGAAGGGCGAGAACATCTGCATGGCCTGCTGGAACATGTCGGTGTTGCGTTTCACCTGCTCTTCCAACAGCTGGATAGGCATTTGCATGTTCTTGGACAGTGGATGGTCGCCGAAGGCGTTGGTCATCTGCTCGCGCATCTGGGTCTGCTGCTCGGTGAAAGCCTTCATCGAATGCTCGAGAAAGCTCGGCACGACCATCTGCATCTGATCGCCATAATAGCTGATGAGCTGGCGCAGGAACGAGATTGGCAGCAGCGTGTTGCCGGTCTTCGATTCCTGCTCGAAAATGATCTGGGTCAGAACGGAATGTGTAATGTCATCACCGGACTTGGCGTCCTGCACCAGGAAGTCCTCCCCCTTCTTGACCATCTTGGCCAGATCCTCGAGGGTGACATAGGTGCTTGTCCCGGTGTTGTAGAGGCGTCGATTGGCGTATTTCTTGATAACGATTTCGCCATCGGCTTTTGCCATTTCGGTCTCCTAACCCGTCGTTTTCTGTTTGTTTTTGCTCTTCCCGGGGAGGAGTGTAAGCGCAAATTCAGTCTGGTGACAATCTCTTTGTGCGTTGCAGGATCGGCATTTGACGAAAGACAGGCAAGCGCAACCAAAGAACGAGATCGCGGGGTTTATCCTGTTTGACACCGACGACAGTCTTTGTCAGTTTCTTCTCAATCATAAAACCCGAGGAGACGTCCATGAGCACCCCGTCCATCGTCATCGCGAGCGCTGCCAGAACTCCGGTCGGATCTTTCAACGGGGCATTGGCCTCCGTCGCGGCGCATGACCTCGGCGCCATTGCCATCAAGGCCGTGCTGGAGCGTGCGGGCGTCGAGGCCGGTGAAGTCGATGAGGTCATCCTCGGCCAGATCCTGACTGCAGGTCAGGGCCAGAACCCGGCCCGGCAGGCCGCCATGAAAGCCGGCATACCCCAGGAAGCCACGGCCTGGGGGCTTAACCAACTTTGCGGTTCGGGACTGCGCGCCGTTGCTATCGGCATGCAACAGATTGCGGCTGGCGATGCCCGGATCATCATTGCAGGCGGTCAGGAATCCATGTCCATGGCGCCGCATTGCGCACATCTGCGCAACGGCACGAAGATGGGCGACATGAAGATGATCGACACCATGATCAAAGATGGCCTGACGGACGCTTTCTACGGCTATCACATGGGCACGACCGCAGAAAACGTCGCCCGCCAGTGGCAGCTGACCCGCGAGGAGCAGGACGCATTCGCGGTCGCCTCACAGAACAAGGCGGAAGCCGCGCAGCTCGCCGGCCGTTTCAAGGATGAAATCGTTTCGGTTATCGTGCCGAGCCGCAAGGGCGACATCACCGTCGACCAGGATGAATACATCCGCCACGGTGCTACGCTTGAAAGCATGCAGAAGTTGAAGCCGGCCTTCGACAAGGAAGGCTCGGTCACGGCCGGCAACGCATCCGGCCTCAATGACGGAGCCGCCGCCGCTCTGCTGATGACCGAGGCCGAGGCATCGCGTCGTGGTATTGCGCCTCTCGCCCGGATCGTTTCCTGGGCCACCGCCGGCGTCGATCCGAAGATCATGGGCACAGGCCCCATTCCCGCATCCCGCAAGGCGCTCGAAAAGGCCGGCTGGAAGATTTCCGATCTCGACCTCGTCGAGGCCAACGAAGCCTTCGCGGCACAGGCCTGCGCCGTCAACAAGGATCTCGGCTGGGATACGTCGATCGTCAACGTCAACGGAGGTGCGATCGCGATCGGCCACCCGGTTGGCGCATCGGGTGCGCGTATTCTGAACACGCTTCTGTTCGAGATGAAGCGCCGTGGCGCCAAAAAGGGCCTCGCGACGCTCTGCATCGGCGGTGGCATGGGCGTTGCCATGTGCCTCGAGGCTTTCTGATCCGGGCAGCCAGAATGGCACCGCTCACCACTGAACAGCGAACTCTGTCCCGGTTGGTAGCCGGGATGGTCAGACCATGCCGTTGCGACGGGAACCGCAGCGATTGATCCAGACGAAAACCATATAGAAAAAACGGGGAGGACAGCATGAGCAGAGTGGCTTTGGTGACGGGCGGCACGCGCGGAATAGGTGCAGCTATCTCGACCGCCTTGAAGAATGCCGGCTACAAGGTGGCCGCAAACTTCGCCGGCAACGAGGAGAAGGCCAAGGCCTTCGAGGCGGAAACCGGCATTCCTGTCTTCAAGTGGGACGTCTCGAACTATCAGGCCTGCGTCGACGGGATCACTGCGGTCGAGGCGGCTCTCGGCCCGGTCGAGGTGCTGGTCAACAATGCGGGCATCACGCGGGACGCCATGTTCCACAAGATGACGCCGGACCAGTGGGGCGAAGTGATCAACACCAACCTGACCGGTCTGTTCAACATGACGCATCCGGTCTGGACCGGGATGCGCGATCGCAGCTTCGGGCGTGTCATCAACATCTCCTCGATCAACGGCCAGAAGGGGCAGATGGGGCAGGCCAACTATTCTGCCGCCAAGGCCGGCGATCTCGGCTTCACCAAGGCGCTGGCCCAGGAAGGGGCGGCAAAGGGGATTACCGTCAACGCCATCTGCCCGGGATATATCGGGACAGAAATGGTGCGCGCCATTCCGGAAAAGGTGCTGAACGAGCGGATCATTCCACAGATCCCCGTCGGTCGGCTCGGTGAACCGGAGGAGATCGCGCGTTGCGTCGTCTTCCTCGCTTCCGATGATGCCGGCTTCATCACCGGATCGACGATTTCGGCCAATGGCGGCCAGTTCTTCGTGTAAGCGACGGAGAGGGTGTGACTTCGAGGCCGGCCTTTCGCCGGCCTTACATCGATCCGAAACGGTATCGCGCCGTACGCGGAGGGCTCGGGCTTCCTGTTCACGATTGAACCCTCAAACCGTGCGCGGAATTCCTAATATCCACCGCTCTCTATGGTTAACCGATTGTTATTCAACAATATATAGCGGTGAACAAACCGGGAAGACCACGGAGTCCGCGATTCGTCGTCGATTCGTTCCGGCTTTGATCGACAGGTTAACGCGGGGTACGAAAAAGCCGCCGAGCCCTGGGGATCGGCGGCTTTTCTCTCGTTATGCTTCTTAGCGGCAGCGCGCTTCGTAGGTCTCGCCATAGCGGTTGCGGTAGACGCAGTAGCCGCGGCGTTCCTGCGAATTGCCGATAAGGGCGCCAGCAACGCCACCGACGCCAGCACCAATGGCTGCGCCGCGGACATTACCGGTTGCCACGCCGCCGATGACGGCGCCGGAAGCAGCGCCGATGCCGGCACCACGTTCGGTCGCCGTGCAGCCGGCGAGTGGGGCGATCAATGCGAGTGCCAAAAGGGTCTTTTTCATCGTCTTAAACCTTTTCACGTCGAGTTGGTGTTGCTTCAGGTCAAATTCGACCCATCAACATCAGGATGATGAGGATGAGAAGTACGAGGCCCAGGCCGCCGGACGGGCCGTAGCCCCAGCTGCGGCTATGCCCCCAGGTCGGCAATACGCCGATCAGCAGCAGAATTAGTATGACGATGAGAATGGTACTCATTGGGGGCCCTCTCCTAAGCCGTGGTGGATATTCCAGTCTTGTGCCGAAAGAACGCCACGGCTTGCGGATTGTTCCATCGGTCCTGCCAGGCTGCCAAGAAGCCGGTGCAGTCCGGCGATTGTCGAGGCGCGCCGCGAGGCAGGCGCCAATGGGGCCGAGGCGGCCGGCATCGTCGAGAGACCGTAAAGGAAAGCCGAGATCGCTTGGTCTGTTCGGGCCTGATGTTCGACCATGGGAAGGTGGCCGCAATCGCGCAGGATTACGGTTTGTGCCTGAGGCAGAAGTTTCGAAACCCGTAGCTGGTGTGCCGGCGGAACGATTGCATCATTGGCGCCGACGAGGTTCAGTACCGGGACGCTGATGCGGGGCAGGTCTTTGACGAGCGTGGTCGCAGACATGAAGCGGATACAGGCTGCAATGTCTTCCGGGCGCGCCCTCTTGAGCTCGAGACGCACATCTTCCATCGCCTCGACCGCGCGATTGTCCTGCCAGGGACATCCCTTGTCATACACACATTCAATCGACCCCCAGCGAAACTGTTCCTGGGTGGCTATCCATCGACGGAAGAACTGACCGAACAGGAAGGCGCCGACACGCGGAACCCGGAGCAGCCGCGCGGGCAGCCGCTCCTGTCCCTCGAAACGTCCGCAGGCGAAGGCGCCGATCAGCGTGATCGACTTGACCAATTCGGGATGATGAAGCGCAAAGAGCAGCGAGACGAAGCCGCCGGTGGAGTGACCGATGAGGTTGACGGGGCGACCGCCGAAATCGCGACGGATTGCCGTCGCATAGGCTTCGACCACGTCATGGGGCCCGATCACCTGGCCAGGCTCGTCCAGAATCCACGGATAGTGCCCCGGAAGCGGGTAGGCTGCCGTTCGCCCGTGCCGGGCGAGCTGCGGGGCATAGGTCCGCCAGAAGGATGGTGCCATGACCATGCCATGAATCAGGACAAACTCCTGTCCTGCGTCAGTTTTTCCGATCCAATCCGGAGGTGGTGGTTGAAGTGTCATCGCAGTGTACCTCGGCCAAAGCAACGTGCGCCGCGGTGCGAATGTTCCATAGGTTCCACCTGCCATTCTGCTCGGTGGAGGGACAGCGAAGTGGATTTCTCGATTCAGGATATGGTAGGGATCATGGGGCAGGGCATCGACATCTAGCCGTGAACAAAGCCTGAATCCGGGCGAGTCGATGATTCGTCGCTGATTCGTTCCCAGAGTGTTCCCGCAACCAAAAACTGATTCTGATCAAGGGTTTGGACGGAATTCTGGGGTGATCGCCGCAAGCGCCTTGCCTTTGCCCCTGTCAGCCTCCATTTGTTGGCCAAGGGCGCCGGATAGCGGACGACGCGCGGTCCCGACAAGCGGAGCGGTCTTTGAATACCCAACCCATGATCCTGAGTGGCCGCGGCGTGAGTGCTGTGCTGGGGCCAACCAATACCGGCAAGACCCACTTTGCGATCGAACGCATGGTCGCGCACGGGTCCGGCATCATTGGATTGCCGCTGAGATTGCTTGCCCGCGAAGTCTATACGCGTGTCGTCGAACGGGTCGGTGCGCAGAATGTCGCGCTGGTCACCGGCGAAGAGAAGATCAGCCCCCCGAATGCCCGGTTTTCCGTCTGCACGGTCGAGGCGATGCCGCGCGAGACCAAAGCGGCCTTCGTCGCGATTGACGAAATCCAGTTGGCTGGAGACCTCGAGCGTGGCCACATCTTCACCGACCGCCTGCTTCACCTGAGAGGACGGGAGGAGACGCTGTTGCTTGGGTCGGCAACGATGAAGTCGATCCTGATCCAGCTTCTGCCAGGGATTACCATCGTCGAGCGGCCACGGCTCTCCCAGCTGTTTTATGCCGGCCAGAAAAAAATCACCCGCCTGCCGCAGCGCACAGCG
This sequence comes from Peteryoungia algae, assembly GCF_030369675.1. Taxonomy (NCBI): domain Bacteria; kingdom Pseudomonadati; phylum Pseudomonadota; class Alphaproteobacteria; order Hyphomicrobiales; family Rhizobiaceae; genus Peteryoungia; species Peteryoungia algae. Next base: position 2,961,301 of record NZ_CP128477.1, on the reverse strand, counting down.
ATTGTCGCCTTCTCCGCCGACGAAGTCTATGCGATCGCCGAGCTGATCCGCCGCCAGCGTGGCGGTGCAGCCGTCGTTCTCGGCGCGCTCAGCCCGCGGACCCGCAATGCCCAGGTTGGCCTCTATCAGGAAGGCGATGTCGAATACCTCGTTGCGACCGATGCCATCGGCATGGGCCTGAACCTCGATGTCGATCATGTCGCCTTCGCCCAGGACCGCAAGTTCGACGGCTACCAGTTCCGCAATCTCAATCCGGGCGAGCTCGGACAGATCGCCGGGCGAGCCGGCCGCCACATCAAGGATGGCACGTTCGGCGTGACGGGGCGTGTCGATCCGTTCGACGACGAGTTGGTGGAGCGTCTGGAAACGCATCAGTTCGATCAGGTCAAGGTTCTGCAATGGCGGACGGAAAGATTCGATTTTTCGTCGATTGCGGGACTGCAGCGAAGTCTCGATGCGGTGCCTCGCATCGAAGGATTGACCCGCGCTCTGCCGGCGACGGACCAGCAGGCACTGGAGTATCTGTCGCGCTATCCCGAGATATCCGACATCACCGACCGACCCGATCGCGTCGAAAAGCTCTGGGAGGCCTGTGCGCTGCCCGACTATCGGCGTATTACACCTGCACAGCATGCAGATCTGATTCAGAGCCTCTACTTCGATCTGGTCAGGCGCGGTACCGTCAACGAGGATTTCCTCGGCGAACAGGTACGGCGGGCAGATCGGACTGATGGCGAGATCGATACGCTGTCGGCGCGGATTGCGCAGATTAGAACTTGGACCTATGTGTCGAACCGACCCGGTTGGCTTGCCGATCCGACACACTGGCAAGAAAAGACGCGGGAAATCGAAGACCGATTGTCCGATGCGTTACATGAACGGTTGACGAAACGCTTTGTTGATCGCAGGACATCTGTGCTCATGAAGCGCTTGAGAGAGAATGCGATGTTGGAAGCTGAAATCAGTGTGAACGGTGATGTCTTCGTGGAAGGCCATGCCATGGGACAACTCGCCGGTTTCCGGTTCACGCCGATCTCCGGCATGGAGGGGCCGGACGCGAAGGCTGTCCAGGCGGCCGCCTACAAGGCGTTGGCGCTCGAGTTCGAAGCGCGCGCTGCGCGCCTTCATGCTTCCGGCAACAATGACCTCGTCATCGGATCCGATGGCCTTGTGCGTTGGCTGGGCGATCCGGTGGCGCGTCTCATCGGTACCGACCATATTCTTCATCCGCGCGTGATCCTGCTTGCCGATGAACAGCTGACCGGCATTGCGCGCGACCATGTCGCGGCGCGTGTCGAGCGCTTTGTTAATCACCATATCTCGACTGTGCTGAAGCCGCTCGACGACCTGTCGCGCGCAGAAGATCTGCAGGGTCTGGCCAAGGGCCTCGCCTTCCAGCTCGTTGAAAATCTCGGCGTGCTCTTCCGGCGTGACGTGGCAGACGATGTCAAGACGCTCGACCAGGATGGTCGCGCCTCCATGCGTCGCTATGGCGTGCGCTTCGGCGCCTACCACATCTTCATGCCGGCACTGCTCAAGCCGGCTCCGGCCGAGCTCATCACACTGCTCTGGGCGCTCAAGAACGACGGGCTCGACAAGCCGGGTTACGGCGATCTGATCCCCGTGCTCGCCGCTGGCCGCACCTCGGTGGTCACCGATCCGAGCTTCGAGCGCATGTTCTACAAGCTCGCAGGCTTCCGCTTCCTCGGCAAGCGTGCTGTTCGCATCGATATCCTCGAGCGTCTCGCCGACCTGATCCGCCCGCTGCTGCAGTGGAAACCGGGTTCGCCGGCGCGTCCTGATGGTGCCTATGACGGCCGCCGCTTCACGACGACGACGGCCATGCTTTCCATTCTGGGTGCGACGCCTGACGACATGGAAGAGATCCTGAAGGGTCTCGGCTATCGTGCCGACAGCGTTTCGGCGGAAGAGGCTGCTGCCTTCCTTGCTGCACAGACCGGCTCTGTGGCGGCTGAGGCTCCGGCGGTTGCCGAAAAGAGCGACGTTGCCGTCGATGATGCCGATCAATCCGCCGAGGCATCTGCCGAAGGCGAGGCACCGGCTGCGGTGACCGAAGAGCCTGCTGCAGCGGTTGCCGCTGAAGTGGCCGAGCCTGCCGCTGCCGAAGAGCAGCCGGCCGAGCCGACTGAGCCGAAGCCCGTTCTTCTCTGGCGTCCGGGTGGCCGTAGTGACAACCAGCGTGGCGCCGGCCGTCCCGGTGGTGATCGTCGCCCGCAGGGCCAGCGCAATCCGGCGCCGCGTGAAGGTGCCGAGGCTGCTGGCGAGAAACGTGGCGAAGGCCGTCGCGACGATCGCCGTTCCGACAATCGCGGCAAGTTCGCCGGCAAGGGTGATCGTCAGGATCGGGGCGATCGCAAGGACCGCGGACCGCGTCCCGAGCGTGACAACAACAAGTCGCAGCCGGCCCGCTTCGAAGCAAAGCCGCCGCGCAAGGAAAAGCCGCTCGATCCGGATTCGCCCTTTGCCAAGCTTGCCGCTCTCAAGGAGCAGCTGAAGAAGTAATGAAGGAGAAGCCACAGAGCGGTTCGCGTCAGCGCATCGACAAGTGGCTCTTCTTTGCCCGTGTGACAAAATCACGCAGTCTCGCGCAGGAGTGCGTGACTGCTGGCCACGTCAGTATCAATGGGCAGAAAGTCCGCCAGGTCAGTTATCAGGTCAAGCCCGGTGACAGGCTGGAGATTGCCATTTCTGAACGCAAACTCGTTCTTGTCGTGAAGCTGCCTGGCGACAGGCGCGGGCCCTATGAGGAAGCCAAACTCCTGTACGAGGACTTCTCGCCTCCACCTGAAAAGAAGCCCTTCACACCTTCTGAGCCGGGTGTTCGGGCTCCAGGAGCCGGGAGGCCGACCAAAAAGGAGCGCCGCGCACTTGATGATCTACGCGGCGAGCCGGATTGGTCTGCGGATTAGAAAATTTCTACAAAGCCGCCAGAATTGAGGGTGTTTATCCTTGCCTTGGCCGGGATTCCGCTTTAGCTCACATGCCGTCCGACAGAATTTTTCCGGCGGGGCGCGAGCCTTCCGAGCGGGGTGTCAGCCCTGACGGAATGACCCAATATTCGCCCCTCGCCTGCCGTTCGAGAACGTCATCCTGGAGTGCCGCATGACCTATATCGTCACCGACAACTGCATTCGCTGCAAATATACCGATTGTGTCGAGGTCTGCCCCGTCGATTGCTTCTACGAGGGCGAGAACTTTCTCGTCATCCATCCGGATGAATGCATCGACTGCGGCGTGTGCGAGCCGGAATGTCCTGCTGAAGCGATCAAGCCCGATACCGAGCCGGGTCTCGACAAGTGGCTGAAAATCAATGCTGATTACGCAAAGATCTGGCCGAACATCACGGTGAAGAAGGAGCCGATGCCGGAAGCCAAGGAAATGGACGGCGTCGACGGCAAATTCGAGCAGTTCTTCTCGGAAAATCCGGGCTCCGGAGACTGACAGGCCACCTCCTGTCGATGGCTGGCGCAGATCCTGCGTGCGATTCCATCACTTAAAGTCGGATTCGTTGTCCGGTGCGTCACGATTGTGGCGCACTGCACTAAAATATTGATTTCCTCGTCTTTTTGTGATAGCCTCTTGGAACTGTTCCACTTTGCGGCATAGCTATGCCCTGAACCACCACGAAAGCAACTTCACCAAAGCGCGATTTCTGTGACGTCGGCGACACTGCTCGTGTCGTGTCTCTGTCGCGACTAGGTGATGTTCAACTGCGTGACGGACTGGATCAGGATGACAAGTTTCGCAGTCTTGTCGTCTCATCCGGGCCTGACCGACCCGGCGCCGGCATCTCGCCGGGAGCAAAACAGGGAGTATTTGAATAGAATGACGACCCAGCAGAAAAAGAGTTCCTCGGCGCGCCACGGTTTCAAGACCGGCGAGTCGATCGTATACCCCGCCCATGGCGTGGGTACCATCACCGCCATCGATGAGCAAGAAGTCGCCGGCATGAAGCTTGAGCTTTTCGTGATCGATTTCGAGAAGGACAAGATGCGCCTGAAGGTTCCGGTCGCCAAGGCCGTGAGCATCGGGATGCGCAAGCTGTCCGAGACTGATTTCGTCGATCGTGCGTTGAAGGTTGTGCAGGGCAAGGCCCGTGTGAAGCGCACAATGTGGTCGCGTCGTGCGCAGGAATATGATGCCAAAATCAATTCCGGTGACCTGATCTCGATCGCTGAAGTTGTTCGTGACCTGTTCCGCGCCGAAAACCAGCCCGAGCAGTCTTACTCCGAGCGTCAGCTTTACGAAGCCGCGCTTGATCGTATGGCTCGTGAAATCGCCGCCGTGAACAAGATGTCCGAGACGGAAGCCGTTCGCCTTGTCGAGGTCAACCTCGCCAAGGGCCCCAAGCGTGGCAAGACGGTCGAGGAAGACGATACCCAGGAAGAAGAAGCCGCGTAAGCTGCTTCAGTGCATGGTCATGGAAAAACCTCCGGCGAGAGCCGGAGGTTTTTTTATGTCTGCAGCAGGCATGGACCGTGGTGCGGGCAAAGAAAAACCCCGCCGAAGCGGGGTTTTCCAGAGGGTCGACCCTATCGACTACTCGCGGTTTCCGAGGAAGCGCAGCATGAACAGGAAGAGGTTGATGAAGTCGAGATAGAGACGCAGCGCACCCATGATGGCGTTGCGGCCTGCCATCTCGCTTGAGTGGCTCTCGTGGTAGGACTCCTTGATCGCCTGGGTGTCGTAAGCCGTCAGACCGGCGAAGATCAGCACGCCAATCACGGAGATCGCGAAGTCCAGGGCCGAGGAAGCCATGAACAGATTGACCAGCGAAGCGATGATCAGACCGAAGAGACCCATCATCAGGAATGAGCCCATGGCCGACAGATTACGCTTGGTCGTGTAGCCATAGAGCGACAGGGCGCCGAACGAAGCTGCCGTGACGAAGAAGGTCTGGACGATGCTGGCACCCGTGTAGATCAGGAAGATCGACGACAGGGACAGACCCATCATAGCGGCGTAGACCCAGAAGGTTGTCTGCGCGGCTGCGACACTCATCTTGTGAATGCGGAAGCTCAGGAAGAACACCATGGCGACCGGCGCCAGGATGACCACCCACTTCAACGGGCTCAGGAAGATGGCCTGGCCGAACGCGGTCAATTCGCCGTTGGAAACGGCCATCTGAAAGGTGGCGAAGGCTGCGATACCAGTGATGGCGAGGCCCAGTGCCATCAGGTTGTAGACCTTCAGCATATAGGCGCGCAGACCTTCGTCGATCATCGTGGCCGACTGGGTCTGACCCGTGCGGCTCTGATAGTTGCGAAGTTCGGACATGTTTTCCTCTCTCAAAGCTTCGATGTTGGACGGTAGAGCCATGTAATGACCCCCGCACCGCTGCGAAGCCCAGCATGCGTGGCCTTAATATGAGGGGTTCCCGTGTCATCGACAAGGGCCGCAAGCTTAAATCGCGGTAATCCTGGGCGGACTGTGCCGGTGTCCGCCCTGGTCCTCTACAGCTCCCGCAGGACAGGTGCGGCCTTCTGACCCAAAATGCGCCACGTTCCGGCGAGGCCGATGCCGATCGTGACGACGAGCGCGATCACGAGCGTCATCAGCGCGACGTCGGGCAGGAAGCTCGACGGCAGGTTCATGATCTGGGTCAAGACGAACCATGCGATCCCGCCGCCTGCGATCAGGGCGAAGACTGCCGTCGCTGCCCCGAGCAGCATATATTCATAGGTGAAGGCACGGATCAGCATGGCACGCGTCGCCCCCAGCGTCTTGAGGATGACGGCATCATGTGTGCGTGCCCGGTTGCCCGCGGCAAGCGCGCCCGACAGAACGAGGACCGAGGCGATCAGGGCAATGGCGGCTGCGGCGCGGATTGCGGTCGCCAGCTGCCCGACGAGACGATCCACGATGTCGAGCGCATCCTTGACGCGGACGGTGGTGATCGTCGGAAACTGCTGGGTGACAGAGCGCAGGATCGATGCCTCCTGAGCCGCCGTTGCATCCTGATCGATCAGGGTTGCGAGCCAGGCATGGGGCGCTCCGGCAAATGTGTTGGGCGAGAAGACCATGACGAAGTTCATCGACAGGCTCTCCCACTCGACCGAGCGGAAGTTGGCGATCTTTGCCGTGATGTTGCGGCCGAGCACATTGATCGTGATCGTGTCGCCGATCTGCAGGCCCAGTTCACGGCCTTCTTCCTCCGCAAAGGAAACCAGCGGCTCGCCGGTATAGTCATCCGTCCACCACTCGCCTTCGGTGACGGTGCTGTTCTCGGGAATGTTGCGCGCATAGGTAAGCCCTCGGTCACCGCGTAGAACCCAGCGTCCTTCCGGTGGTACCTCGACCTTGGCCACATCGACACCGTTGAGTTCGACAATGCGGCCGCGCAGCATCGGCACCTCGATCAGCTTGCCCTGTGGCGCCATGCTTTCCACCAACGTGCTGAAGCCTTCGATTTCGCCGCTCTGGATGTCGACGAAGAAGAAGTTCGGCGCCCGCTCCGGCAGGTTTCCGGTCAGTTCACGCCTAAGGTTGCCGTCGATCAGCGCCAGTGCGACGAGCAGGCTGAGGCCGAGGCCGAGTGACAGTGTCACTGCGGGCGTCAGCGCACCGGGCCTATGAATATTGCCTACCGCCATCCTCAGAGCGGCCGAGTGAATCCGGGGGCTGCGCCTGGCGACCCAGGCAATTCCCATGGCGACCACCCGAAGCAGCACGAAGCCGGCCGCCATGGCCGCCAGGAAGATCGTCGCGATCCGTTGCTGTTCGGACGTGAAGATGGCCAGAGCCGCAAGTGCGCCGAGCGCCAGTGCCATGGCGAGCAGATAGGGCCAGGACGGCAGGCCGGCGGCCTCGAATCCCTGTTCCCGGAACAGCGCGGTTGCCGGGACTTTTCTCGCATGTCCGAGCGGCAGGATCGCAAAGGCAAAAGTAACCAGCATGCCGAACACGGCCGCGAGAAGCAGGGCGCGTGGATAGATGGTCGCTTCGGCGGAAATGGGCAAGATTCCAGAGAGGTAGCTCGCGACGATCGGTGGTGCGATTACACCGAGCGCGAGGCCGGCCAGAATGCCGATCGATGCGACGAGTGTGATCTGGATCAGGTAGACCATCACCACCACGGAGGCCGGAGCGCCGACACATTTCAGCGTGGCGATGACCGTCCGCTTGGAGTCGAGGAAGGCGCGGACCGCATTTGCGACGCCGACGCCGCCAACCACCAGCGCCGTGAGCCCGACGAGCGTCAGGAATTGCGAGAAGCGCTCGACATTCTCGGTGAGGGCAGGGGCTGCACGGTCGCTGCCGCGAATGGACCAGCCGGCCGTCGGGAACTCCGCCTGGGCCTGTTCGCGGATTGCCTCGGCCGTGGGCGCGGGCGCGGCGTAGCGGATCTTGTAAGCGTGTTCAATGAGGCTGCCGGTCGTCACGAGGCCGCTTGAAAGCAGCCCTTCACGGCTCGTCAGGAAACGCGGTGCAAATCCGAAGCCGTCCGAGATCGAGTCGGGTTCAGTGACAATTGTGCCGTTGATCCGGAAGCGGGCGTTGCCGACCAGCAATTCGTCGCCGACCTTGATGTTCATGCGGTCGAGAAGGAGCGGGGCGACGACTGCGCCATAGGCTCCACCGGTCGAGGCCAAAAGTTCGGCCAGCGGCTGATCGGGTTCGGCTACGAGGCGACCGTAGAGAGGATAGGCCTCGTCGACTGCCTTTATTTCCACCAGCGACTGATCGGAGCCGTCGGCGAGACGGGCCATGGAGCGCAGATTGGTCGTTACCGAGACCGCACCGAAACGCTCCAGGAAGGCCAGTTCCTCCGGTGTCGCCTCACGGTTGTCGAGTTCGAAGCGGACATCCCCGGCCAACAGCGTGCGGCCTTCCGATGAGATGGCGTCGGTGATCGCCGTCGAGACGGAGTTGACCGCAGCAATGGCGCCGGTGCCGAGCGCGATACAGGCGAGGAAGATGTAGAAGCCCTTCAGTCCGCCGCGCAGTTCGCGCAGCGCAATACGGAAGGCGACGGAGAAGCGCGTGCCGAACGATGTCATGCGGGCACCGAAGCGAGACGGGCCTGCTCGTTTCGGCTGTCGCCCGCGATCTGGCCCGAGGCCACACGGATCTGGCGTGTGCAGCGGGCGGCGAGTGACGGGTCGTGGGTCACCAGGATCAGTGTCATCCCGCGTTCGCTTTGCTTGGTGAAGAGGAGATCGGCGATCTGCCGGCCGGTTTCCGTGTCCAGGTTGCCTGTGGGTTCGTCGGCGATGAGAACGGCGGGCGAGGGTGCGAGCGCCCTGGCGATTGCGACGCGCTGCTGTTCACCGCCGGACAGCTGGCCGGGATAGTGGCTGAGGCGCTCTCCAAGCCCGACGGCCTCCAATTCCTTGCGCGCGATGTCGAAGGCGCCTTTCACGTTCGCAAGCTCCAGCGGAACGGCGACGTTTTCGAGCGCAGTCATGTTGGCGATCAGATGGAAGGACTGGAAGACGATACCGATGTTCTTGCCGCGGAAATCCGCAAGCCGATCCTCGCTCAGCGTATGGAGCGGTGTGTCACGGACATGGATCTCACCGCTGTCGAGGCGTTCCAGTCCGGCGAGCACCATCAAAAGCGTCGATTTTCCCGAGCCGGATGGCCCCACGATCCCGACCGCCTCGCCCTCTGCGATGGAAAGGTCGATGCTCTTCAGAACGTGAACGGAGGCTGCGGCATTGCCCAGGGTGAGATCGGCGCTTTTCAGTTCGATGATGCTGTTTCTCACACTCGGCCATCCTATATCTGACGAGACAATGCTCCGCTGCACTGCGGAACAACTGCCAATCTAGGGAAGGCACCATGACATTTAAAGCAGCGCTCCTTCATTTCGCCGTGATCCTGATCGCCGCGCTCGCCGGTCCCAGGTTTGCAGCGGCCGAGCCTCTGCAACTCGTCGGGTTTGGCGACAGCCTGATGGCAGGCTATCAGCTGCCTCAGGAGGACGCCTTGCCAGCCCAGCTTCAAAGGCAGCTGGCTGCCCAGGGGCATGAGGTGGTGATCACCAATGCCGGCGTCTCCGGCGACACGACATCCGGTGGTCTGTCCCGTGTCGACTGGTCGGTTCCCGATGGGACAGATGGCGTGATTCTCGAGCTCGGTGCGAATGACGCCCTGCGCGGGATTGCACCGGAGCAAACGGAGAAGAACCTCGAACAGATCATCATACGATTGAAAGAACGCAATATTCCGATCTTCTTTGTCGGGATGCTGGCTCCGCCCAACATGGGTGACGATTACGCTCGGACGTTCAATGCGATCTATCCGCGTCTCGCCGAAAGATACGATCTGCCGCTTTATCCCTTCGTGCTCGACGGAGTGATCACCGAACGTAGCCTTTTGCTCGACGACGGCATGCATCCCAATACCGAGGGGCTGAAGCTGATGGCAGAGCGCATGTTGCCTCTCGCCGGAACATGGGTGGCGGGTATCAGGGGGCAGTCGAATTAAAGGCTTGCGCCGGCGCCGTTGACTGACCGCCATGGACGCGACATCGGGCGTGAGGCAGTGGTTCATGCGACGCAAAGGCATGCTATCTGGCGCCGTGCCCATATGGCTGCTGCCCGCTGTTCGCTTGCGACCTCATTGGCGGAATGAAATTTCGGCAGCACGGGGACCACATCACGCTTGCCCGCTCGCCGCACCTGCTCGGGCTGGGTGGCGGAATTCTGGCCGCCACGGTGCCTGGTTCAAGCCCTTGAGGTGACTGAAACTGCGCTGCCCGCCAATGTCCGCCTGGCTGGCGGAACACTGGCAGACGCGTTGCAGATCTCTTCCTCAGAATTTCCAGGTGAAGCCCGTCGCATCTTCGGACACGTCCCACAGCTCCGTCATCACGGGCTTGTCGTGAGCGTGGGGGTTCAATGTGCCCTTGCCGACCGGGCCGATGGCTTCCATGCGGCCCGTGGGACCATAGAGCGCACGTTGCGCGGTCAAAGCCTCTTCGGTCGCACACATCACCTCGGGATAGGATCCTTGCTCAGCGGTCTGAACCATCGGCGTTTTGGTCATGAGCCACCAGATGAACCGCATCGTCCGGCTGCCGCTGGTGGTGATGAGCGATGTTGCCGAAGAGCCGGGATGGCAGACGTAGACCTTCACGTTGGTTTTGCCTGCCACCTGCAGCCTGTCTTGCAATTCGTAAGCAAACATCATCTGAGCCAGCTTGCTTTGCGAGTAGGCGGTGTTCGGGCCATAACCTTCTGTCCAGTTCATGTCGTCAAATCTGATCGTCTTGAGCCCCAAGTTGTAGCCAAGGCTGGCCACGACGACGATCCTGCCGTGTGACGCCTCGATCCGCTCGAAGAGCAGACCGCTGAGCAGGAAGTGGCCGTAATGGTTGGTGCCAAGCTGGCTTTCGAACCCATCCTCGGTCAGCTTGCGCTTCGGTACCTGGGCGATGGCGGCGTTGCAGATGAGCGCGTCGATCCGGGGAACGGTCTTTAGAATTTCGGCTGCGGCTTCTCGCACGCTGGCAAGCGAAGCGAGGTCCATGCGGACGAAGCTCACATCGGCGTCCCTGCCGAATTCGTTCTTCAGTTCCGCGACTGCAGCCTGTGATTTTTCGGTCGAGCGGTTCAGCATCACAACTTTGGCGCTCTTCTTCAGAAGCGTCCGGGCCGCCTGGAATCCAGCACCCGCGTTCGCCCCAGTGATGAGGTAGGTCTTGCCCTCGAGGCTGCCAATGCGGTCCGGGGTCCAGCCCTTGGGTCCGAATGTTGTGTCTGGCATCGTCTTGCTCCTTTGGTCGCCGGCCAACGCCGCGCGAGGTATGGGTCTCGTCCTGTCTTGAGATTGCAGATAACTCTCATGGGTGCTTTGAAACAGGCGAATGAATCGCGATTTCTTGCCTAATTGTATCAAGGTGGTTGCCAAGCGGGTTCTGGTCGCTAGACATGCTCCCATGTGCAAGACCCAGATCAAAAACCTCATCATCAGTCGAACTGACCGGGACGGGCTGACGGAGGCTGGAATTCCCGGCGTGCGCCTGTTTCGGGCCACGGAAGCCATTCCGTGCGTTCCGGTGGTCTATGACCCCTGCGCCGTGGCCATCGTCAGCGGGGCGAAGGAAGCCGTTTTCGACGGGCAAAGGTATGTTTACGACGACAGCGAATATCTGTGCTGCCCGATGTCGATGCCCGTCAAAGCCGGCACACCCGCAGCATCGCCTGAAGCGCCTCTCTACGGCGTCATGATCGCGCTGGACCCGGCCATCATGACCGGATTGGCGATGGAAATGGAGAATGCCAGCGGCGTCCTGCCCATGACCAAAGGGGCGTTGCGCGCTCAAGGGATCAAGCTCGCCGGATGGGATGATGGCTTTACCGATGCGCTGCTGCGTTTGCTGCAACTCGTGGGAAGTCGGACGGATATTGCAGTTCTTGGCAAGGCGCGCTTGCTGGAGGTGTATTATGCAATCCTCAAGGGCGATGCGGGCCTCTTTGCACGACAAGCCTTTGGTACCGGAAATGCCATCGCACGTTCCATCGCACACGTGTCGTCAAATCTGGATGCAACGATCTCGATCGATGACATGGCAAGCCGCGCCGGCATGAGCCGGGCCGTGTTTCATCGCAAGTTCAAGCAGGTCACGACGATGGCGCCGATCCAATTCGTAAAATCGATGCGCCTCAACAATGCTGCGATGAAGATCGCAGGCGGCATGACCGTGAGCGAAGCGGCCATGGATGTCGGATATGTGAGCCCGTCGCAATTCAGCCGGGAGTTCAAACGCCTGTATGGCCAGTCGCCGAGGCAATGGGGAGAGGCCCAGCAGGCGCTGTAAACCGGACGCTTTGACACCGGTACCAGAGCGTCCCTGGCGGGGAACGGCCTTGAGCTTTCAAGAGTTTGCGCAGCAACCGCTGCTGCCCTGGCATTGCGGCTGTTTCGCACGAAGTCGTCGAGATCAAAGCCGTCAGCCCGCCAGATCCCACGTTTTGACCGATGGGCGATAATTTTTACGATGCCCTTGCGCCTGATGTCATTGCGTGATTCGCTGTCATCACCTGCAAAAGATTCGGGGAGCGCTCCATGCCGAGATTGTTCACTGCCCTCGAAATTCCGCGCAACGCCGCCATGAGTCTCTCATTGCTTCGCGGTGGCCTCCCCGGAGCGCGCTGGATCGATGTGGAGAATTACCACATTACATTGCGCTTCATCGGCGACGTGGATGGCAGGACGGCGGACGAGGTCGTCGACAGGCTCGACCGGATCGATCGCCCCGAATTTTCCCTGGCTCTGAACGGCATCGGCTCCTTCGGTTCGAAGAAGCCTCATTCGATCTGGGCAGGCGTTTCAGGCGCGCCGGAACTCTACGCGCTTCAGGGCGAGATCGAACGGATCTGTCAGCGTATCGGCCTTGCTCCCGACCCACGCAAGTTTACCCCCCATGTGACACTGGCCAGGCTCAAGGCTTCGCGGGTGGAGGACGTCGTGCATTACCTTGGAGGCCGCGGGGATTTCCAGACCGCCCCGTTCCGGGTCGGACGCTTCGTCCTGCTCTCTTCCCGGGATTCGGTTGGCGGCGGCCCCTATCTGACCGAAGAGGCCTTCCCGCTCCGAGAGACGATGGGCTATTCGAATTTCGCAACGACGGCGCTGCAGCCCGAAAAGAGCATGCTGTAAACGGCCTCAAAGTCTTCCAGGTCACCGTAATAAGGGTCAGGCACATCCTGCCTTGTGCCGAATGCGAGATCGGCGAAAAGGTGCAGGCGAGCCGTTGCCTCGGCCGGCATCATGGTCTCCAGTCTCGCCAGATTGCTGTTGTCCATCGCAACCACCAGATCGAAATCGACGAAATCGTCGCGGCGGACCTGCCGTGCGCGTTGGTGCGCGAGATCGATGCCTTTCGCGGCTGCCACCTTGATCGATCGCCGATCGGGCGGGTTGCCGACATGCCAGCCACCAATTCCGGCCGAGGCGATCACAGGCTTTTCGCTGGCAGCCTCCGTCAGGTGACGATAGATTCCTTCCGCTAGCGGTGAGCGGCAGATATTGCCAAGGCAGACGAAGAGAATTGAAGGTGCCGGCATGGATTGATCCTGGAAGGCAAACGAGGAGTGACGGCAGATGAAATACGAAAAACTGGATGCGACGTCCATTGCGGCTCGTCTCGGAGAGATGCACGGCTGGACGGCGGGCAGAGACGGTGCTGCCATCGAAAAGCACTATGTCTTTCGCGATTTTCGCCAGGCCTTTGGCTTCATGACCGAATGCGCGCTTGCAGCGGAGAAGTTGGACCATCATCCGGAATGGTTCAATGTCTACAAGAAGGTTGACGTGATGCTGACGACCCATTCTGCCGGCGGCGTGACGGAACTGGATTTCAAGCTTGCCGTTCTCATGGATCTGGCTGCGGCTCGAAACGGATAACGATGTGCGGCGATTGAATTCGGTTCGCTCGCTTCACATATGATTGATCGGGTCCGAACGAAAGGATCGATGGGCTATGGATGATGTGAAGATCGGTGAGATCCTGCTTCCGGGCGACGAGAAGACGCAGGAAAGGCAGGAAGAGAAGGTGCGAAGCCGTTTCTGGCCGACCTTCAAGAAAGCCGCCCGGCAAATCCCTTTTTCTCGGGATCTGGTTGCTGCCTATTATTGCGCGACGGACCGCGAAACACCTTTTCGTGTCAGGGGCATCCTGCTGGCGGCCCTGGGGTATTTCGTCCTGCCAATCGATGTTGTGCCGGATATTCTCGCGGTTGTCGGTTTCACTGATGATATTGCAGTGCTGACGACGGCGATCGCCTTGATAAACAGGCATATCAAGGATCGCCACTACGACGAGGCCGACAGGGTGCTGGCTGACGACGCGCTTCCCACCTGAATGGTCTCGGGGCGGCCCCGGAGTTCAGGGCAGCCCAATTCTTGCCTTTTTCTTTCCATCTACATCGTGCGTGAGATCGATGCCCGGAAAGCGTTTTTCGCGGCTTTCGGGGCGCCAGGCAGAATGTTGACGCCGATTATGACAACAAGGCGCGCACCGTTCATCGTTTGGTAAGGTAAATTAAGTCAAACTGAACACAGGTTTTGACGATGAGCGCCCGGCCGGATGGTCGGGTGATGGATGGAAACAACCGGCAGGAAGACATGTTCGTAAGAAGTAGCGTAACCGCACTGGCAATCCTCCTGGCGAGCAGCGGGCTCGCCAACGCGCAATCGCCCACGCGGATCGAGCAGTTCAAGGCCTGGGGCGCCTATTCCTACAAGTCGAATGGCGGCACCGTTTGCTACGTGCTGTCAGTTCCGACGGCAAAGGAACCGGCCAGCGTCAATCACGGCGACATCTTCTTTGTCGTGTCGCAGCGTCCCGGTCAGAACATCTCGTATGAACCGCAGGCGATGATGGGTTACCCGATGAAGGGCGACTCCAAGGTCAATGTGACGATCGACAGCAAGAGCTTCGTCTTGTTCGTCAAGGACAGCTCGGCCTGGGTCGAGAACGCAGCTGAAGAGCCTGCGCTCGTCGCTGCCATGAAGGGTGGTTCGTCGATGACGGTCAAGGCGACTTCGGCACGTGGCACCGCCACGAGCTACACCTATTCGCTGTCCGGTATTTCGGCTGCCCTGCAGAAAATCCAGAACTGCAAGTAAGTCCGGATCGGCAAATCTTTGTGTGAGGGGCCGGTAGCATCTACCGGCCCCTTTCATTTTCGCATAGCCGCATCGCAGGCAGTCGGGGTGACGGAAAGCAAAAAAGCTGCTATTGCCGCTGAAAAATAGGGCATGGGGTTCGAGCGACCCTGTCCGCCATGATCCATGAATTCATACCTGCCAGCCGAGACGCGCTCGATCCGAGCTTGCTTCTCCCGATGGTCCAGAGGTCCTGACGATGACTGCTACAGTGACGCTTCCCGAGCGTGGCCAGACGACGGCCCCGGTTCGCTCCAGCGCTTTTGCGGAAAAACCCAGCCTGATCGGCCTCGACCGAGAGGAGCTGGGCGAGGCTCTGCGCGACAAGGGCGTGCCGGAGAAGCAGATCAAGATGCGCGTGGCGCAGATCTGGAACTGGCTCTACGTGCGGGGCGTCTCCGACTTCGACCATATGGTGAATGTCTCCAAAGACATGCGGGGAATGCTCAAGACGCATTTCACCATCGCCCGTCCCGAGATCGTCGAAGAGCAGGTCTCCAATGACGGTACCCGCAAGTGGCTGCTGCGCTTCCCGCCGCGCGGGGCGGGCCGGCCGGTCGAGGTCGAAAGCGTCTACATCCCCGAAGAAGGCCGCGGCACGCTGTGCATTTCAAGCCAGGTCGGCTGCACGCTCACCTGCTCCTTCTGCCATACCGGCACACAGAAGCTCGTGCGCAACCTGACAGCCGAAGAAATTCTGGCCCAGCTCCTGCTCGCACGCGACCGTCTCGGCGATTTCCCCGATCGGGAAATCCCTGTCGGCACCATGATGCCGTCGAGCGATCGCAAGATCACCAATGTCGTCATGATGGGCATGGGCGAGCCGCTCTACAACTTCGAGGAAGTGAAGAAGGCTCTGCTGATCGCGACGGACGGCGATGGTCTGTCGCTGTCCAAGCGGCGCGTCACGCTGTCGACGTCGGGTGTGGTGCCGGAAATCTACCGGACCGGCGAGGAGATCGGCGTGATGCTGGCAATCTCGCTGCATGCCGTGCGCGACGAGCTGCGCGATATGCTGGTGCCGATCAACAAGAAGTATCCGCTGAAGGAACTGATCGAGGCCTGTCGCAATTACCCGGGCCTCTCGAATGCGCGTCGCATTACCTTCGAATATGTGATGCTGAAGGACGTCAATGACAGTCTTGAGGACGCCAAGGGTCTGATCCAGCTGCTGAAGGGCGTGCCGGCGAAGATCAATCTCATTCCGTTCAACCCGTGGCCGGGCACCAATTATCAGTGTTCCGACTGGGCGCAGATCGAGAAGTTTGCCGACTTCATCAATCAGGCCGGTTATGCCTCGCCGATCCGCACCCCGCGCGGCCGCGACATCCTCGCCGCCTGTGGCCAGCTCAAGTCGGAATCGGAACGCATGCGCAAGACCGAGCGTCTGGCGTTCGAGGCGATGATGATCGCCAATCATGGCGAAGACGACGAATAGGACCAACCGGGCGCTTTCGTCCGGTTATCCCTGCCGTCACTTGGCCTGGGTCATGAAGATCTTCAGCGCAAAAACGGAAAAGACGCCGGCAAAGGTGTAGTCGATGCCGCGCAGGACCCTGCGGTTCGCCTGCAGCCAGGTCGACATGAAGTCCGCCCCATAAACGATGCCAAGGCCAATCGGCAGCGACAAAATGATCGACCAGAGGCCCAGGAAGATCAGCTTGCCGGTGACGTTGGGATCGGTCGCGGTCACGAACTGCGGCAGGAAGGTCATGAAGAAGATGATGACCTTGGGGTTCAGGAGATTGACCCAGAGCCCGTTCAGGAAGGCTCCCTTCTTCGAGACGACCGCAGCGCCATCCGCCTTGATGACAAAATTCGATCCATGTCTGATGGCCTGGAGAGCAAGCCACAAGAGATAGGCGGCACCGCCGGTCTTCAGCAGCAGAAAAGCTGTCGGGGAGGCAACGATCAGCGCTGAAATGCCAAAGGCAACCAGCATGGTGTGGATTGAAATCCCGAAACTCGTACCCGCCAGCGTCATCAGGCCGATAACGCGGCCATCGCGCAGGGAGCGGCTGATCCAGAGTGTCATGTCCGGCCCAGGGGTGATGGCAAGCAGCAGAAGCGCCAGGCTGAAGGCAAGAAATACTGGAAGGCTGGGGACGAAATCCATGAAAAACACCGCATGACAAGGCACCCGCGACTTGCGGGTGCTTCATCCTTAGCGGCCTTCACTGGCGTTGCCAATCAGCCTTTTGGGACCGATAGATACGTCTTGAAGGCGTTGGCGTATTCCGGATGCCAGCGCGAGAGCGGGGGACGATTCTCGATAATGTCGCCGGCGGCCCAGGCGATGCGCTTCTCGTCGAGCGCGCGGGGCACGTCGTTGTCCGGGCAGAGGATGTAGAAGTCGCCCCTGACCAGGCTTTCCAGCATGAAATCGACCGTTTCCTCCGGCGTCCACGCGCCGGCCGGCTTCTCCGTCTTGCCGTTGGCGGTGAGAGACGTGAAGACGAAGCCGGGGATGAGCAAGTGGGCAGTGACATTGCACTCCGCCGTGTTGCGCAAATCGTGCTGCAGCGCCTCGGTGAAAGCCTTAACGCCAGCCTTGGACACATTGTAGGCGGGATCACCGGGCGGGGTGGTGATGCCTTGCTTCGAGCCTGTGTTGATGATCAAGGCCGCATCCTTGTGCGCGACCATGCCGGGACCGAAGGTGCGCGTGCCGTTGACGACGCCCATCAGGTTGACGCCGAGCACATTCTCCCAGTTTGCCTGGGGACCGAAAAGTGCGCTGCCCGGTTGAATGCCAGCATTGTTCATCAGGACATG
Source organism: Peteryoungia algae (assembly GCF_030369675.1). NCBI lineage: Bacteria > Pseudomonadati > Pseudomonadota > Alphaproteobacteria > Hyphomicrobiales > Rhizobiaceae > Peteryoungia > Peteryoungia algae. The sequence goes on along the minus strand of NZ_CP128477.1, from coordinate 2,943,886 downwards.
GACGGGTCCGAAGCGCTGGATGACGGCGCGCTCCAGCGCTTCGAGTTCACCCAGCTTCGACACGTCCGTGCCGATCGCGACGACATCGGCCTCTCCGCCAGGGGCGATGGCCATGACTTCGCCTGCGGCTGCGGCCAGCCGGTCTCCCTCAAGGTCGACCAGGACGACGCAGAGACCCATGGCCGCGAAGGCTTTGGCCGCGGCAAGGCCGATGCCGGAGGCGGCGCCAGTGATGACGGCGACATGGCCCTTTGCAAGAGCGGGATGCTGGATCGTCATGGGCAAATTCTCTCTAGGTCAATGGCTTTGGAAGTGAGGGCGATATGGTACCCGGATCCGGCTTCGTCAACATGGCGGCAAATCGGTTTCCGGCGTGCGCCGCTATCGGACCCAACCGATCTTGACCGCCACCTCGGCCGGTCGATGCCCTTGCACACCAGCGGAATCTCGCTAAAAGTGCCGCCATTCTTGATCCAGGCGGGGTTTGAGCCTCGCATCCTCCAGACGGAACGCATCGATATGGCACTCCCCAAAGACGTGAAGAAAGTCGTCCTCGCCTATTCCGGCGGTCTCGACACCTCCATCATCCTGAAATGGCTCCAGACCGAACTCGGTGCTGAGGTCGTGACCTTCACCGCCGACCTGGGCCAGGGCGAAGAGCTCGAGCCGGCGCGCAAGAAGGCCGAGATGCTGGGCATCAAGGAGATTTTTATCGAGGACGTGCGCGAAGAATTCGTCCGCGACTTCGTCTTCCCGATGTTCCGCGCCAATGCCGTCTATGAAGGTGTCTACCTGCTCGGCACCTCGATTGCCCGCCCGCTCATTTCCAAGCATCTGATCGACATTGCCAAGAAGACCGGTGCCGATGCCATCGCCCATGGCGCGACCGGCAAGGGCAATGACCAGGTCCGTTTCGAACTCTCGGCCTATGCACTGAACCCCGATATCAAGATCATCGCCCCGTGGCGCGACTGGGCCTTCAAGAGCCGCACCGATCTCTTGGCCTTCGCCGAGCAGAACCAGATCCCCGTCGCCAAGGACAAGAAGGGCGAAGCGCCGTTCTCGGTCGACGCCAACCTGCTGCACTCCTCGTCCGAGGGCAAGGTTCTCGAAGATCCCTCCGTCGAGGCCCCGGAATACGTGCATATGCGCACGATCTCGCCGGAAGCTGCCCCGGACAAGGCCACCATCATCAAGGTTGGCTTCGAAAAGGGCGATGCTGTCTCGATCAACGGCGTTCGCATGAGCCCGGCTACGCTGCTCGCCGAACTCAACACCTATGGACGCGACAACGGCATTGGCCGTCTCGACCTCGTCGAGAACCGCTTCGTCGGCATGAAGTCGCGCGGCGTCTATGAGACCCCCGGCGGTACGATCCTGCTTTCGGCACACCGCGCCATCGAAAGCATTACCCTCGACCGCGGTGCAGCCCACCTCAAGGACGAGATCATGCCGCGCTACGCCGAGCTGATCTATTACGGCTTCTGGTTCTCGCCGGAGCGCGAGATGCTGCAGGCATTGATCGACAAGAGCCAGGAGCATGTCGAAGGCGAAGTGACGCTGAAGCTCTACAAGGGCAATGTCATGGTGATCGGCCGCGAGTCATCGAAGTCGCTCTATTCCGACCAGCTCGTCACCTTCGAAGATGACCAGGGCGCCTACGACCAGAAGGATGCCGCCGGTTTCATCAAGCTGAACGCACTGCGCCTGCGCACGCTCGCCAAGCGCAATCTCGGCAATTAAGTCCGCATCGTCATTCAAGATCGCCCGCCTTCCTCCTGGAAGGCGGGCTTTTTCATGCCCGGCGTTCAAGAAGTCGGAGCCACAGGAAGCCTGCGACCGCGCTCAGTTCCATGAAGGGGATGATGATGCCGAAGGCAGTGAGTGGATTGCCGACCAAGGCTGCAGCGACCCCGCCTGCAAAACCCGCGCTCATCTGAAGGAAACCCGTCAGGGCAGACGCCGATCCCGCAATGTGGGGGAACGGCGCCATGCTCATCGTCACAACATGGGGGCTCAAGAAGGCGAGCCCGAAGGTGCATATCGCCACAGGCCCCATGATCGAGAGGAAGAAGGGCGGCACGAGCGCGACCGACACTGCCATGACGAGGGCGCCGGTGCCGCAGAGTGCGATGCCGATTCTCGACGCCGTGAGCCCCGTGATCCGGCGAGAGACGAGTTTCAGTGTGAGCGATCCCGTCAAATAGGCGCCTGACTGCATCAGCATGCCCAAGCCGAACTGTGTGGGTGTCAGGCCGACCTCGCCGATCAGCACGAAGGGCAGCATGGTCGACTGGGCGTAGAGGGCGCCGATGGTGCCGCTGAGCACGAGGGACGCCGCAATGAAGCGGGCATTGCCGGCGACTTCTATATAGTTGCGCCACAACTGGCCGGGTCGCAGGCGACCCAGATCCGGAACAATCGTTTCCCGGAGCAGAAACAGTGTGAAGGCCATGGCCATCAGACCAAAGGCGACCATTAGCAGGAACACGGCGTTCCAGCCAAAGGCCGCAAGGGTCAGGCCACCGAGAGTTGGCCCCATGGCCGGGCCGACCGCGAGGAAGATGCCGATCGTGTTGAGGATGCGTGCGGCATCGGCGCCCGTGTAGAGATCACGAACGATGGCACGTCCGACGACAACGCCGACCGATGCGCCGATGCCCTGCACGAGGCGGGCGGCGAGGATGAATTCGACGCTCGGTGCGAGAAAGGCAAGAAGGGAGCCGGCGAGATAGATCGCAAGAAAGATCAGCGTTGCCTTCTTGCGTCCCAGCGCATCGGCAAGCGGCCCGGCGACCAGCTGAGCGAGGGCAAAGCCTGCGAAGAACATCGAGAGACTGAGCTTGATCGCTGCGTCTGTGGTCTGGAAGGCGCGAACCAGCTCGGGCATTGCCGGCGTGTAGATCGCCATGGAAATGGGGCCGAGCGTCGTCAGGAAGGCACCCAGAAATGCGGTGCGGCGCTCGCTCATGCGCATTTGGGTCATGAAAACTCGCTCAATGTATTGCGGCTGGCGCACCAAATCGGCCACCGCCCCTGTGCACTTAGAGCGAATAGGTGTTCGGATCGAGTCCCGTGTTACGAGACGTAGCGACGTCCATAACCATCAGGTGTTGCGGGCAAAGAAGTCCAGCACCTTCGAATAGGAGTCCGCCACATCCATGTCGCCGATCATTTCGGCGAGCGATTGCTGGGTCCTGTAGTATTCGGCGTAGTCGAATTGCGTGTCGTCGGTAAGCGTCGACAGATCCGTGACGTTTCCGTTGCGGTCGACCATTTGCAAGGGCAGCTCGGTGGACAGTTCGCGATAGGTGTTTTCGTCGATCTCGTCGCGCTGAAAGCTCTCGCCTGCGATCTCACGCATCCGCCGCGGTGTAATGCTGGCAAAGACCGACAGAGCCTCTTCGAAGATGTCCGTATCGCGGCTGAGGGCCCTCTTCGGCTCGAGGTCGGAGAGGCGGACGTCGGTCTGGGAGTTGCTTTCTTTGACGCGGAGCGAGGAGACGCCGACCGGCTGGATCGGAAAGATTTCCATGGCCATGGACCGTCCTTTCATAGGATCCACCGATTTACGGGCCTATTCGAATATACGTCAATGTTGCAGGAATACGCTGCCGGAAAAATCTGTTCTTTTTCACTGATTTTTGCGTGCGCGTCCTCATTCGGCCGGGATAGCATGCGGCAAATCAGTGCGCCGCGCTCCCATGCGGCGCCGAAGGAGGTTTGTGAATGACTGAGTCGTCCGTATTCAATCCCGCTGTCATCGACTGGAAGGGGCCGCATGGCCTGCCGCAATTCGATCAGGTCGGTGACGCCGATTATGCGCCGGCCTTCGAGGCGGCCTTGAAGGAACACGACGCCGAGATCGATGCGATTGCCGGCAATCCGGAGCCTGCGACTTTCGCGAACACCATCGTGGCGTTGGAGCTCGCAGGTGACGCGATGTCGCGCGTGTCAGCCCTGTTCTGGAACCGCGCCGGTGCTCACACCAATCCGGGCATCCAGGCTCTGGAACGCGAAATCGCGCCGAAGATGTCGCGCCATTATTCGAAGATCGGGATGAACGCGGCGCTCTTCGCGCGGATTGATGACCTCTGGACCCGCTGCGCCGATCTCGAACTCACGCTCGAAGAGAGCCGGGTTCTGGAGCGCCACTGGAAGGGTTTCGTCAAGGCGGGCGCCAAGTTGCCGAAGGCGGAGCAGGAGCGTCTGGCCGCGATCAACGAGCGCCTGGCGAGCCTTGGCGCCAGTTTCGGCCAGAACGTGCTCGCCGACGAATCCTCCTGGATCCTGCCGCTGTCCGGTGAAGACGATCTCACCGGCATCCCTGCCTTTCTGCGGGATGCCATGGCTTCGGCCGCAGCCGCACATGGCGGCGCGCACGGCCATGTGGTTACGCTCTCCCGTTCGATCATCGAGCCGTTCCTGACGTTTTCTGAGCGTCGCAACCTGCGGGAGACGGCGTTCAAAGCCTGGACCTCACGCGGCATGAACGGCGGCGAAACCGACAATCGGACGATCGTCAAGGAGACGCTGGCGCTCAGGGCCGAAAAGGCAAAACTGCTCGGGTACAAGGATTTCGCTTCCTACAAGCTCGACAACACCATGGCCAAAACGCCTGAGGCCGTAAACGGCTTGCTGATGCAGGTCTGGGAGAAGGCCGTATCGCAGGCTCGCGCCGAGGAAGCCGAACTTGCAGCGCTGATTGCCGAAGAGGGCAAGAACCAGGCGGTCGCGCCCTGGGACTGGCGTCACTATGCCGAAAAGCTGCGGGCGCGGAAATTCAGCTTCTCGGAGGCTGAGCTGAAGCGCTATCTGCAGCTTGAGAAGATCATCGAGGCCTGTTTCGATGTCGCGGGCCGCATCTTTGGCATCCGCGCGGTGCCCCTTGCAAATGTCGTCGGCTATCATCCGGATGTGCGCGTCTTCGAGATCCGGGACCGGAACGATACAGTTGTCGCGCTCTTCCTCGGAGATTATTTCGCCCGTGCATCCAAGCGATCCGGCGCCTGGATGAGCAGCTTCCAGGCGCAGCATCGACTGACGTTGAAAAACGGCCGGCATGGCGAATTGCCGATCATCTATAACGTCTGCAATTTTGCGAAGCCCGAACCTGGCCGTCCGGCGCTTCTGTCTCTCGACGACGCGCGGACGCTCTTCCACGAATTCGGCCACGCGGCGCATGGCATGCTGTCGAATGTCACCTATCCCTCCGTTTCCGGCACGGGCGTCTCACGCGACTTCGTCGAACTGCCGTCGCAGCTCTACGAGCATTGGCTGACAGTGCCGGAAATCCTGAAGACTTATGCGGTCCACTACCAGACCGGCGAGCCGATGCCGCAGGCCCTGCTCGACAAGGTGCTGGCAGCCCGCACCTTCAATGCCGGATTCAACACGGTCGAGTTCACCTCGTCCGCCCTGGTCGACATGGCCTTCCATACGCAGGGCGCCGTCGAGGATCCGATGGCCGTACAGGCCGAGGTGCTGGAGGCAATCGGCATACCGTCGTCAATCGTCATGCGCCATGCAACGCCCCATTTCCAGCATGTCTTCTCCGGCGACGGCTACTCGGCCGGCTATTATTCCTACATGTGGTCGGAGGTGCTCGACGCCGATGCCTTCGCGGCCTTCGAGGAAGCGGGTAATCCCTTCGATGCGGCGACGGCCCTCAAGCTCAAGACGCATATCTACGCGTCCGGTGGATCTGTTGATCCGGAGGATGCCTACAAGGCATTCCGCGGCAAGATGCCGAGCCCCGAAGCCATGCTGAAGAAGAAAGGGCTTGCGGCCTAAGCCTCCCAAGACCGGCCAAATTCGACGTCGGCGGTAACCATCGCCGGCGGATCGGGCGTTTCCCCCTTTCGCAAATGCAAAAAACAAGCTATGAGCGCGCCAAAGTAAATCGGCGCCTCTCTCCCGTATTGCGCCCCAGCTATCAGAGATCACAAACATGAAAATGCGCAACATCGCGATTATCGCGCACGTCGACCATGGAAAAACGACCCTTGTGGACGAGCTTCTGAAGCAGTCGGGCTCTTTCCGTGAGAACCAGCGCACCGCTGAGCGCATGATGGACTCCAACGATCTCGAAAAGGAACGTGGCATCACCATTCTGGCGAAGGCCACTTCGATCGAGTGGAAGGGTCACCGCATCAATATCGTCGACACGCCCGGCCACGCCGACTTCGGTGGTGAAGTCGAGCGTATCCTGTCGATGGTGGATGGCGCGATCGTTCTGGTCGACTCGTCCGAAGGTCCGATGCCGCAGACCAAGTTCGTCGTCGGCAAGGCACTGAAGGTCGGTCTTCGCCCGATCGTCGCGATCAACAAGATCGACCGTCCGGATGGTCGCCACGAGGAAGTCATCAACGAAGTCTTCGATCTCTTCGCCAATCTCGACGCGACCGACGATCAGCTCGACTTCCCGATCCTCTATGGCTCTGGCCGCGACGGCTGGATGAACGTCAACCCGGAAGGTCCGAAGGATCAGGGTCTCGCCCCGCTGCTCGATCTCGTGCTCGAGCACGTTCCGGAGCCAAACGTCGAAGAAGGCCCGTTCCGCATGATCGGGACGCTTCTCGAAGCCAACCCCTTCCTCGGCCGCATCATCACCGGCCGCATCGCATCTGGTTCGATCAAGCCGAACCAGGCCGTCAAGGTTCTCGGCCAGGACGGCAGGACCGTGGAAACCGGCCGCATCTCGAAGATCCTCGCGTTCCGCGGCATCGAGCGTCAGCCGATCGAAGAAGCGCATGCAGGTGATATCGTCGCCATCGCCGGCCTCTCCAAGGGTACCGTTGCCGACACTTTCTGCGATCCTTCGGTCACCGAAGCCATGACGGCCCAGCCGATCGACCCGCCAACGGTCACCATGTCCTTCCTCGTCAACGACAGCCCGCTCGCCGGTACCGAAGGCGACAAGGTCACGAGCCGCGTTATCCGCGACCGCCTGTTCAAGGAAGCCGAAGGCAATGTCGCGCTGAAGATCGAAGAATCTGACGGCAAGGACTCCTTCTTCGTTTCCGGTCGTGGCGAATTGCAGCTCGCCGTCCTGATCGAAACCATGCGTCGCGAAGGCTTCGAGCTTGCGGTTTCGCGTCCGCGCGTCGTGATGCACAAGGACGAGGACGGCACCACCATGGAGCCGATCGAAGAAGTCGTGATCGACGTCGACGAAGAGCATTCCGGCGTCGTCGTGCAGAAGATGTCCGAGCGCAAGGCCGAGATGGTCGAGCTTCGTCCGTCCGGCGGCAGCCGCGTCCGTCTGCGCTTCTACGCGCCGACACGTGGCCTGATCGGCTACCAGTCGGAACTGCTGACCGATACGCGCGGTACGGCGATCATGAACCGCCTGTTCCACGACTACCAGCCTTACAAGGGCGCGATCACCGGTCGCGTGAACGGCGTGCTTCTCTCCAACCAGTCCGGGGAAGCCGTCGCTTATGCGATGTTCAACCTGGAAGACCGCGGCCCGATGATCATCGAGCCGGGCGAGAAGGTCTATGCCGGCATGATCATCGGCATTCACACGCGTGACAACGACCTCGAAGTCAACGTGCTCAAGGGCAAGCAGCTGACCAACATCCGCTCTGCCGGCAAGGACGAGGCCGTCAAGCTCACTCCGCCGATCCGCATGACGCTCGACCGCGCCCTGTCCTGGATCCAGGATGACGAGCTGATGGAAGTGACGCCGAAGTCGATCCGCCTGCGCAAGATGTTCCTCGATGCGAACGACCGCAAGCGCATGGATAAGGCCAAGGCTGCCATCTGAGACTGAAGTCTTTGAAAATATGTCGCGTTTTGAAACCCCGGTCTGCAAGGCCGGGGTTTTGTTTGTGCATCGCTCTCCTCCTGCCTTGCGAGGAAGGTTAAAAAAGCGTTAAATTTTCCCCGTGGGACCGATGCAGGTCCAGGCTCCGCGCCTCGCCAGTCAGGCGCGCCAGGGGTGGGTTACGTTATGAAGACGTTGTCGATCGACATGCGTTTGGCAGGTCCGGGGGATGCAGCAGCCGTTGCGGATGCTCATCGCAGTGCCTGGACACACGCTTATTCCGGCATCATTCCCTACCGCGCCCTGACCCGGATGATCGAGCGACGCGGCGAAAGCTGGTGGCGCAAGGCGACCCGTGGCCCGGCCACAATTCTCGTGGTCGAGGTGGCCGGGATGGTCGCCGGCTACGCCTCTCTCGGATACAACAGGGCTCGCGTCTTGCCGCATGAAGGCGAGATCTACGAGCTCTACCTGCGCCCGGAGTATCAGGGCATCGGCCTAGGATACCAATTGTTCCACGAGGCGCGGCGCATGCTGAAATCTCTCGGCTGCAACGGCATGGTGGTCTGGTGCCTCGAGGACAGCGAGATCGCTGCAAACTTCTTCCGCTCGAACGGCGGCGTCGATGCCGTCGAAGGTGTCGAAGATTTCGACGACGTACACCTGAAGAAGCTCGGCTTCATCTGGAACTGATTGCCATCGAATAGTCGAACGCGTTTCGACGGCCGCTAGTCGCTCCTGGCGGCGCCGGCTGGTCCTTCCTGTTGGCACGCGGCTGATACCTCGGCTGCTCCTGTGCCGCTGCGAGGACGGAGAGGCTTCTCCCAAAGCCGTGTTGCATTGCGCCATATTTCCCATTAGGTAGCGCAGGAATTCAACACTCTACGGGGTCCAAAAATATGCGTATTGATGCAATTGCCATCGGCAAGAACCCGCCGGAAGACATCAACGTCATCGTCGAAGTTCCCGTCGGCGGCCAGCCGATCAAGTATGAGATGGACAAGGACGCCGGCACGCTCGTCGTCGACCGCTTCCTCTATACCCCGATGACCTATCCGGGAAATTACGGCTTCGTGCCGCATACGCTTTGCAAGGACGGCGATCCGCTCGATGTCCTGATCTGCAACACCCGCCCGCTCGTTCCGGGTTGCGTCATCAATGTGCGCCCGATCGGCGTGATGATGATGGAAGATGATGGCGGCATGGACGAGAAGATTCTCGCCGTTCCGGTCCCGAAGCTGACGCGTCGCTACGACAAGATCACCAACTACACGGACCTGCCGGAAATCACACTCAAGCAGATCCAGCATTTCTTCGAGCACTACAAGGATCTGGAGCCTGGCAAGTGGGTGAAGATCGGCGACTGGCAGGATGTCGATTTCGCCAAGCAGATCATTCTGGACTCGATCCAGCGTGCCAAGGACGAAGACAAGTAAGCTCAGATCGCTGCGAGCGCGTCTATCTTCGATTTCAAATCCTCCGGGTCGCCATCGATCCGGAGGATTTTTTGTCTGGCGGTATCGCCGGAGACGACTGAAATCAACGACTTCGGTATCTTCAAGGATTTCGAGAGCAGGGCAATCAGTGCCTTGTTGGCCTTGCCCTTTTCCGGCACCGCGGACACACGTGCTTTCAGATGTGCCAGACCGTCGGCCGAAACATCCACCCCGTCGAACGCATTGCGCCCGCCATTCGGTGTCAGCCGAACAGCGAGCAGCAGATGATCATTGCCAAGACGGCAGGGGCTGATCACGCCACCAGCGGAAATACGCTGTTCCAGAGGAAGGAACGCAGGAAGAAGATGATCAGAAGAACCACAATCGGCGAAATGTCGATGCCGCCGAGATCCGGCATGAAACGTCGGATCGGACGCAGGACCGGTTCGGTGACATTGTGGAAGAACTGGCCGAGCATCGCCACGAAGCGGTTGCTGGAATTGATCACGTTGAAGGCATAGAGCCAGGAGAAGATCGCACTGCCGATCAGAATCCAGGTGAAAATACTCAGGGCAAGGTCGATCGTCTGAAACAGGGCGTACATTCAGGTCTCCATTTCTCGGTTGACAGAGATGTAGACATTGGCGACTTAACGGACAAGTGGATGGGGCCCACGCAATCCGAATCATGTTTAACGGCGGGCCTGCCCGCAGCTTAAGGTCTTTTCGATGCACCCGTCCTCGGCCGACGATCGTTTTGCGGCGTTCCGGCATTCTTCCTACACACGTTTCTTCTTCGCCCGCTTCCTCGGCGCCTTCGCGACCCAGATCCTGAGCGTCTCGGTCGGCTGGCAGATGTATGACGATACGGGCAATGTCTTTTATCTCGGGCTGATCGGCCTCGTGCAATTTCTGCCCTCGCTCTTGCTGATCCTGGTGACCGGCTCGGTTGCAGACCGCTACAATCGTCGTGCCATCGTCTCGATCTGCATGATCGTCAGTTCCCTCTGTGCAGGGGCGCTCCTGGGGCTGACGGTTGCCGATGCCTTCGAGCCGACGATCGTCTTTGCCATTCTCGTGATCTTCGGGATAGAACGCGCCTTTGCCGCGCCTGCGGTCCAGTCCCTCGCGCCCAATCTGGTGCCACAGAAGGATCTGTCAAACGCCGTCGCCTGGAATTCGTCCTCCTGGCAGACGGCCTCGATCGTCGGACCGGTGGCCGGCGGTCTGCTATATGGCGTCAGCCCCGTGCTCGCCTATTCCATCTCTTTTGCCTTCTTCGCGGCGTCCGCCGTGCTCGTCTTCCTCGTCAAGCGTCCCCCGCAGCGCAAGTCCGAAAAGGCGGTCAGTCTCGACACTCTGTTTGCCGGCTTCCGGTTTATCTTCGGCGAGAAAGTGGTGCTGGGAGCAATCTCACTCGATCTCTTTGCCGTACTTCTCGGTGGTGCCGTGGCGCTGATGCCGGTCTTTGCGCGTGACATTCTCGATCTCGGCCCCTGGGGCCTCGGCCTGTTGCGGGCTGCTCCCGGAATCGGCGCAATCATTGTCGCGATTGCACTGGCAAGCTTCCCGATCCGCCACAATGCCGGGATGTTCATGTTCATCGGCGTCGCCCTCTTCGGCGTCGGGACCATTCTTTTCGGATTTTCGCAAACCGCCTGGCTCTCCATCATCGCGTTGATGTTGATGGGGGCGGCCGACATGGCGTCCGTCTATGTGCGCGAGACACTGATCGCGCTGTGGACGCCGGATGAGGTGCGTGGCCGGGTCAATGCCGTCAACATGGTCTTTGTCGGCGCTTCCAACGAACTCGGAGAGTTCCGCGCCGGCACCATGGCGCATTTCATTGGGCCGGTCCCGGCGGTCGTCCTGGGTGGCTTCGGCACGCTGGCCGTTGCTGTCATCTGGGCGCTCGGCTTCCCGCAATTGCGCAAGATCGACAATCTCGAAGCGCCGGAGCGTCAGGATGCGCGCTGACCGCGATTGAAAGTCAGGTCGAGAAAGTCCGAAAGCCAGGCCCGCAGCGGTGCGTCGAAAATCATGCGCCCCTCGAGATGCTCGCGCCCCTGCTGTGCATTCGGCAGCACGAAACGATGGGCGCCATGCACGATCCATCTGTGCATCATGGCGCGGGTGAGTTCGGCGTGGAACTGCACGGCCCAAGCATTCTCGCCATATCGGAACGCCTGGTTGGGATAGAGGTCGCTGGTCGCCAGAAGCTTGGCGCCATGCGGCAGGCTGAAGCCTTCGCGGTGGAAGTGATAGACCATTTTTGGCCAGTGCATCAGCAATCGGCCGTGTTCGGTCGGCTTGAGTGGATACCAGCCGATCTCGGTGCGCTCTTGCCGGTCGGCTTCGACCTTGCCGCCCAGGTGACGGACGAGCATTTGTGCCCCGAGGCAAATGCCGAGAAACGGCTTGTTTTCCTTCAGCGGCACCTCAAGCCAGTCGATCTCCGTGCGAATAAAGTCTTCCGGGTCGTTCGCGCTCATCGGGCCGCCGAAGACCACAGCACCGGCATGGTCCTTCAGTGTCTTTGGCAATTGCTGGCCGAGTACCGGTCGTCGAATGTCGAGCGGATAACCCTTCTCTTCCAGCATTTGTCCGACGCGCCCAGGACTGGAGCGTTCCTGATGCAGGACGATCAGCACGGGTTGCTTGCGATCGCGGGCGCGCGATCGTTCGTCAGGAGGCATCGTCGATTGCTCCGATGCCTGCGCGATCAGCTGCCTCCTGCCGCTGAACGATCCGTTCGCGACCCGAGACCCCGAGCAGGTCGGCAACCCGCCAGATCGCGTGGTCTTCCATTTCGCTGCGGGTGCCATCGGCATAGACGATGTCCCAGAGGAGCCCGACAAGCTGATGGCGCTGTTCCTCGTCCAGCTGCCGCTTCAATTCCGTGGTGAAACGGTAGTAGTCGACAGCCTGGTTCTCTGCGTCCTGGCCTGCAGCGATCAGTGCGTCAAGCGCTTCACCGTCCAGTTCGTACTGGTCCTTGAGGATTTCGCGGAGTTTCGCCCGTTCCGAATCGCGCACGATGCCATCGGCCTCCATGACCTGGAGGCACAAGGCTGCAACGGCGATGCGGGGGTCGTCAGGCGCGAAGATCGCCTTGGGGCGGTCCTGCATTACGGATTGGAAAAAGGCTTGCAAGCGGTCGAGCATGCGGGTCCTGTCAGAAGAGTTTCAGGCGCGTCTTGGGTTCCGACGATGTGAGTGCCGGGTCCTTGACGCCGGGATCGTCGGGCGGACGGCCGAAGAAGGGCTCGACAACGACGGCCTCCGTGACCGGCCCGCTTTCCTTTGCCGATACGGGCTTAGCTGCTTCCGATTTGGCCGCCTTTGCCGGAGCATCGGCCTCGATGACGAGGCCTTCGGTTTCGACGACCTTGGGCTCTGCGGTCTCGACCACCGGTTCCGGCTGTGGTGGCGCTTCGGTTTTGGTCACCGGGGGCAGTGAGGCCAACGCCTTTTCCGCTTCGGAAAGACTGCCTTCCTCGATCGGCCCGGCCAGTTGGTCGAACGGTGTCTTCCATTCGAAGGCATCGAGACGCCCCGTGACCGGGGATATCGGCATCCAGCGCTCCGAGACATGGCCATCGGCCACCCAGGCTGGATCGCGCGGTGCTTTCAGTGCCTGACCCATCCAGTGGCGGATGCGGCCCTGATCACCTGTCTCTGCCTCTTCTATGTCTGCAAGCAGCAGATAGACGCGTTCGCGCGAATCGATGCGGGCTGCGGCCTCGGCCTTGAGGCGAGCCTTCTCGAACTCCTGTGCGTCGAGCGCCGCTTCTGCCACGGCAAGCAGGGATTCGTAATTATTGGGCTTCAGCGCCTCCAGTTTTTCAGCCTTTTTCAGGCGGTCGACTGCGCTGTCGCCCATGCGCGCCCGGACATAGGCGCGGGCGATTTCCGGATGTGGCTCGATCTTCCAGACCTGTTCAAGCGTGCTGGATGCCTTGCGTACATTGTCCTCGCGAACATAGGCCTTGGCGGCGACGATCGCTGCCGGCACCAGATCCTTGGCAAGCTTCAATGCCTTCAAGGCGCTATCGCGGGCGGCGGTCGGTTCAGCCTCGAGCTGGTCCTCGGCCTTGGCGGTCAGAAGTACGGCCTTCAGGCGCTCGGCCTCGTGACGCTCCAGGATATGGGCAATCTTCTGCTGGTCGAGCAGGCGAACCGCATCGTCCCAGTGTCCGGCGCGGCAGCGATATTCCAGCGTTGCCTTGGCGGCCCAGGGAAGATAGGGCGCAGCTTCTGCGGCGGTTTCCGCATATTGACGCGCGGCTTCGTGGGCGCCGAGACGATTTGCCTCCACATAGAGGCCGCGTAGGCCGAGTTCGCGGGTTTCCGGATCCTCGGACATTTCCTGGAAGAGGCGGCGGGCCTCGTCGTAGCGACCTTCGATCAGGGCTGCCTGGGCGTCCAGGACACGGATCAACGGTTCCTGGTCTGCGCGGATCAGGCCACGCGCACGGGCGCTCATTCGGCGCGCAAGGAGGGCGTTGCCGGCACCAGCTGCGATGAGCCCCGTCGAAAGCGCCTGATAGCCGCGGTCTCGCTTGCGCGAGCGGAAGAAGCGGCGCACGGAATGCGGTGAGGTCCAGAGCGTCCGAAGCAGCCACCACGACAGCATGACGGCGGCGACAATCGCCACCAGAGCGGTAACGGCGACGATCAGGTCCGTCTGATACCGCTGACCTTCCCATTCGAGCCAGATGTCACCCGGACGATCGGCGATCCAGGAGAAGCCAAAACCGAGTGCGAGTATGAAAGCAAAGAAGAAGAGTATTTTGAAGATGGTCGTCATGCGTCAGCCCCCATTTCCGGCCACGGTCTGGGAAAGGGCAGCCGAAACGCGCTCTTCGGCCTCGATCCTGTTCTTCAGTTTCGTCACGAAATCGGAGGAGGCCTGCTTGCCGGCGCCGGGCAGCAGTTCCCATTCCAGCGCCGCGCCCTTGAGGTCGCCGTTCTGCAGCTTGTTCTCGACGCGTGCGACGATTGCTTCAGGCGAGTCACCCTCGACATTGCCGACAGGGCGCACCTTGACCAGAGAGCGGGCACTGGCCATCAGTCGGTCCGTCCACCCTTCGCCCGCAGCCGGCTGGTTGATGGCAGCGAGGATGTCCTCTGCGACCTGGCCGAACTCCCGGGTGAGATCAGAGCGTGAAGGAACCCCGGTGCTGGCCAGTGGCGTCAGCGAGGCAACGGAGGGGTCCTCAGGCGAAACACTCTTCAGGGCATCCAGCTCCGACAGGAAAGGACCGCCGCGATCAATGGCCGTCTTCAGGCCGGCCAGCGCGATGGCGCGCGCCATTTCGATATCGCTGCGTGGTTCTTCCAGCTTGCGTTCAGCCTCGGAGAGGCGGGTGGCGCTCTCGTCCATTGCCTGCTTGTTGCTGGCGATTTCGCTTCGCAGGGATTCGATCGCCTGCTCGGCGGCCACGAGTTGCGTCTTCAGGGCTTCGACAGCGCTCGGATCGGCTGCAGGCGCCGTACTGGCATCCGCCATGCTTGCTTCCAGTGCGGAGAGGCGTTCTGCCAGAGCCGGATCCGCTGCCGGTGTGGCCGGCTGTGCCGCAAGGCGGGCGACCTCAGCCTTCAAGGCCTCGATTTCTGCCGGTTCGACGGTGGCGGTCTGGATGTTCTGGTCCGGTCCTACACCCGGCAGGATGCCGGCATACTGCATGCTGCCGGCCAGCGCGAGGGCGACAAGGCCGCCGAAAATTCCGGATGCAACCAGCGTCGAGGTGGCCGGGGACTGACGCACGGGGCCGTGGCCAGCGGTCGTTTCCGTCTCCATTGCATTTTCGAGAATCGGTGGCGGCTCATCGGCAGGCGCCGACGCGTCCGGCGCATCTTCCGGCGGCGCCGACGGTTCCGCGGTGGTGTCGACCGGAGGTTCGTTGGCCACGTTGGCGCTTGCCACCGATCCGTCTGTCGCAGACGGCGACGCCGAGGTTTCCGGCAGCGGCGTTTCTGTTGCCCCGGCATCCTCCGGCTTTGCGGTTTCCTTGGCGGTCAAGTCGATCGTCACCGATTCATCGGGGGCTTTCGATCGACGGGGTGTTTTTCCGGAAACCATGGCAACCTCTTCATTTCGCGCGTACGGTTAAACCTAGTCAGTCCTGGTGGCGAAGGAAAGGCCTGAGGTCTCATTTCACGCGGCACTGCATCAGAGCAGAAGAATGAGCAGGTCCTCGCGAGGTTGCATCGGCCATTGGCTCGTGCGCCGAAATTCTTCGGGAAGAGCATTGGCAATCTTCTCGCTGAGGCAGAGAAAACGTGTTCGCGGCCATTCCAGCGACGACCGCATCCTGTCATGGAGTTCGCCCAGGCGCCGCGCCGTTTCCGATGAATAAACGAGGATCGCTTCCGGCATGGGTGTGAGCCTCTGCGCGATCTCGCTCTCCTGGTAGGCGACTGGAGACATGCGGTAGCATTCCCGTATTTCGACCGTGCACCCCGCGTCCGCCAGAGCCGCTTCGAAGTCTGAAGACCGTGGCGTGCCGGTCAGGTAAAGGATCTTCGCTTTCGGATCGCATGTCGCGGTCAGTCGTTTCGCCAGGGACAGGCCATCGCCATCGGCGACGGAGACAGTCTCGAAACCTGCTTCGTGCGCGGCCCGCGCGGTGGCGTGGCCGACAGCGAAAACCGGGAGGGAGAGAAAATGCCGGCTGGCTTCTTTCGAGCAAGCTACCAGCGCGCGCATCGCCTCAGCGCTGGTCACGGCCAATACGGTTGTTCCGGGCAGGGGGGCGCTCGCGAAGGCTTCAAGCTGGTGGGTGGCCTGCATCAAGGGCAAAAAGACAGGTTCGTGACCTAGGCATTCGAGCGCAGCGGCGGTTTTGGCCGCTGCCGGCTCCGGGCGCGTCACCAGAACGCGCATGCGTCAGGTCCAGCTGTCGAAGAAGTCGCTGCCGGCCTTGTTGCGGACCGTGGCGCCGGCTTTGGCACCGAGCACTGCGGCGTCCGCCCGGCTTCCCTCGATCTCCACGTCGTGCCAGCAGCTGCCGTCGGGCGTGAGGATCATGCCGGCAAAACGGATTGCGTCACCATGCACCGTCGCATGGCCTGCAATCGGAGTCCGGCAGGAGCCGTCGAGGGCGCCCAGGAAGGCGCGTTCGCAGCTGACCGCATCGAAGGTGTCCCGGTGATTGATCGCCTCAAGCAGGTCATTCACCCTGGCATCACCGATGCGGCTCTCGATGCAGATCGCACCCTGGGCTGGTGCCGGCGGGAAATCGCTGGGATCGAGCAATTCGGTCGGAATCTCGGGCTTGCCCAATCGCTTCAGGCCGGCGAAGGCGAGCAGGGTCGCATCCACTTCACCGTCGGCGAGCTTGCGCAGGCGGGTGTCGACGAGGCCCCGGAACGTGATGACGTTGATGTCAGGGCGGATGCGACGGATGAGGGCCTGTCGACGCAGCGAAGAAGAACCGACGGTCGCGCCGTGCGGAAGCTCCTTCAGCGTTGGCGCGGTGCGTCCGACGACCGCGTCGCGAACATCCTCGCGCGGCAGAAAGGCGGAGAGGAAGAGCCCCTCCGGCAGCTTGGTCGGCATATCCTTGGAGGAGTGCACCGCGAAATCGAGGTCACCTGCGAGTAGTTGCTCTTCGAGTTCCTCGGTGAACAGTCCCTTGCCGCCGATCTCAGACAAGGCTCGGTCGGTGATCCGGTCGCCCTTGGTTGACAGCACCACAATCTCGAACATGTCTTCCGGCAGGTCGTGCGCCACCATGAGGCGGGCGCGCGTCTCAGAAGCCTGGGCGAGGGCGAGCGGGCTACCCCGCGTGCCGATGCGGAAAGGTTTTGTTTGCATCCGAACTTGTCCGTTGTTACCGACAGATTTCGTAGACCGGTTTATCGGCGACCGCAATCAATGAACAGGTTCCATGACATCCAAACTGCGCATTCTCGGCATCGAAACGAGCTGTGACGAGACGGCCGCGGCCGTTGTCACCCGGCTGCCCGACGGATCGGCCGTGACCGAGGCGGATGTCGTGTTGAGCCAGCTCGACGAACACAGCGCCTATGGCGGTGTCGTGCCCGAAATCGCGGCCCGCGCGCATGTCGATGCGCTCGACACGCTGATCGAGGAGGCCCTGACGCGGGCCGGCATCACGCTCGCCGAGGTGGATGCGATCGCCGCGACCTCGGGCCCCGGGCTGATCGGCGGGTTGCTGGTCGGACTGATGACGGGCAAGGCGATTGCCCGCGCCACGGGCAAGCCGCTTTATGCGGTCAACCACCTGGAAGGCCACGCGCTCACGGCGCGGCTCACCGACGGCGTCCCCTTTCCCTATCTGATGCTGCTGGTCTCCGGCGGGCACACGCAGTTGGTCCTGATCAAGGGTGTCGGCGACTATGAGCGCTGGGGCACGACGATCGACGATGCGCTGGGCGAAGCCTTTGACAAGACGGCGAAACTGCTTGGCCTGCCCTATCCCGGCGGTCCCGCCGTCGAGCGGGCGGCGGCCGGGGGCAACCCTAAACGTTTCGCCTTTCCCCGGCCGCTGGTCGGCGAGGCGCGCCTCGACTTTTCGTTTTCCGGTCTGAAGACCGCCGTGCGACAGGCAGCAGAAGGTATTGCGCCGGTGACCGAACAGGATATCGCCGATATCTGCGCCTCCTTTCAGCATGCCATTTCGCGCACGCTCAAGGATCGCATCGGTCGTGGCCTGAAGCGCTTCAAGGAGACGTATCCCGGTGTCGTCGAGCCTGTGCTGGTCGTCGCCGGTGGTGTCGCTGCCAATCAAGAAGTGCGCCAGACGCTGGATGCGCTTTGTGCCGAGTATCGCTTCCGCTTCGTCGCGCCGCCGCATCATCTGTGCACCGACAATGCCGTCATGATCGCCTGGGCCGGACTTGAGCGCATGGCGCTCGGCATGCCGGCAGATGATATCGCCGTCGCACCCCGGTCGCGCTGGCCCCTCGACCAGGATGCCAAGGCCTTGCTCGCCTATGGCAAGCGGGGAGCCAAGGCATGAGCGGGATGCCACGTATCGCTGTCATCGGCGCGGGTGCCTTCGGCACGGCGCTCGCCGCCGTGATCGCCCAGACGGGCAAGGCACAGGCGTTGCTGATCGGTCGCGATCCCTCGGTCATGGCTGATTTGCAGTCAGACCGTGTGCACGAGAGTGCGCTACCGGGCATTCAGCTTCCCCCATCCCTGGGGTTTTCGGCGCGGGCGGAAGATCTGAACGAGTCAGACATCGTGCTTTTTGCCATGCCATCGCAGGCGCAAATCGCGGCCGCCCAAACCTATGGGCCGCATCTGAAAGCCGGCGTGCCTGTCGTGATTTGCGCCAAGGGTATCGAGAAACAGACCTCGCGCCTTCTGACAGACGTTCTAGAGACTGCATTGCCGGGCCATCCGATTGCGATGCTCTCCGGCCCTGGCTTCGCGGCCGACATCGCCAAGGGTTTGCCGACGGCCATGGCAATTGCTGCGCAGGAACTGATGCTTGCCGAACATCTTGCCAAGGTGATCTCCGGCCAGACCTTCCGCCTCTATGCCTCCGACGACCGGATCGGTGTGCAACTCGGGGGCGCGTTGAAAAACGTGCTCGCGATTGCCTGCGGTATCGTGGAGGGCATGGGGCTCGGCGATTCGGCGCGGGCAGCCCTCATCGCGCGGGGCCTTGCCGAAATGTCGCGGCTCGTCGATGCCATGGGCGGTCGCGGGGATACGGTGCGCGGCCTGTCGGGCCTCGGCGATCTCGTGCTGACGGCCACCAGCCACCAGTCGCGCAATCTGCGATTCGGAATCGCACTCGGGCGCGGTGAACCAATCGCTGCCCAGCATGGCTCCCTCGTCGAGGGCGCTTTTGCTGCTGCGGTTTCTGCCCGCCTCGCTGAAGGTCACCAGATCGAGATGCCGATCACGCAGGCCGTCGCCGCGATCATCGATGGCAGGCTGGACATCCCGACTGCGATCACCCAACTGATGTCGCGGCCAATCACCACAGAATGAGCCCGCTCGAGAGACCCCAAGGAGAACCATGATGCTGTTTGCCGTCATCTGCGCCGACAAGCCTGAACACCTGAATCTTCGGATGGAAACGCGTCCGCCGCATGTCGAGTGGCTGAACGGGCTCAATGCCGCAGGCCAGTTGAAGATCGCCGGCCCTTTCCTCGATTCCGACGGCAAGCCCTGTGGTTCGATGCTGCTTATCGCAGCCGACAACATCGAGGCGGCAAAAGCACTTGCAGCGCAGGATCCCTATGCAAAGGCCGGGCTGTTCGAGAGCGTCGAGATCAAGCCCTATAACTGGGCCTTCAACAATCCCGAGGCTTAAAGATAATGGCATTCTGGCTCTACAAGTCCGAACCGTTCAAGTGGTCCTGGGAGATGCAGAAGGCCAAGGGTGCGGCCGGCGAAGAATGGACGGGCGTTCGCAACTACCTGGCGCGCAACAACATGCGGGCGATGAAGATCGGCGACAAGGGTTTCTTCTATCACTCCAACGAGGGTCTGGAAGTCGTCGGCATCGTCGAGGTGTGCGCGCTCTCGCATCCGGATTCGACCGCCGAGGGGGATGCCCGCTGGGACTGCGTCGATATCAGGGCCGTCTGCGACATGCCGAAGCCCGTCAGCCTCAAAGACGTCAAGGCGAACGAGAAGCTTTCTAAGATGGCGCTCGTCACTTCCATGCGGCTCTCGGTCCAGCCGGTGACGGAAGACGAATATTTCGAGGTCTGCCGTATGGGTGGTCTCGACAATCCGCCCGTCTGATCCGTCCGTGAACACCGATCCCGATCGTTTCATCCGTGAAAACACCAGCGTGCTGTCGCCGCCGCATGTGCCGGAGATTCGCCTCCACCTCGCGAGCGAGGTGCATGATCTCTGGCTGAAGACCGAGGAAGATCTCGAGGCGATCGGCTTGCCGCCACCGTTCTGGGCCTTTGCCTGGGCGGGTGGTCAGGGGCTCGCGCGCTATGTGCTCGATCATCCGGAAACGGTTCGGGGCAAGCGGGTGCTGGATTTTGCCAGTGGGTCGGGCATGGTCGCGATCGCCGCTGCGATGGCTGGGGCGGCGGATGTCGTCGCCGCCGACATCGATCCCTGGGCCAAAACTGCCGTGCGACTGAATGCTGCCCTGAATGGCGTGGCGGTTGATTTTACCAATGATGATCTCATTGGACGCTCGGTCGATGTCGATGTGGTCCTGGCGGGTGATGTTTTCTACGAGAGTGAATTCGCCCGATCGCTGGTCACGTGGTTCTCTGCCGTCGCAAAGGACGGATGCGTCGTTCTCGTGGGCGATCCGGGGCGAAGCTATCGGCCTACCGGGCAGCTGGAAGAACTGGCAACCTATCAGGTGCCGGTTACGCGGGTGCTGGAGGACAGCGAAGTGAAGAAGACGACCGTGTGGAAATTTCTCTAGTTCTTCGGTCGGATGACGCAGACGCCAGCTTCGAACGAGCAGGCTTCTTCATGGTTTTCCGCTGAAATTTCAATGATCTTGGCCTTCGGTGCGCGGTAGGTCACGACTTTTGGTCTTGCGTCGCGATCAATGGCAATGAAGACACCGTTGCCCTTGATCCGCAGACCGGAGATGCTGCCGGCAAAAGTGCCGATGCCGGGGATGACGGATGGGAGGCCGTTGCTGCCGATGATCGCTTGTCCGCGTCCGTGATGATGAGACTGGTTGCGGCTGTGGCGTTCACCCGCTTCGGCTATGCCAGCGACGGATCCGAGCAAGACGGTCAGAGCCATCACGGCGAGACGATGCTTGAGCATGAGGGGGCCTCCGAACGCGGTTAACAAATCGTTAACGCAGCATGCCGCATCAGGTTGCTAAAGTCATCCACTTCCACGCTTTTTTCGTAGTAAGAATATCGTTCGTCGTGGCACTAAAGTTCTATTCACGCGAATCGATTAAATTGAAATCGTCAGGCGAATGTGCTTGTCGTCCGGGAGTTCGAGGATTAAACGTCCCCCTGATGCAATGCACCACAAACGTTGTGACACATTGCAAACAGTATGTCCGTATGATCGGACCGCATCGAGACGCCGCGAGGTTTAGATGGCGAATGTGACTAAAAACCGGCCCCTGTCGCCGCACCTGCAAATCTACAAGCCCATTCCCACGATGATCATGTCGATCTTGCACCGTATCACCGGTGCGGCGCTCTATTTCGGCACGATCCTGGTTGCGTGGTGGTTGGTGGCAGCCTCGACGGGCGCCGACTACTTCGAGTGGGTCAACTGGTTCATGGGGACCATCATCGGTCGCCTCATCCTGTTCGGCTATACCTGGGCGCTTGTCCATCACATGCTCGGCGGTCTCCGCCACCTGATGTGGGATGTCGGCTACGGCTTCGACAAGCATTTCTCGACGAAGCTCGCCAAAGCCAACATCATCGCATCCGTCGTCCTGACGATCCTCGTCTGGGTCGTTGCCTATATCATTCGCACCTGAGGCACCCATCCATGGATATGCGCACTCCGCTCGGCAAGGTCCGCGGTCTCGGCTCGGCCAAGGAAGGCACCGAGCACTTCTGGCGCCAGCGCGTCACGGCCGTCGCCAATATTCCGCTGATCCTTTTCTTCGTCGGCTTCCTCGTCATGTACAACGGCGCGCCTTATGCCGAGGTGGTTGGCGCATTGTCGCACCCGCTCGTTGCCGTCGTCATGGCTCTGGTCGTGCTTTCGGCCCTGATCCATATGAAGCTGGGTATGCAGGTGATCATCGAGGACTATGTCCATGCACATGTCACCAAGCTGCTGCTTCTGATGCTGAACACGTTCTTCGCGATCCTGATCGGTGGCCTCTGTCTTTTCGCCATCTTGAAGATCGCATTCGTAGGATAAATCAACATGGCAACCATTCATAACTTCGCCCAGACCGGCAAGGCATACACCTATGTTGACCATTCCTACGACGTCGTGGTCGTCGGTGCCGGTGGCGCCGGTCTGCGTGCGACGCTCGGCATGGCCGAACAGGGCTTCAAGACGGCCTGCATCACCAAGGTTTTCCCGACCCGTAGCCACACGGTTGCAGCCCAGGGCGGTATCGCCGCCTCGCTGAACAACATGACGCCCGATTGCTGGCAGTGGCATCTCTACGACACCGTCAAGGGGTCCGACTGGCTCGGCGACGTCGACGCCATGCAGTATCTCGCCATGGAAGCGCCGAAGGCGGTCTATGAGCTTGAGCATTACGGCGTGCCGTTCTCGCGTAACGAGGAAGGCAAGATCTATCAGCGGCCCTTCGGCGGCCACATGCAGAACTACGGCGAAGGCCCGCCGGTGCAGCGCACCTGCGCTGCCGCCGACCGTACCGGCCACGCCATCCTGCACACGCTTTACGGCCAGTCGCTGCGCAACAATGCCGAGTTCTTCATCGAGTATTTCGCACTCGACCTGATCATGTCTGACGATGGCAGCCGTTGCACCGGCGTTGTCGCCTGGAACCTCGATGACGGCACGATCCATCGCTTCTCGGCCAAGATGGTCGTTCTGGCGACCGGCGGTTATGGCCGCGCCTACTTCTCCGCGACATCGGCGCATACCTGCACCGGCGACGGCGGCGGCATGATCGCGCGCGCGGGCCTGCCTTTGCAGGATATGGAATTCGTCCAGTTCCACCCGACCGGTATCTACGGCGCTGGCTGTCTGATCACCGAAGGTGCACGCGGCGAAGGCGGTTATCTCGTCAACTCCGAAGGCGAGCGCTTCATGGAGCGTTACGCTCCGTCGGCCAAGGACCTTGCCTCGCGCGACGTCGTTTCGCGCTGCATGACGATGGAAATCCGTGAAGGCCGCGGCGTCGGCAAGAACAAGGACCACATCTTCCTGCATCTCGACCATCTCGATCCGGCTGTTCTTCACGAGCGCCTGCCGGGCATTTCCGAGAGCGCCAAGATCTTCGCCGGCGTTGATGTGACCCGCGAACCGATCCCGGTTCTGCCGACCGTTCACTACAACATGGGCGGCATTCCGACGAACTATTGGGGCGAAGTGCTCAATGCCGATTCGAACAATCCGGAACGGGTGATCCCGGGCCTGATGGCCGTCGGCGAAGCCGGCTGCGCATCCGTGCATGGCGCCAACCGTCTGGGCTCGAACTCGCTGATCGACCTCGTTGTCTTCGGTCGTGCGGCCGCGATCCGGGCTGCCGAAGTCATCGATCGCACGTCGCCGATCCCGGCGCTCAACACCGCCGCCTGCGACAAGATCATGGACCGCTTCGACGCGACGCGCCATGCGTCCGGTCAGACACCGACCGCCGTGCTGCGCGACAAGATGCAGCGCGCCATGCAGGACGACGCAGCGGTGTTCCGCACCCAGGAATCGCTCGAAAGCGGCTGCAAGCGCCTTTCGGCAATCTGGAAGGAACTGCCTGACGTCAAGGTCACCGATCGTTCGATGATCTGGAATTCGGATCTGGTCGAGACGCTGGAACTGCACAACCTGATGGCCAACGCCATCACCACGGTTTATGGCGCGGAAGCGCGCAAGGAAAGCCGCGGCAGTCACGCCCGCGAGGACTATGTCGATGGTCCTTTCGCCGGCCGCGACGACGTCAACTGGCGCAAGCATACGCTGGCCTGGGTCAGCGAAGCTGGCGACGTGAAGCTCGACTACCGTCCTGTCCACACGGAACTCATCGCCGAAGGCATCGATCCCTACAAGATCGCGCCCAAGGCACGCGTTTATTGATTTGAGAGGTATAGGACATGGTTGAACTTGCTCTTCCCAAGAACTCTCAGGTCACCGAAGGCAAGGTCTGGCCGAAGCCGGCCGGTGCCAAGAATGTTCGGGAATACCGGGTCTATCGCTGGAGCCCGGATGACGACGCGAACCCGCGCATCGATACCTACTACATCGATGTCGACGATTGTGGCCCGATGGTTCTCGATGGTCTCTTGTACATCAAGAACAATATCGACCCGACGCTGACGCTGCGCCGGTCCTGCCGTGAGGGCATTTGCGGGTCCTGCGCGATGAACATCGACGGGACCAACACGCTGGCCTGCACCAAGGGCATGGATGAAGTGAACGGGACGGTGAAGGTCTATCCGCTGCCGCATCTGCCGGTCGTCAAGGATCTGGTGCCGGATCTGACGAACTTCTACGCCCAGCACCGTTCGATCGAGCCCTGGCTGAAGACCGTTTCCCCGGCGCCTGCCAAGGAGTGGAAACAGAGCCATGAGGACCGCCAGAAGCTCGACGGTCTCTACGAGTGCATCCTGTGCGCCTGCTGCTCGACCTCCTGTCCCAGCTACTGGTGGAACGGCGACCGTTACCTCGGTCCGGCCGTCCTGCTGCAGGCCTATCGCTGGCTGATCGATTCCAGAGACGAAGCCACCGGCGAGCGCCTCGACAATCTCGAGGATCCGTTCCGTCTCTATCGCTGCCATACGATCATGAACTGCGCGCAAGCCTGCCCGAAGGGCCTCAATCCGGCCAAGGCCATCGCTGAAATCAAGAAGATGATGGTCGAGCGCCGCGCCTGAGCGAAATTGTCAAAACTTCGAGAGGCCGCCCGGGAACCGTTTCGGGCGGCCTTAATTTATCCGTATAGTGCCGGCTATGGATCCGGGGCGATATGGAACTTGATTAACCATGTCAGCGTACCATAATTGTAGTGCAGTTGTACGGCAGGTTGCGGCACAGGTCGCGAGAGCGGGAGTATAATGATGAAATTCAGCCATGCAGTTACCGGAACTGCCATCCTTCTGGCGCTCGCGGGTTGCCAGCGGACCTCCTACAGCAGCATGAATGCCGCCAACAGTGCGCTTCCCCCGCTACAGGCGCAGCCTGTGCCTTCGGTCCAGTCGGGCCAGTTGCCGCCTCCAGGTGCGGGATCCCAGTTTCCGGCGGCGCCTGCAACGAACACGGCCGCCCTCAATCCCGCTGCCGGTGCGCCTGCGACCGCGCTCGACGTCACCAAGGAATCGATGGTCGGAAACTGGCGCGTCCAGAGCGCCGGATCCAGCTGCGATATGTTCCTGACCCTTACCAACCTCGGCAGTGGCTCGCGCGGCGGCACCCGTGGTTGTGCGGGCGAATTGACGGCGATGGGGTCCTGGGAAGTGTCGGGCAAGCAGGTCGTGCTCAAGGATCGCAACGGCAATACCATTGGCAGCGTCTACAAGACGGCCGATGCCCGCTTCGACGGCAGCACCGCTTCCGGTCAGCCGGTCAGCCTGAGCCGCTGATCCTTCCCTTATCCCTGCGGTGGCCTTTGCCGGGCCACCCACCCGGCGGGACATCATTCCATGCAGCCAGTTCCTGACTACGGCCTGAGCGTCGCCGAGCAGTTGCGCGCGATGACGGAGGCGGGGACACTTCAACCCGACCGCTACCAGTTCGATGTTGCTGAAAAGCTCGACCGTATTCTGACGGAGTTCAAGGCGAGCAAGCCGGCGGCCAAAAAAAGCGCGCTGGGCTGGATGTTCGCCCAGCGGCGAAAGCAGGAGATCCCGATCAAGGGGCTCTATGTTCATGGCAGTGTCGGTCGCGGCAAGACCATGCTGATGGATCTGTTCTTCAAGCTCGCCCCGATCGAGAAGAAGCGCCGCGCCCACTTTCACGAGTTCATGGCCGATGTGCATGCCCGTATTCATGCGCACCGACAAAAGCTTAAGGCGGGCGAGACGAAGCAGGCGGACCCTGTGCCTCCGGTGGCTGCCGCCTTGCGTGAAGAGGCGCAGCTTCTGTGTTTCGACGAATTTACAGTCACCGATATTGCCGACGCGATGATCCTCGCGCGGCTCTTCACCGAATTGTTCGCCCGCGGATGTACTCTGGTCGCGACCTCGAACGTCGCGCCCGATGATCTTTATCGTGACGGGCTCAATCGCGGCCTCTTCCTGCCCTTCGTCGAGCTGCTCAAGAAGAATGTGAGCGTATCGACGCTCGACTCTCCGACGGATTACCGCATGGAGAAGATGGAAAGCCTGCCTGTCTATGTGGCGCCACTCGACGATGCGCCGAAGATGATGGACATTGCCTGGACACGTGTGACCGGGGGCGAGGCTGAAATGCCCGTCTCGATATCAATGAAGGGCCGCAGCGTCGAAGTTCCGCATGCGGTCGGCCGATCTGCTCGCTTCAGCTTCGGCGATCTTTGCGAGAAGCCATTGGGTGCGTCGGATTATCTCGCCATTGCCAAACGCTTCGATGTGGTCTTCGTCGAGAACATTCCGCATCTCGGGCCGGACAAGCGCAACGAGACGAAACGCTTCATCATCCTGATCGACACCCTCTACGATGCCAGCGTGCGGTTGTTTGCGTCTGCCGTCGCCATGCCGGAGGCGCTGCTGACGGAGAAGAAGGGAACAGAAGGCTTCGAGTTCGACCGTACCATATCGCGTCTTTTCGAAATGCGAAGCACGGATTATCTCGCGCTGCACCAGTCAAAACGCAGCGAACATGACGAAGCCGTGACGAATTAATTGACGTTTACGTAAGAGTTTTATCTTCTAACCGATTGAAATTGATATACCAAAAATTATCGTTTGCGGTTTAGACCCTTTGCAGCTATGCGGTTTGTCCACAAGGGCAGGCTAACACTCGCCCTCGGCCTTGGTCGCGGATCCAAAAGGAAGTCTACAATGGCGCGCAAGAAGATCGCTCTTATCGGTTCTGGAATGATTGGTGGAACGCTGGCGCATCTCGCCAGTCTGAAGGAGCTGGGCGATATCGTCCTGTTCGACATTGCCGACGGCATCCCGCAGGGCAAGGGGCTCGACATTGCCCAGTCCGGCCCGGTCGAAGGCTTCAATGCCAAGCTGTCTGGTGCCAGCGATTACGCCGCCATTGAAGGCGCTGACGTCTGCATCGTCACTGCCGGTGTTGCCCGCAAGCCCGGCATGAGCCGCGACGACCTGCTGGGTATCAACCTCAAGGTCATGGAACAGGTCGGCGCCGGCATCAAGAAATATGCTCCGAACGCCTTCGTCATCTGCATCACCAACCCGCTCGACGCGATGGTCTGGGCGCTGCAGAAGTTCTCCGGCCTGCCGGCCAACAAGGTCGTCGGCATGGCTGGCGTGCTCGACTCGGGCCGCTTCCGTCACTTCCTCTCGGAAGAGTTCAACGTCTCCGTCCAGGACGTCACCGCCTTCGTTCTCGGCGGTCATGGCGATACCATGGTGCCGCTCGCCCGCTACTCGACCGTTGGCGGCATTCCGCTCACCGACCTCGTCAAGATGGGCTGGGTCACCAAGGAGCGCCTGGAAGAAATCATCCAGCGCACCCGCGATGGCGGCGCCGAAATCGTCGGTCTCCTGAAGACCGGCTCGGCCTATTACGCTCCGGCCGCCTCGGCGATCGAAATGGCTGAGTCCTACCTCAAGGACAAGAAGCGCGTCCTGCCTTGCGCCGCCTATCTCACCGGCCAGTACGGCGTGAAGGACATGTATGTCGGCGTGCCTGTCATCATCGGCGAAGGCGGTGTCGAGCGCATCATCGAGATCGACCTGAACAAGGCTGAAGAAGAAGCCTTCCAGAAATCGGTCGGCGCTGTCGCCAGCCTCTGCGAAGCGTGCATCAATATCGCCCCGGCACTCAAGTAATTGCCATTTCGCCCAAAACAGGGACACGACAATGAACATTCATGAATACCAGGCCAAGGCTCTTCTGAAGGGCTTTGGTGCGCCGGTCGCCGAAGGTGTGGCGATCTTCTCCGCAGAAGAAGCCGAAGCCGCCGCCAAGCAGCTTCCGGGCCCGCTCTACGTCGTCAAGAGCCAGATCCATGCCGGCGGTCGCGGCAAGGGCAAGTTCAAGGAACTTGGCCCCGATGCCAAGGGCGGCGTACGCCTCGCCTTCTCGATCGACGAAGCCAAGGCTCACGCCAAGGAAATGTTCGGCAACACGCTGGTGACGGCCCAGACCGGCGACGCCGGCAAGCAGGTCAACCGCCTCTACATCGAAGACGGCGCCGACATCGCTCGCGAACTCTACTGCTCGCTGCTCGTCGACCGCTCGGTCGGCCAGGTTGCCTTTGTCGTTTCGACGGAAGGCGGCATGGACATCGAAGCCGTTGCCCATGACACGCCTGAGAAGATCCACACGATCGCCATCGATCCGGAAGCCGGTGTGACTGCTGCGGATGTGGCTGCCATCACCAAGGCTCTCGAGCTTTCGGGGGCTGCCGCCGAAGACGCAAAGTCGCTCTTCCCGATCCTCTACAAGGCCTTCGTCGAAAAGGACATGGCGCTGCTCGAGGTCAACCCGCTGATCGTCATGAAGAATGACCATCTGCGCGTTCTCGACGCCAAGATGTCCTTCGATGGCAATGCGCTGTTCCGCCATGACGACGTCCGGGCGTTGCGTGACGAGACCGAAGAAGATGCCAAGGAAATCGAAGCCTCCAAGTGGGACCTCGCTTACGTGGCGCTCGACGGCAATATCGGCTGCATGGTCAATGGTGCCGGTCTCGCCATGGCGACGATGGACATCATCAAGCTTTACGGCAAGGAGCCGGCAAACTTCTGTGACGTCGGCGGTGGCGCCGGCAAGGAGAAGGTCGCTGCAGCCTTCAAGATCATCACGGCCGACCCGAAGGTCGAGGGCATCCTCGTCAACATCTTCGGCGGCATCATGAAGTGCGACGTCATCGCGGAAGGCGTTGTCGCCGCCGTGCAGGAAGTGGGCCTCAAGGTTCCGCTCGTCGTGCGCCTCGAAGGCACCAATGTCGAACTTGGCAAGAAGATCCTGAACGAATCCGGCCTTGCGATCACCGCGGCCGACGATCTGGACGACGCTGCCAAGAAGATCGTCGCGGCGATCAACGGCTAATCTGAGGGACCTATCTGATGTCTATTCTTGTAAACAAGAACACCAAGGTCCTCGTTCAGGGCCTGACCGGCAAGACCGGTACCTTCCACACCGAACAGGCGCTTGCCTATTATGGCACGCAGATGGTCGGCGGTATCCATCCGAAGAAGGGTGGCGAAACCTGGACCGGCTCGAAGGGCGAAAGCCTGCCGATCTTCGCCTCGGTCGCCGAAGCCAAGGAGCGCACCGGTGCCGACGCATCCGTGATCTACGTTCCGCCGGCAGGTGCAGCCGACGCCATCATAGAGGCCATCGATGCCGAGATCCCGTTCATCACCTGCATCACCGAGGGTATCCCGGTCATGGACATGGTGCGGGTCAAGGCTCGTCTCGACAAGTCCAAGTCGCGCCTGCTCGGGCCGAACTGCCCGGGCATCATGACGCCGGAAGAGTGCAAGATCGGCATCATGCCGGGTTCGATCTTCCGCAAGGGCTCTGTCGGTATTGTTTCCCGCTCCGGCACGCTGACCTATGAAGCCGTGTTCCAGACGTCGAACGAAGGCCTCGGCCAGACAACGGCTGTCGGTATCGGCGGCGACCCGGTCAAGGGCACCGAGTTCATCGACGTGCTTGAGATGTTCCTGGCTGATCCGGCCACGACTTCGATCATCATGATCGGCGAAATCGGCGGCTCGGCTGAAGAAGATGCGGCGCAGTTCCTCATCGACGAAGCCAAGAAGGGCCGCAAGAAGCCGATGGCAGGCTTCATCGCCGGCCGTACGGCTCCGAAGGGCCGCACCATGGGCCATGCCGGCGCTGTCGTTTCCGGCGGCAAGGGCGATGCGGAATCCAAGATCGAAGCCATGGAAGCGGCCGGCATCAAGGTTTCGCCTTCGCCGGCACGCCTCGGCAAGACGCTGGTCGAAGTCCTCAAGGGCTGAGACGTACAATCAGGCCAGGCGAAGGTTGGTCCGCCAATCCTTCGCCTGGATTTCGCATATGATGGACGATTCGCATCTGCGATCACGAGCGGCAGGCCGGGCATCCGGCCATCAATTCTAGTCGGGAGGCGAGCCGAGAGGTTCGCGAAGCACCATGGGTAGGCAAGAAGCCAACGAGCAGTTTCTGATCACGTCGTTCCTCGACGGGCAGAACGCGGCCTATATCGAACAGCTTTACGCACGGTATGAGGAAGATCCCGCATCGGTATCCGACGAATGGCGGGCCTTCTTCAAGGCGCTCGCCGACAATCCGACCGACGTGCAGAAGGCCGCCAAGGGCGCCTCGTGGCAGCGCAAGAACTGGCCGATTGCTGAAGGCGGCGATCTCGTCAACGCGCTCGACGGCAATTGGGGCGTGGTCGAGAAAGTCATCGAAAAGAAGGTTCAGGCCAAGGTCGAAGCGACCGCTGCTTCGGCGGGCAAGGCCGTGTCAGAAGCCGAAGTCCTGCAGGCGACGCGCGATTCGGTTCGCGCCATCATGATGATCCGTGCATACCGCATGCGCGGTCACCTGCACGCCAATCTCGATCCGCTCGGGATTGCAGCACCTGTCGACGACTACAACGAGTTGTCGCCCGTTGCCTACGGCTTCACCGAAGCCGATTACGGCCGCAAGATCTTCATCGACAACGTGCTGGGTCTCGAATACGCGACGATCCCGCAGATGCTCGACATCCTGCAGCGAACCTATTGCTCGACGCTCGGCGTCGAATTCATGCATATCTCCAATCCGGAAGAAAAGGCCTGGATTCAGGAGCGCATCGAGGGACCCGGCAAGGGCGTCGAGTTCACGCCGAACGGCAAGAAGGCCATTCTGCAGAAGCTGATCGAGGCCGAGGGCTTCGAACAGTTCATCGACGTCAAGTACAAGGGCACCAAGCGCTTCGGCCTCGACGGTGGTGAATCTCTCATCCCGGCGCTGGAGCAGATCATCAAGCGGGGTGGCCAGGAAGGCCTTGAGCAGGTTGTTCTCGGCATGGCCCATCGTGGCCGTCTGAACGTCCTGACCAATGTGATGGCAAAGCCGCACCGTGCCGTATTCCACGAATTCAAGGGCGGTTCGTTCAAGCCCGACGAAGTCGAAGGCTCCGGTGACGTGAAGTACCACCTCGGCGCTTCCTCGGACCGCGAGTTCGACGGCAACAAGGTTCACCTGTCGCTGACCGCCAACCCGTCGCATCTCGAAATCGTCAACCCCGTCGTCATGGGCAAGGCCCGTGCGAAGCAGGACCAGATCGCCAAGACCTGGGAAGGTGACATCATTCCGCTCAAGGAGCGCGCCAAGGTGCTGCCGTTGCTGCTCCATGGTGATGCTGCTTTTGCCGGCCAGGGCGTCGTGGCCGAAATCCTGGGTCTGTCCGGTCTGCGCGGTCACCGCGTCGCCGGCACGATGCATGTCATCATCAACAACCAGATCGGCTTTACCACCAATCCGGCCTTCTCGCGTTCGTCGCCTTATCCGTCCGACGTTGCGAAAATGATCGAAGCGCCGATCTTCCACGTCAATGGCGACGATCCGGAAGCCGTCGTTTATGCGGCGAAGGTCGCGACCGAATACCGGATGAAGTTCCACAAGCCGGTCGTGGTGGATATGTTCTGCTACCGCCGCTTCGGTCACAACGAAGGCGACGAGCCGAGCTTCACCCAGCCGAAGATGTACAAGGAAATCCGTGCCCACAAGACGGTCGTCAACATCTATGGCGAGCGGCTGATTGCGGAAGGCCTGATCTCGGAAGGCGAATTCGAAAAGATGAAGGCCGACTGGCGTGCGCATCTCGAACAGGAGTTCGAAGCCGGTCAAAGCTACAAGCCGAACAAGGCCGACTGGCTGGACGGCGTCTGGTCGGGTCTGAGGACCGCCGACAATGCCGACGAGCAGCGTCGCGGCAAGACGGCCGTGCCGATGAAGCAATTGAAGGAGATCGGTCGCAAGCTGTCGACCATCCCCGAAGGCTTCAAGGCGCACCGGACGATCCAGCGCTTCATGGACAACCGGGCGCAGATGATCGAGAGCGGCGAAGGCATCGACTGGGCCATGGGCGAAGCACTCGCCTTCGGTTCGCTCTGCCTCGACGGCCACAAGATCCGCCTGTCCGGTCAGGATTGCGAACGCGGTACGTTCAGTCAGCGCCATTCGGTTCTCTATGATCAGGAAACCGAAGAACGCTACATCCCGCTCGCGCATCTGGCCCCGAACCAGGCACGCTACGAGGTCATCAATTCGATGCTCTCGGAGGAGGCCGTACTCGGTTTCGAATACGGCTATTCGCTGGCCCGTCCCAATGCGTTGACGCTCTGGGAAGCCCAGTTCGGTGACTTCGCAAACGGTGCCCAGGTCGTGTTCGACCAGTTCATCTCGTCGGGCGAACGCAAGTGGCTGCGCATGTCCGGTCTCGTCTGCCTCCTGCCGCATGGTTACGAGGGACAGGGTCCTGAGCATTCGTCGGCCCGCCTCGAGCGGTGGTTGCAGATGTGCGCCGAAGACAACATGCAGGTCGCCTATTGCACGACGCCGTCCAACTACTTCCACATTCTGCGCCGGCAGATGAAGCGCGACTTCCGCAAGCCGCTAATCATGATGACGCCGAAGTCCCTGCTGCGTCACAAGCGGGCGACCTCGAGCCTTGCCGAAATGGCAGGCGAAAGCTCGTTCCACCGCCTGCTGTGGGATGACGCGGAGGTGATCAAGGACGGTCCGATCAAGCTGCAGAAGGATGCCAAGATCCGCCGCGTCGTGATGTGTTCGGGCAAGGTCTATTACGACCTCCTGGAAGAGCGCGAAAAGCGCGGCATCGACGACGTCTATCTGCTGCGCATCGAACAGCTCTATCCGTTCCCGGCAAAGGCGCTCATCAATGAGTTGTCCCGTTTCCGTAATGCGGAGATGGTATGGTGCCAGGAAGAGCCGAAGAACATGGGTGCGTGGTCGTTTATCGATCCGTATCTGGAATGGGTGCTTGCCCATATCGACGCCAAGTACCAGCGGGTGCGCTACACCGGCCGCCCGGCTGCCGCCTCGCCGGCAACCGGCCTGATGTCGAAGCACCTCGCCCAGCTCGAAGCCTTCCTCGAGGACGCACTGGGCGGTTGATCCGCCCAGTCTTCTCCTCGCAGACCGAAACCTTCTCTGACCAACGGAATTGAGATCATGGCCACTGAAATCCGCGTACCCACCCTTGGCGAATCCGTCAGCGAAGCCACAATTGGCACCTGGTTCAAGAAGGTCGGTGACACCGTCAAGGCTGACGAACCCCTCGTCGAACTCGAAACCGACAAGGTGACCGTCGAAGTCCCCTCGCCGGTCTCGGGCGTGCTGACTGAAATTGTCGCCCAGAACGGCGAAACCGTTGGCCTCGGCGCGCTGCTCGGCCAGATCGCCGAAGGCGCTGCCGGTTCGGTTGGTGCTTCCGCTCCGGCTCCGGCCGCAGCCCCGGCAGCCCCTGCTGCGGCGCCCGCACCCGCTGCGGCCCCTGCGGCTGCTCCCTCGGCCATGCCGGCTGCACCGGCCGCTGCCAAGCTCGCCGCCGACAACAACATCTCGACGTCTGATGTCGATGGCTCTGGCAAGCGTGGCCAGGTGCTGAAGGGCGATGTTCTCGCAGCCATCGCCAAGGGCACGGCAGCCCCCGCCGCTCCTGCAGCCCCGGCTGCTCCTCGTCCGGCCTCTTCGGCCGATGATGCTTCCCGCGAAGAGCGCGTGAAGATGACGCGTCTGCGCCAGACGATCGCCAAGCGCCTCAAGGATGCCCAGAACACGGCCGCCATGCTCACCACCTATAACGAGGTGGACATGAAGGCGGTCATGGACCTGCGCAACCGTTACAAGGACATCTTCGAGAAGAAGCATGGCGTGAAGCTCGGCTTCATGGGCTTCTTCACCAAGGCCGTGACCCATGCCTTGAAGGAGCTCCCTGCCGTCAACGCCGAGATCGACGGCACTGACATCATCTACAAGAACTACTGCCATGTCGGCGTTGCCGTCGGCACGGAGAAGGGTCTCGTCGTTCCGGTCGTGCGCGATGCCGACCAGATGTCGATCGCCGAAATCGAGAAGGATATCGGCCGTCTCGGCAAGGCGGCGCGTGATGGCCAGCTCTCCATGGCCGACATGCAGGGCGGTACCTTCACCATCTCGAACGGTGGCGTCTATGGTTCGCTGATGTCCTCGCCGATCCTGAATGCACCGCAGTCGGGTATCCTCGGCATGCACAAGATCCAGGAGCGCCCGGTCGTCGTCGGCGGCCAGATCGTCATCCGTCCGATGATGTATCTTGCGCTCTCCTACGATCACCGCATCGTCGACGGCAAGGAAGCAGTCACCTTCCTCGTCCGCGTCAAGGAAAGCCTTGAGGATCCGGAACGTCTGGTTCTCGATCTCTAAGGAAAACTCACGATGGAGCCGGTATCCGCTTCCGCTTCTCCGCTTGTCCTGCTCCTTGCCTGGAGCGTGGTCCTGCTGGTCGCGCATGTCCTGCTTCAGGGTATGTTCGCAACCAAGGAGTTGGGTACGGAGTGGAATGCCGGTCCGCGTGACGGCAACAAGCAGCCGGAGAGCAAGCTCGCCGGCCGCGCGGCGCGTGCATCTTCCAATTTCCGTGAAACCTACCCCGCCTTCATTGCGCTGGCGGCAGGGCTTCTTTCCACGGGCGAGACCTCGGGTCTTGGTCTGACTGGCGCGATCGTCTGGTTTGTCGGACGCATCGTCTACTACCCGCTCTATCTCGCAGGCATTCCCTATATCCGTTCGCTCGTCTGGCTCGGGTCCGTGGCCGGGCTCGGCCTGATGTTCCTCTCGCTGGCGTTTTGAGGTGAGGCATGGGCGCGTCAACCGGAATATCGGTTCTTCTTGCCGCGCTCGCGATCTCTCAGGCGGCGGTGGCGGCTGATTGCCGGATCGAGAAGGCAGTCTATCGCGAGGCCGATACGGGGCTCGAACTGGTCTTCACGGCTGCGAGTGGCGAGAATACGCCGGTGACACATGGCTTCTCCACGATGATCGGCACGCTGCAGCTCGATGGCCATGTCATATATGATCCGGAGATAGAACGGCCTGTCGGCATGCTCATGAACGCCTGCCCGGAGGGTGATGTGACGGGCGCAGACATCGCAGCCTGTACGGTCTGGAAGGGCATCATCTATGGGGTCGACGAGGCGACGGGCCATGCCGATCTTCTGCCGCCGGAAGGTGCGGATGCGCCGGACACCCTTCTGCTGCCTGGTTTCGGTCCATCCGTGCTTGCCTCTTCAGCGGGCAAAGGGCTGGAGGCCGGTCCCTGGGATGTCTTCGAATTCAAGGAGTGCACGCCATGAATTCTCGTAGGCTTTTGCTGGTGACGGGTGGCAGTCGTGGCATCGGTGCGGCCGTGTGCGGCAAGGCTGCCGCTCAGGGCTATGACCTGCTGATCAATTACCGCTCCGATAGGGACGCTGCGGAAGCTGTTGCTGCCACTTGCGGCAAGCTTGGTGCCCATGCCGAGATCGTGCAGGGCGATACGGGCACGGAAGAGGGCGTAGCCTCGATCTTCTCCGCTGTCGACCGGCTTGGGTCATTGTACGGTCTCGTCAACAATGCCGGCATCGTCGATGTGACGGCTCGGGTCGAGGACTTCGATCGCGCGCGGCTCGACCGGATGTTTGCCGTCAATGTCATCGGTAAGATCCGCTGCGCCACGGAAGCGGTGAAACGCATGTCGACCAGGAATGACGGCCAGGGTGGCGTGATCGTCAACCTTTCGTCGATCGCGGCCGTGCTTGGTGCACCCGGCCAATATGTGGATTACGCTGCTGCCAAGGGTGCCGTCGATACGTTCACGCTCGGCCTCGCACGCGAGGTCGCGACCGAAGGTATCCGTGTGAATGCGGTCCGACCTGGTATCATCGACACCGAAATTCACGCCTCCGGCGGTCTGCCGAACCGGGCGCGTGACCTCGCTCCGATCGTTCCGATGCAAAGGCCGGGAACGGCGGACGAAGTGGCCGACAGCGTTCTCTATCTCCTCTCGCCTCAGGCATCCTATGTGACGGGTGCCATCTTGAATGTCAGCGGCGGCCGGTAACCGTCGAAAACGAAGGAAGCTTCCCATGTCTTATGATGTCATCGTTATCGGCTCCGGCCCCGGCGGCTATGTCTGCGCCATCAAGGCGGCCCAGCTCGGCCTGAAAGTTGCCGTCGTCGAGAAGCGCCAGACCTATGGCGGCACCTGCCTCAACATTGGCTGCATCCCCTCCAAGGCCTTGCTGCACGCCTCGGAAGTCTTTCACCATGCTGGTCATGGCATGGGTGATCTCGGTGTGGACGTCGGCGCGCCGACGTTGAACCTGCCGAAGATGATGGCGCACAAGGACGCGACCGTGAAGTCGAACGTCGAGGGAGTCGCCTTCCTGTTCAAGAAGAACAAGATCGACGGCATCCAGGGCACAGGCAAGATTCTTACCGCCGGCAAGGTCGAAGTCACCAATGACGCAGGCGAAGTCCAGGTTCTCGAGACGAAGAATATCGTCATCGCGACCGGTTCCGATGTCGCCGGCATTCCAGGTGTTGCCGTTGATATCGACGAGAAGATCATCGTCTCCTCCACCGGGGGCATCGCGCTCGACAAGGTGCCGGGCAAGATGATCGTCGTCGGCGGTGGGGTCATCGGCCTTGAGCTCGGCTCAGTATGGTCACGCCTCGGCGCAAAGGTCACCGTAGTCGAATATCTCGACGTCATCCTTGGCGGCATGGACGGCGAAGTCTCCAAGCAGTTCCAGCGCATCCTTGCCAAGCAGGGCATCGAATTCAACCTCGGCGCCAAGGTCACGGGCGTCGAAAAGTCGGGCGAGGGCGCCAAGGTCACGTTCGAGCCGGTCAAGGGTGGCGAGACCCGGACGCTCGAGGCCGACGTCGTTCTGGTGGCCACCGGCCGCAAGCCCTACACCGCCGGCCTTGGCCTCGAAGAAGCAGGCGTTGCGCTCGACAATCGTGGCCGGGTCGAGATCGACGGCCATTATCGCACCAATGTCGCCGGCATTTATGCCATTGGCGATGTGGTCAAGGGTCCGATGCTTGCCCACAAGGCGGAAGATGAAGGCGTGGCTCTCGCCGAAATCCTCGCCGGCCAGCATGGTCACGTGAATTATGACGTCATCCCGGGTGTCGTCTACACGCAGCCGGAAGTCGCCTCCGTCGGCAAGACCGAGGAAGAGCTCAAGGGCGCAGGCGTATCCTACAAGGTCGGCAAGTTCCCGTTTTCGGCCAATGCTCGCGCTCGCGCGATGCTTGCCTCCGACGGCTTCGTAAAGGTTCTCGCCGACAAGGATACGGACCGGGTTCTGGGCGTACACATCATCGGCCTCGGTGCCGGCGAGATGATCCACGAAGCGGCCGTGCTGATGGAGTTCGGTGGTTCGTCCGAAGATCTGGGTCGGACCTGCCATGCGCACCCGACCATGTCGGAAGCCGTGAAGGAAGCGGCGCTGGCAACCTTCTTCAAGCCGCTGCATATGTGAGGCGTCGCGACCTGACATAGGTCAATTATATATTTTGGTAAGGTTGAAGGCCGTTGCTTGTTCCCCGAGCGGCGGCCTTTATCATGTCTGGGCAATGCTTCGCTCGATCCTGACGAAAGGCAAAGACCATGACCACAGCCGCGCCCGCTTCCTACTCCATCCCGCAAAAGGCCCTGCATTGGCTTATGGCCTTGCTCATCCTCTTCAACCTCATCTTCTCTGATGTGATGAAAGAGGTGGCCGAAGCCTATGAGCGTGGCGAGGTTCCATCGCCCGAAGATCTGACCTTCGCCAACATCCATGCCTATGCCGGTATCATGGTCCTCTGTCTCGGATTGCTTCGGCTCGGTCTGAGGCTGGTCAAGGGCGCGCCGGCCGCTCCGCCGGAAGAACCGCCAGTCCTACGTCTTGCGGCCAAGCTGGCGCATGGCACCTTCTACGCTCTCTTCTTCCTGCTGCCGCTGAGCGGGATCGGCGCCTACTATTTTGCCAATGAAACGGCGGGCTTCGTGCATGGCGGACCCTTGAAGGCTCTGATGTGGCTTTTGATCGCGGTGCATATCCTGGCGCTTCTGGTACACCAGTTTTACTGGAAAACGCCGGTCGCATCGCGCATGAGCCGGGACTGATCGCAAATCGGGGAAAGCAGATGGTTGTAGTTTCGAAGCAGAAGGTCGAGCTACCCCATCCGGATCTTGCAGAGGCCGACTGGGCGGACAGCTATAGCGTGAGGCTCGACCGAGCCGATCTCGATCCGATGCAAGTCGCCACGGCTCTCATGGGTCGAGCGCCCAGATGGGTCACTGCACTTCTTGGGATCCGCAACCGGATCGTCGGTCTCTTTGGCCTGAAATCGGCGGAACTCGCGTTGAGCGATCAGGACATGATCGGCGGCTTTCCGGTCATCGAGCATGACCACGAGCGCGTGGTTCTCGGATTCAACGACAAACATCTCGATTTCCGGATCATCGTGTCGGTCGAGCCTGAAGCCGCCGCCCACCAGCACGTCTCACTGACGACGCTGGTCAGGCGGCACAATCTGTTCGGCCGGCTCTACATCCTCGTCGTCACGCCGTTCCACAAGCTGATCGTGAAGACCTTCCTCAAACGATTTGCCGCTTCGTTCGACCTCAGCCGTCGACCCGCGTGACGGTATAGCCTTGGCGACGGATGAGTTCGACGAGACCTTCCTCACCCGGCAGATGCAGCGCGCCGACAGCGATGAAGGCATTGCCCTTTTCCAGATGCGGCTTGCTGCCATCCGCCATGACAAGATTGCGGTCGCGGACGATGCGGCTCTCGAAGGCGGCATAGGCGCTTTCATCTTCTTCGCCGGGCGACGGGGCAACGGTCTTCAGCATCGGCATTGTCATGCCGATCTCACCCGCAAGATAAAGCTCGGTCATCGTCTCGATGACGTCTTCCATCTTGTCGCCGAGCTCGATCGTCTCGATCAGGGCCTTGAAATGGAAATCGACCGGCAGGTCTGCCATGGCTTCGAGTTGCTCGACGAGACTCTCGAGGCCCGCCACCGGCTTGCCGGCCTTGACGGCGTCCTCGGCGATCTGCTTGTCGAGGAAGGAGGCGCCAGCTGCCTTGCGTGACATCTCGCAGGCGGGCAAGGCCACGAAGCTTGCGAGGATCCAGGGCTTCATCTTGGCGACGGCGCCGAGGGCCAGACCACGTTGCC
Organism: Peteryoungia algae; assembly: GCF_030369675.1. Classification (NCBI taxonomy): domain Bacteria; kingdom Pseudomonadati; phylum Pseudomonadota; class Alphaproteobacteria; order Hyphomicrobiales; family Rhizobiaceae; genus Peteryoungia; species Peteryoungia algae. The sequence goes on along the minus strand of NZ_CP128477.1, from coordinate 2,904,763 downwards.
TCAGGCCGGACTCCAGCTTCTCCAGATCGGCGGCGTCGAGGTGATCCTTTACGGATTTGCCATCGGTGAACATGGTCAGTTCGGGATGCATCAGGAGGGAGGCCGCAGCCTTCTTCTCGTCGAGGATCTCGTCTGACTCGATGACGACCACATCGGCCGCGGCCGTTGCTTCTCGAGCGCCTTTCGGCATGGTGAGAACGCGAGGATCGGTGACGTGCATGGTGCCGAGCAGGTAGGACGGCTTCAAGCCCTGCTTTTCGATCTTCCAGAAGATGCCCTGACCATTCGCCACCTTGGCCGCTTCCGCGCGGATCGCTGCCAGTTCCTCCGGGTTCTCCCTTTCCATTGCCACGAGCAGGTTCTCGCCGTGGCATGCGATATCCGAGGCGCGGGCAGGGACAATTGTCAGAAGGGTGGCGACCAGCAGGGCCAGGAACGCCAGAGGCAGTGCGCCGGTGATCCAGAGAACCATCTCCGAGATCGAAGGGCGCGGCAGGTTCGGCCGCAGCGAGAAAAGGCGGTGGGCGTTCATGTCATCTCCTGTCACAAGCGGTGAGAATAGGAGAGTGCGCCCTCACGTTCGATTAAGGATCTTGGTTAACGGCGGAGCTGGGACGCTTCAGGCGCGCGGATGGGCACGGTCATAGATGTCGAGAAGCCGCGCGCTGTCGACGCCGGTATAGATCTGCGTGGTCGACAGGCTCGCATGGCCGAGCAGTTCCTGGATCGTCCGGAGGTCGCCACCACTGCCCAGAAGATGCGTCGCGAAGGAATGGCGCAGGGCGTGCGGCGTTGCCGAATCGGGCAGGCCGAGCGCCGAGCGCAGCTTCTGCATTTCGCGCTGGATGATCGCTGGCTGCAAGGGCCCACCCCGCGCACCACGGAAGAGGGGAGCGTCGGCTTCAAGGTGATACGGGCAAAGCTTGTAATAGGTTTCCACCGCTTCGGTCACGACCGGAAGCAAGGGCACGAGCCGCATCTTGCCACCTTTGCCCGTGATGCGCAGGCTGGTCGGCCTGCCCTGAAATGCGTTGGGCGTGAGCCCGAGCGCCTCGGAGATACGAAGACCGCAGCCGTAGAGCAGAGACAGCACTGCTGCGTCGCGGGCAGCTAGCCAGGGTTCGTCATGCATCTGGGTGTCGATTGCGACCACCGCGAGGGCCTGGCGGCCACTCAGTGGCTTGGGCAGGGATTTCGGCTGCTTCGGCGAGCGGATCGCGCTTGCACCCGCCGCATTCACCAAGCCCTTGCGTTCCAGATGGCGCAGGAAGGAGCGCAGGCCTGCCAGATGTCGACCGAGCGACCTGGCACCGGCACCTTCCTTGCGACGCTGGGCGAGGAAGCCGCGCAGATCCGCCGGCCGCAGCGCCTTGATGTCGTCGATCTTCACGGTGCCGCCGACATGGGCGGAGAGAAATTGCAGGAACTGGCGTGTGTCACGCTCATAGGCATCAAGCGTGTTGCCCGACAGGCGGCGCTCTGCGCCAAGGCTTTCCAGCCAGGCGGCACGTTCGCCGAGAAGTTTTTCATCTGCCGGGATCAATTGCGCGCCTTTTGCGTTGTTGGCTGTTGGCAACCCCACCCACGATGGCGCGGGAGGGTTAACGAAAGACAAATGCCGGGGCCTGTCATGAACGGATCACAAATGGCTGCCAGAACGCCTCTGGATCTCTGGCGAGGTATTTGCTGATGCGCCGTTCTCCCGTCTCTACCTTTGCTAGCGTTACCGACACCTTGTCGCTTCTTTCTCAAGGCCGCCCCGGACATATTGTCGACACGCTGATTGCCGAGCGTGGGCAAAGGCTCGTCGAGCACCCTCTCTGGCCGGCCATGCGGCCTTTCCTCTACAGCGTGCTTCGCTACGACAAGGCAATCCAGTTTGCCAATGACGTGGCCAACCTTCCCGGACCGCAGGTCTTCGACTATCTGAGTGCTGCGCTTGGCCTCGATATCCAGGTGCGACATGCAGATCGCATTCCCTCGTCCGGCGGATTCATTCTGGTCAGCAACCATCCCACAGGCATTGCCGATGGCGTGGCGATGTATGATCTGCTCAAGGGTTGCCGCCCGGACATGACCTTCTTTGCCAACCGGGATGCCGTCAGGGTCAATCCCCGCCTGGCCGAGATCATCATTCCAGTCGAGTGGCGCGAGGAGCACAAGTCGAAGCTCAAGGCACGCGAAACGCTCAAGCTCACCACGCGCGCAGTCGAAGAGGGGCGCGCCACGATCCTCTTTCCCTCGGGTCGTATCGCCTACTGGGACGAGGGTCGGCTCAACGAGCGGCCGTGGAAGACTTCTGCCATCTCGCTTGCGCGCAAATACAATCTGCCGATCCTCCCGGTAAACATGAAGGCCCGCAATTCCGGGCTGTTCTACTGGTTCGCCCGCTGGTCGACGGAACTGCGCGATATGACCGTTTTCTACGAGCTTTTGAACAAGCGCGGCGGTCGCTTCGATTTCACCGTCGGCAATCTCATTCCGGTCGAGGCGCTCGACGGCGATCCCGCCGAGGTGACCAAGGCGCTGGAAGACTTCACGGTCCATCAACTGCCAGCCTATCCCGACCGCAGTTTCCGCTGATCTCTCCACCCGCATAAAGGCTGTTTTCTTTCCGATCCTCAGGGGGCAAGTTGCAGCCCGATGAAGGACGATTCGAAAAGCCTGTTCGGGGAACTGTTCGAGATGCCGCGCCGCAAGGTGGTGCCGGTACTTGTTCCCATGCCCGCGCCGACGGCTTATAGCTATGCGGTGCCAGACGGCCTGACGGTGGAGCCAGGCGCCATCGTGCAGGTGCCGCTCGGGCCACGACAGGTGATCGGCGTGGTCTGGGATGGCGGCGAGGGGGCGTCCGTCGATCCGAAGAAGCTCAGAGAAATCACCAAGGTCTTCGATTGCCCACCGCTTGACCAGCACATGCGCACCTTCCTCGACTGGGTGGCTGCCTATACGCTTTCTCCACCCGGTTATGTGGCCCGCATGGCGCTTCGCGCGCCAGCGGCCTTCGATCCCGAGCCGATGATCGAGGGGCTGCGCTATGCCGGCTACCAGCCGGAGCGTTTGACGCCGGCGCGGCAAAAGGTGCTGGAACTCGCCTCTGACGGTCTTTCATGGACGAAGAGCGGGCTTGCCCATGCCAGCGGTGTCTCGACGAGCGTCATTGACGGTCTGCTCAAGCAGGGCGTGTTTGAACAGGTCTTCCTGCCCCCGCCGCCGCTGGTCGCTCCTCCCGATCCTGATTATGCGCAACACAGGCTGGCCGGGCCGCAGAAGGAGGCGGCCGACGAAATCCTCCAGAGCCTGCACAAGGGTGGCTTTGCCGTCTCCCTGATCGATGGCGTGACGGGCTCGGGCAAGACGGAGGTCTATTTCGAGGCAATTGCCGAGACGCTGAAACAAGGCAAACAGGTGCTGATCCTGCTGCCGGAAATTGCGCTCACCGCCAATTTCCTCGAGCGTTTCCAGGATCGGTTCGGCGCAAAGCCCGGCGAATGGCATTCCGATCTTGCGACCCGCACGCGTGAAAAGGTCTGGCGTCAGGTCGCGACCGGAGAGATCAGGGTTGTGGCCGGCGCGCGCTCGGCGCTTTTCCTGCCCTTCGAGAACCTCGGGCTCATCATCGTCGACGAAGAGCATGATCCGGCCTTCAAGCAGGAAGATCGCGTCTTCTACAATGCGCGCGACATGGCGGTGGTCAGGGCGCGAATCGCGGATTTCCCCGTCGTGCTTGTCTCGGCGACGCCGTCTGTCGAGAGCCAGGTCAACTGCATCGCCGGACGCTACACGCGCATTCATTTGCCGACACGCTTTGCAGACGCTGCGATGCCGGACCTGCATCTCATCGACATGCGGCGTGCTCCGCCGGAGCGAGGCGGCTTTCTCTCGCCGATCCTTCTGCGCTCCGTCGGCAAGGCCGTCGAGCGGGGAGAACAGGCACTACTCTTCCTCAATCGGCGGGGCTATGCGCCGCTGACGCTGTGCCGGGTCTGCGGCCACCGCTTCCAGTGCCCGCAATGTTCGAGCTGGCTCGTCGAGCACCGCTTTCGTGGCCAGATCCAGTGCCACCAGTGCGGCTATCACGAGCCGACACCCAACGCCTGCCCGGAATGCGGGACGCTCGATCATCTCGTCGCCTGCGGGCCGGGCGTGGAGCGCATCGCGGAGGAGGTGGAAAAACACTTCCCCGAGGCGCGGACGCTGGTGCTCTCTTCCGACATCGGCGGTGTGAAACGGTTGAGGCTTGAGCTCGAGGCGATCGCCAATGGCGAGGCGGACATCGTCATCGGCACGCAGCTCGTCGCCAAGGGGCACAATTTTCCGCTGATGACCCTGGTCGGAATCATCGATGCCGATATCGGCCTGTCGAACGGGGATCCCCGCGCCGCCGAGCGAACCTTTCAGCTGCTCTCGCAGGTCACGGGCCGTGCCGGTCGCACCGGGCGCAAGAGCCTCGGACTTCTGCAGACCTTCCAGCCGCAGCATCCCGTGATGCAGGCAATCGTCTCGGGTGATGCGGCGGCCTTCTATGAACGCGAGATCACCGAGCGCGAGCGGGCGCAGTTGCCGCCATTCGGCCGACTGGTCTCCATCATCGTCTCCGCTGATACGCGCGCAGAGGCCGAGGGGCATGCGCGCGGACTCCGCCAGGCTGCGCCGCAGGAAAACGGGATCATGATCCTCGGACCCGCCGAAGCGCCACTTGCTCTCATTCGTGGCCGGCATCGCTTCCGGCTGTTGGTGCATGGGCGCCGCAACAGCGACATGCAGGCCTTCGTGCTCGGCATGCTGCAGCGCGGGCCGAAAGAGCGGCGCTCGATCCAGGTGCAGGTGGATGTCGATCCCCAAAGCTTCCTTTGAGTCGTTTGACCCGGCCGGATGCGCCGGTTTCATTCTGACGCGCAAGGGCCATACCGCGACCGTCCATTTCGTGCCATAAGCCACCCGGTTTCTTTCACGCGGGTTGATCCATGGAATTCTACTTTCCCACTGAACTTGGCGAGCAACTGGCCTTCCTCGCCGCTGCGACTGCTGCCCTCATCGGATGCGTCGTGCTTTTCGCTCCCGGCCTTACGCTCAAGGCGCTCGCCCTGACGGCGAACGAGGGGCGTCCGGAGGGCCTGAGTGCGGTGCGCTCTGCCGGCGGCCTGGTCGTCGGCTTTGCCGGAACAGCATTGCTCCTCGCACAGCCGACCGTCTATCTGGCTTTCGGTGCTGCCGTCGGCCTATCGGCCTTTGCCCGCATCCTCTCCATCATGTCCGATCAAGGCGCCACCTGGCGCAATATTCTCCTTCTGGTTGTGCAGGCCGCTATCGCATCTCTGACGCTCGCCTATGTCTTTGGTCTGACTTAAGATCGGTTTGCGGCCGCAGCGGCGGCCCATCTCGTCGAATTGACTCGGTTTCGGACAAAAAAACGCAGCCGGGCCTTGCTCTCAAGGAGCAAACCTTTAATACGCGTGTTGCGAGTCTAGACCTGCTATGCTAGACGAACCGCGAAATTCGGAAAACGCAAGCACTAGACGCTTGTGTTTTTGGGGAAAACAAAACGATATCAGGAGTTTGAGAGGCCTCTTTCGAGGTGTCCGGCTACCTGGATCCAGATCAGGGAATTTTTTGCCCGTGGCAGACGCATCCCAAGTGATTTCAGGCGTGGCGGAGCGTTACGCATCGTCGCTTTTCGAGCTTGCGCTCGAAGCTGGCGCTATCGACGCCGTCGCTGCCGATCTCAGCCGCTTCCAGGCGATGATCGACGAGAGCGACGATCTGAAGCGCCTCGTACAGTCGCCTGTCTTCACGGCTGAAGACCAGGTCAAGGCCATTGGCGCGCTCGGCGAAAAGGCCGGTTTCAGCGCGATGGTGTTGAACTTCCTGAAGGTCGTCGCAAGCAATCGCCGCCTGTTTGCCGCTCCCGGCATGGTGGCTGCCTATCGCCAGGCTGTTGCCCGCCACAAGGGCGAGCTCACGGCTGACGTCACCACAGCTCATGCCCTGTCGGCTGAGCAGGAAACTGAACTGAAAGCGGCGCTGAAGAGCGTCACCGGCAAGGAAGTCTCGATCTCCGTTACGGTCGATCCCTCCCTGCTCGGCGGCCTGATCGTGAAGGTCGGCTCGCGCCAGATCGACACGTCTCTTCGCACCAAACTTTCCACCCTTAAGCTTGCACTGAAAGAGGTTGGCTGATGGATATCCGCGCCGCGGAAATTTCCGCAATTCTGAAAGATCAAATCAAGAACTTCGGCAAAGAGGCAGAAGTCTCCGAAGTCGGCCAGGTTCTGTCCGTCGGTGACGGTATCGCCCGCGTCTACGGCCTCGACAACGTCCAGGCCGGCGAAATGGTCGAGTTCCCAGGCGGCATCCGCGGCATGGCGCTGAACCTCGAAGCCGACAATGTCGGTGTGGTTCTCTTCGGCGCAGACCGTGGCATCAAGGAAGGCGACATCGTCAAGCGGACCGGCGCCATCGTCGACGTTCCGGTTGGTCCGGAACTGCTTGGCCGCGTCGTTGACGCGCTCGGCAACCCGATCGACGGCAAGGGCCCGATCAATGCTGCGAAGCGTTCGCGCGTTGACGTCAAGGCTCCCGGCATCATCCCGCGCAAATCGGTTCACGAGCCGATGTCGACCGGCCTCAAGGCCATCGACGCCCTGATCCCGGTTGGCCGCGGTCAGCGCGAGCTCGTTATCGGTGACCGTCAGACCGGCAAGACCGCCATCATTCTCGACACCTTCCTTAACCAGAAGGCTGTGCACGACAACGGTCCGGAAAACGAAAAGCTGTACTGCGTTTACGTGGCTATCGGCCAGAAGCGCTCGACCGTTGCCCAGTTCGTCAAGGTTCTCGAAGAGCGTGGCGCGCTGCAGTACTCGATCATCATCGCGGCGACCGCGTCCGATCCGGCTCCGATGCAGTACCTGGCTCCGTTTGCCGGTTGCGCCATGGGCGAATACTTCCGCGACAACGGCATGCATGCCCTGATCGCCTATGACGACCTGTCCAAGCAGGCTGTTGCTTACCGCCAGATGTCGCTTCTGCTGCGCCGTCCTCCGGGCCGCGAAGCCTATCCGGGCGACGTCTTCTACCTGCATTCGCGTCTTCTCGAGCGCGCTGCAAAGATGGGCGATGCTGCCGGTGCCGGCTCGCTGACCGCTTTGCCGGTCATCGAAACCCAGGGTAACGACGTTTCGGCCTTCATTCCGACCAACGTGATCTCGATCACCGATGGCCAGATCTTCCTTGAAACCGACCTGTTCTATCAGGGTATTCGTCCGGCCGTTAACGTCGGTCTGTCGGTTTCGCGCGTTGGTTCTGCCGCTCAGATCAAGGCGATGAAGCAGGTTGCCGGTTCGATCAAGGGCGAGCTTGCCCAGTATCGCGAAATGGCCGCCTTCGCGCAGTTCGGTTCCGACCTCGACGCCGCCACCCAGCGTTTGCTCAATCGTGGTGCGCGCCTGACGGAACTCCTGAAGCAGCAGCAGTTCTCGCCGCTGAAGACGGAAGAACAGGTTGCGGTCATCTTCGCTGGCGTCAACGGCTATCTCGACAAGATCGCGGTCAGCCAGGTTGGCAAGTTCGAACAGGGCCTGCTCTCCTACCTCCATTCGGAAGGCAAGGCCATTCTCGATGCCATCCGCACCGACAAGGCGATCAGCGACGATACCAAGGGCAAGCTCAAGGCGGCTCTCGATAGCTTCGCGAAGAACTTCGCCTAATTCAGGCTCAAGCCAAGGACGGATAACGGATGCCTTCACTTAAGGATCTGAAAAACCGGATCGCCTCCGTCAAGGCGACGCAGAAGATCACCAAGGCGATGAAGATGGTCGCCGCGGCGAAATTGCGTCGCGCTCAGGAAGCGGCCGAGGCTGCCCGCCCGTACTCGCAGCGCATGGGCGCCGTTCTGGCCAATATTGCGCAGGCAGTGGGTACGGACGACAGCGCGCCGCGTCTGATGACGGGCAACGGCAAGGACGACGTGCATCTGCTCGTCGTCTGCACCGCTGAACGTGGTCTCTGCGGCGGCTTCAACTCGTCGATCGCACGTTTTGCTCGTGACCACGCCCGCAAGCTGCTGGCCCAGGGCAAGACGGTCAAGTTCTTCTGCGTCGGCAAGAAGGGCTACGACAGCCTGCGTCGCGAATTCGCCGACATGATCGTCGAACGCGTGGACCTGCGCGAAGTGAAGCGTGTCGGCTTTACCGATGCGGATGCCATTGGCCGCAAGGTCATCGGCATGTTCGAGCGTGGTGAATTCGACGTCTGCACGCTGTTCTATTCCGAGTTCAAGTCGGTGATCAGCCAGATCCCGACCGCCCAGCAGATCATCCCGGCCGCTCCGGCCGAGGCTCCTGCCCAGGGCGGCGCGGCTGCTCTCTACGAATACGAACCGGATGCTGCAGGGATCCTCGAGGATCTCATTCCGCGCAACATCTCGGTTCAGATTTTCCGGGCCCTGCTCGAAAATGTCGCGGGTGAAATGGGCGCCAAGATGAGCGCCATGGACAATGCGACACGCAATGCCGGTGAGATGATCAACAAGCTGACGCTTTCGTACAACCGCCAGCGTCAGGCGCAGATCACCAAGGAACTCATTGAAATCATTTCGGGCGCGGAAGCGCTCTGAGGTTAAGGAAAGAGGGTAAGATACATGGCTAAGGCAGCTACCCCCAAGTCTAAGGCGGTGAAGTCCGCAGCCGGTGCTCTCGGCAAGGTCACGCAGGTCATCGGCGCCGTCGTCGACGTCGCGTTCGAAGGCGAACTGCCCGCGATCCTGAACGCGCTGGAAACCGACAACGGCGGCAACCGCCTCGTTCTCGAAGTGGCGCAGCACCTCGGCGAAAACCAGGTCCGCACGATCGCCATGGACTCGACCGAAGGTCTCGTTCGCGGTCAGCCGGTCACCGACACGGGTGCTCCGATCTCGGTTCCGGTTGGTCCGGAAACGCTCGGCCGCATCATGAACGTCATCGGCGAGCCGGTCGACGAAGCTGGTCCGCTGGTCACCGAAGGCCGTCGCGCAATCCACCAGGAAGCCCCGGCTTACGTCGAGCAGTCGACCGAAGCCCAGATCCTGGTCACCGGCATCAAGGTCGTCGACCTTCTGGCTCCCTATGCCAAGGGCGGTAAGATCGGCCTGTTCGGCGGCGCTGGCGTTGGCAAGACCGTTCTGATCATGGAACTGATCAACAACGTTGCGAAGGCTCACGGCGGTTACTCCGTGTTCGCAGGCGTTGGCGAGCGTACCCGCGAAGGCAACGACCTCTATCACGAAATGATCGAATCGGGCGTCAACAAGCACGGCGGTGGCGAAGGCTCCAAGGCCGCTCTCGTTTACGGCCAGATGAACGAACCGCCGGGCGCCCGCGCTCGCGTCGCTCTGACCGGTCTGACGATCGCTGAAGACTTCCGCGACAAGGGACAGGACGTTCTGTTCTTCGTCGACAATATCTTCCGCTTCACCCAGGCAGGTTCGGAAGTGTCGGCTCTGCTCGGTCGTATCCCGTCGGCCGTTGGTTACCAGCCGACGCTCGCCACCGACATGGGTCAGATGCAGGAACGCATCACCACCACGACCAAGGGCTCGATTACCTCGGTTCAGGCCATCTACGTTCCCGCCGACGACTTGACCGACCCGGCTCCGGCCACCTCGTTCGCCCACTTGGACGCAACGACCGTTCTGTCGCGCTCGATTGCTGAAAAGGGTATCTACCCGGCCGTTGACCCGCTCGACTCGACGTCGCGCATGCTGGACCCGATGGTTGTCGGCGAAGAGCACTACGAAGTTGCCCGTAAGGTCCAGACGACGCTTCAGCGCTACAAGTCGCTGCAGGACATCATCGCCATCCTCGGGATGGACGAACTGTCCGAAGAAGACAAGGTGACGGTTGCCCGCGCCCGCAAGATCGAGCGCTTCCTGTCGCAGCCGTTCTTCGTCGCCGAAATCTTCACCGGTTCGCCGGGCAAGCTGGTTGCGCTCGAAGACACGATCAAGGGCTTCAAGGGCCTGGTCAACGGCGAGTACGACCACCTGCCGGAAGCTGCCTTCTACATGGTCGGCTCGATGGACGAAGCCATCGAAAAGGCCAAGCGCCTGGCTGCCGAAGCTGCCTAAGCAAACGGAATGCCGGCACGCGGGATGACCCGCGTGCCGCTCCATCCTTCATCAGAGAAGTGAACGACCATGGCCGACAATTTCAACTTTGAACTCGTTTCGCCCGAGCGCCTTCTGCTCTCCGAACAGGTAAGCGAAGTCGTCATTCCGGCAACGGAAGGCGAAATGACCGTCATGGCCAATCATGCGCCGACGATGACCACGATCAAGCCGGGCGTGGTGACTGTGAAGCTCGCCTCCGGTCAGGTGTCGAAGTATGTGGTTTTCGGTGGTTTCGCCGACATTCTGCCGACTGGCTGCACGCTGCTGGCTGAATCTGCCGTTTCGCTCGCCGACATATCGCCGGATACGCTGACGAAGCGCATCGACGAGGCCCGCAAGGAACTGGAAGGCGTCGAGCATCACGAACACCGCACCAAGCTCGAGCAGTATCTCGCCGAGTTGACCAACCTGAACGGTGTTCTCGTCGCCGCCTGATGGGCCGGTCACGACGGGCAAGTTTTGAAGCCGGGCTTTTCAGTCCGGCTTTTTTTGTGGATTCCGTCAGGCGGATTGTGCGTCTTCCAGGATCATCGCCGCACCCTTTTCAGCGACCATCATCGTCGGGGCGTTGATGTTGCCAGCGGTGATGTTCGGAAAAACCGAGGCGTCGACGATGCGCAGGCCCGGCACGCCATGAACCCTGAGGCGGGAATCGACCACGGTCTCGCGCGGATCGCTGCCCATCGCGCAGGTGCCGCAGAGATGATAGATCGAGCCGCTGTTCAGGCGGAAATAGTCCAGGAGCTTTGCGTCGGTGTCGGCCGCACCGGACGGCGAAACCTCCTCCGCCACCCAAGCTTCAAGGGCATTCGTGTCGGCGATCCGGCGCATCAGCCTGCTGCCTTGCAGAACCTCCTCCACATCGCGATCGGTCGACAGGTAGTTCGGCCGGATCAGCGGAGCGTCCGCTGCGTCAGGTGAAGCGATCGTGATCGTGCCCTTGCTGGTCGGGCGGCAGGCGTTGAACGCGATGAGGAAGCCCGGATAGGGTTCCGGGGTCAGCCCCGCACCCGGATTGTCCGGGATACGATAGGATAAGGGGTTGAAATAGACCTGTATGTTCGGCCTCACCTCCTCAGGCGCCCCCCGGAAGAACCCGCCGGCCTGGTTGACGCTCATCGCAAATGGGCCACGGCGCCGCAGAAGCCATGTCAGGCCGAAGCGCGCCTGACCGATCAGGCTTGCAAAGTCGCCATTCAGCGTCGGCAGTTTCGACCGATAATAGAAGCTGGCGCAGAGATGGTCCTGCAGGTTCCTGCCAACGGCCGGTAGCTGTTTGCGGGTCTCGATGCCTTGGGCGAAAAGGGTGGATCCGTCGCCAAGGCCTGAAAGCTGCATCAGCTTCGGCGTATCAACTGCACCAGCGGCCAGGATGACTTCGCGACGGGCTGTGAAGCTGCGCAAGCGCCCATGCTGCATCACCTCGATGCCGGATACGCGTCCATCTGCTTCAATGATCAGGCGACGCGCATGGGCGCCACGCTCGATGGAGAGGTTCTGTCGCTTGAGCGCGGGGCGCAGATACTCCGCGCTGGAATGCGAGCGCTGGCCACGACGGGTGTTGACGTCGTAGACGCCGGCCCCCTCGATCGTCGCGCCGTTGAAGTCCTCGTTGAGCGGAAGACCAAGTTCGTCGCAGGCAGCGAGGAAGGCATCGCTGACTGGATGGGTCGCGCCGCGCATCGGGGTTACATGGATCGGCCCCTTGTCGCCGTGCCAGGGGCTCTCGCCCCGGGCGTGGGTTTCCAGCTTGCGGAAATAGGGGAGCACGTCATCGAAACCCCAACCGGGATTGCCGGCGGCCCGCCAGTTGTCGAAATCCTCGGCCGCACCCCGCACGAAGACCATGGCGTTGATCGAGCCGGAACCACCCTGCACCTTGCCGCGCGGGGCGTAAATCCGCCGCCCGCCCAGTGCCGGATCCGGCTCCATCCGGTACATCCAGTTGACCTTGGGATTGTAGTAGCTTTTGGCGTAGCCGACCGGGATCTTGAACCAGAAGGACTTGTCCTCGCCGCCGGCCTCGATCAGCAACACGGAATGGCGACCACTGTCACTCAGCCGACTTGCCACGATGCAGCCCGCAGAGCCCGCACCGACCACGATGAAATCGAAGATCATGGCTGTCCCTCAGCCCCTGGCCGGTGCGAAGGCTTTCACATCCATAGGCTCGGCGGTCATCTGCAGGTGCAGCCTGTCGCCGGTGTAGGGTGTGTGCCGCGCAATGACCTCGTGGTTCAGCTCGATGCCCAGCCCCGGCTCGCGCGAAGGGATGAGATAGCCGTCGTCGAAGTCGAGCTTCACCTTCAGCACCTCGGCATGGAAGCCGCCGAAATCCATGATCGCCTCGTGGATGAGGAAATTCGGGCAGGTTGCCGCGAGCTGGATCGACGCTGCTGCCCCGACCGGACCGTTGTAGAGATGCGGTGCGATCTGCGCATAAAAGGACTCGGCCATCCCGGCGATCTTTTTCGCCTCCAGCAAGCCGCCGACGCGAGCGACATTCATCTGCAGGATGGAGGCAGAGCCAAGCTGCAATATTCTCTGGAATTCGTATTTCGTGGTCAGGCGTTCGCCCGTCGACACCGGGATCGAGGTCGCGCGGGCGACTTCCGCCATCGCCGCTTCCTGGCCTGGCGGCACAGGTTCCTCGAACCACAGCGGGTCATATTTCTCAAGCCGCTTGGCCAGCCGGATTGCCGAGGAGGGCACCATTTGCCCATGCGTGCCGAAGAGAAGATCGGCGCGGTTGCCGATTGCATCACGGATCTTTTGGCAGAACTCCTCGCAGCGATCCATGACGGGCAGCGACAGTTGGTGACCGGAATAATTGGTATAGGGGCCGGCCGGATCGAACTTCAGCGCGGTGAAGCCGGCATCGACCATGCGGATCGCCTCTTCGGCGGCGAGATCCGGGTCGTTGTAATCATATTCGCCCGCTGCATTCTTTGGATAGAGATAGGTGTAGGCGCGCAGCTTCTCGAAGACGGGCCCGCCGAGCAGATCCGCGACCGGTCGCCCCGCCGCCTTGCCGATGATGTCCCAGCAGGCGATTTCGAGGCCGGATATGATGCCGACCATGGTCGGATCCGGCCGCTGGGTGAAACCGCTCGAATAGGCCGCGCGCCAGAATCGCTCGATCTGGTGGGGGTCGTGGCCCTCCAGATAGCGGGTGAAGACGTCTTCGACCAGGACGGCGATGCCGGACGGGTGGAAAGCGGTCGAGTAGATTTCGCCGACACCCTTGATGCCACAGGCCGTTTCCAGCTCCACGAAGATCCAGTACATGCCGCCGATATGTGGCGCGGGCGTTGCGACGACGTGTGTCTTGAGTGATGCGATCTTCATAGATGCCCCCTGGTAACGCGTAATGATCAATGCTTGAGGATGACGAGGCGGGTCTGGGTGAATTCCAGCATGCCATGCTTGCCGTCATCGCCGCCAAGGCCGGAGCGCTTCCAGCCGGCGTGATAGCCCTGGTAAGGCTCGGCCGGGAAGCGGTTGATGTAGAGTTCACCCGCCTCGATCTCGTTCGCGGCCTTCATCACTTTGCGGTAGTTTTCCGTGAAGACGACGGAGGCGAGGCCGAACTGGTGGTCGCTTGCCATGGCCAGTGCGTCGTCGAAATCGGTATAGGGAATGACGCCAAGCACCGGGCCGAAGACCTCTTCCTGGATGATCTCCATGTCCTGGCGGCAAGCCGAAAGCAGTGTCGGCGGATAAAAATAGCCCTCGTCAGGTGGCAGGAAGCCACCGGTCTCGATGACGGCGCCATCGGCCTTGGCCCGCTCCACCATGTGGTGGATCCTCAGTCGTGCGGCTGCATTGGCGAGTGGCCCCATGCGCGTCGGATCTTCGGCGCGGTCGCCATAGTGGCGACTTTCGAAGGCGTCTTTCAGCTTGGCAAGCAGCGTGCCATGCACGGAGGCATGTACGTAGAGACGCTCGACGGAGGTGCAGACCTGACCGCAATGGGCCGACTTCGCTGCCAGCACGCTCCTGGTCACCACGTCGAGATCGGCATCGGGCTCGACGATCACGGGTGTCTTGCCGCCGAGTTCCAGCGAGGGCTTGGCGATGTTTGCCTTGCAGTATTCGAGTACGACCTGGCCAGCTGCGACGCTGCCGGTCAGTGTGATCATGCCGACGCTACGGCGCGTGCACATGACCTGTGCCACCTCATGGCTCATTGTCATGATGCTGACGAGACCGGCCGGAAGGTCCGCTTCACGGATCGCCTCGGCAAATGCGAAGGCCGAGGTCGGCGTGTTGTTGCTCGGGCGCACGACCACGGCGTTGCCGGTGACCAGCGCCGGCGCAATCTTGCGGACCAGCGTGTAGATCGGGAAGTTGAAGGGGATCAGGCAGGCAACGACGCCGATCGGCGCACGCTTCAGCATCAGTGTTTCGTCCGGGGTGTCGCTCTCGATCACCTCGCCTTCGACGCGGCGCGCCCATTCCGCGTGGTAGCGCATCAGCTCGATGCCGTATCCGGTTTCCGCCACGGCATCCTCAAGGCTCTTGCCGGATTCCAGCACCAGCGCCGCGCCGATCTTCTGCTGGTGGCGCTCGACGGCATCGGCAAGCCTGCGGAGCGCATTGCCCCGTTCGATCGCGGGCAGGCGGCCCCAGGCCTTCTGTGCCTCTGCAGCAGCAGTCACTGCCTCCACGACATCGGCTTCCGTCGCCGAGGTCACCGATGCGAAGGCGCGACCATTGGCGGGGTTCTTGACCTCGATCGTCTGTCGGGCTCCGGTCTCGCGGAAGGTTCCGGCGATGAAGTTCTGGAAGGTGGACATGGCAGGCGCTCCGGCAACGGTCATTCTGTGCCAAGTAGGAAGCCGCTACTCCTGCTTCGCAAGCGACTTATTGTCGGGTTGAGTATTCCAAAAAGGAATGTTTCAAGCGCTCGCCTGCTTGAGTGCCGGGACAGAACCTGCACCGATTTCCTGTTGCAGCCAGTGTTTGAGCGCCTCGACATGCGGCGACAGTGCCCGGTCGGTTCGTGTCACGAGCCAGTAGGATTCGTGGCCCTCGACCTCGACATCCAGCACCTGCGCAAGCGCGCCCGTCTGCATCAGCGGGGCGACCATCGAGCGATCCGCCACCGCAACACCGAGCCCGTTGCAGGCCGCTTCGATGACGAGATCGAGCAGGTCGAATTCCAGTCCGCCTTGTGTGTCGGTCTCGGTGAGCCCCGCTGCGTCCAGCCAGCGCTGCCAGGTCAGATAACGCTGGTCGGCAGAAGCCAGCACATGCAGGAAAGTGAAGCGGGAGAGATCGATCGCCTCGCCGTCACGCAGACCTTCGATGAGCGGCGGGGCGCAGATGGCAATGTGGCGTTCGGTAAACAGCCGCTCTGATCGCAGGCTCGGCCATTCTCCGTCGCCAAAGCGGATGGCGCAATCCAGTATGCCGCGCTCCGAGAGATTGTCCTCAAGATCGGTGGTAATGCTGACATCGACGTTGGGCAGGAAGGCGCGGAGACTGGTCAGCCGCGGCATCAGCCATCGCTTGGCAAAGGTGGGGGGCACGTTGATCCGGAGCCTTCGCAGATTGCTCTTCTCGCGAATGTTTCGGACCGTCGCCTCGACCGTGTGGAACGCCTGTTGCAGGGATTCGAGGAGTTCGGCACCCGAGGGGGTCAGCTCCAGGTGATGGTGCCGGCGAATGACCAGCGTCTCGCCCAACTGTTCTTCAAGATTGCGCACCTGACGGCTGACGGCGCTCTGGGTAAGATTCAGCTGTTCGGCTGCACGGGTGAAGCTACGGGTCTGCCCGACCACTTCGAAAACCTTCATGGCGGACAGGGCCGGCAGCCGTCTCATCTTTTCTCAAGCCCTCATCCAGAGTTTCAGATATTAAATCAGAGGCGTTCGGCCTGCGCCATGCGGTTCTCACGCGAATGTGTCAAGTTTTCCGGTATAGCTGGTTGATGTCGCGGGACGGCCGGTGACACACGGGTCAAGTCAGTTGTGCTTCTGGAGGAATTCACCATGAAAATCGGCATCGTTGGTGCAGGAATGGTTGGCAGTTCGGCCGGATATGCGTTGGCTCTGATGGGGCTTGCGAGCGAGATCGTTCTCATCGACCGCGACGAGGCGCTCGCCGTCGCGCAGGCCGAGGATATCGCCCATGCAGTGCCCTTCATGTCGTCGACCATTGTGAATGCCGGACAATACCGCGATCTCGCAGGGGCCGGCGTGGTCATCCTCGCGGCTGGCGTCAGCCAGAAGCCCGGTGAGACCCGTCTTGAACTCCTGGAGCGGAATGCGGCCGTGTTCCGGGCCGTCCTCGCGGAAGTGCTGCCGGTCGTGCCGGGTGCAATCCTGTTGATTGCCTCCAATCCCGTCGATGTCATGACCCAGATCACCACCCGCCTGTCCGGCATGGATCCGCGGCGGGTTATTGGTTCTGGCACGATCCTGGACACGGCACGGTTCCGCAGCCTGGTTGGCCGCCATCTCGGTATCTCGCCACAATCCGTGCATGCCTATGTGCTGGGCGAACATGGCGACAGCGAGGTTCTGGCCTGGACGAGCGCACGGGCGGGCTCGGTGCCACTGTCTTCCTTCGCCGCCCAGGTCGGATCACCACTCACCGCTGAAGTGCGTGCACAGATCGACGACGGCGTGCGCAATGCGGCCTATAGGATCATCAAAGGCAAGGGCTCGACCTATTACGGCATCGGTGCCGGGCTCGCCCGTATCGTCAAGGCGATCGCGCGCGACCAGCGGGATGTCCTGTCTGTCTCCATCACGACCCCGGAGGTGGCGGGTGTGCGCGATGTTGCCCTGTCCATCCCCCGTGTAATCGGCGCCGACGGTGTTCTCGCCGACCTGTTTCCGGATCTCGACGACGAGGAGTATTCGGCTTTGAACCGCAGCGCTTCGCTTTTAAAGGAGCGCGCAGACGCCATTCCTTTGTAGGTCGGGCAACCTATATGATAGGAAGGGCTTTACGATATTCACCTTGCCGCCCCGTCGGACACAAGCCACGCGATTGCTGGATATTGCCATGAAGGAAACACCACTGACATCCGAGACGCTTGACGACTTCCTTTCGAAGGCACGCGAGGCAAGCGGATTGTTGAAGGCGCTTTCGCACGAGACGCGTCTCCTGATGCTTTGCATGCTCTGCCAAGGCGAGAAAACCGTCAGCGAGATCGAACAGTTTCTCGGGATCCAGCAAGCCGTCGTCTCCCAGCAACTGGCGCGCCTGAGAGGCGACCAGGTGGTGCAGACCCGGCGCGAGGGACGCCAGATCTACTACCGTATCGCCGATCCGCAACTCGCCGAACTGATCTCCGTCCTTTACAAGATGTATTGCGGTCCAAAGGCAGCAAAGACGAGCGAAGCAGAGGCCCTTGCCGAAGCCTAGCAGCGCAGTCGTCATCGGAGAGCGGGCGGAGAGATGATCGACAAGCTGGAATATTTCATCGCGCTCGCTCGTCAGCAGCATTTCGGCCGGGCAGCCGACGAGTGCGGCGTGACGCAACCGACCCTGTCGGCCGGTATCCGCCAACTCGAGGAGCAGCTCGGCGTCATGCTCGTGCAGCGCGGTTCGCGTTTCCTGGGCCTCACGCCGGAGGGCCAGCGGGTACTCGAATGGGCGCGGCGGATCGTTGGTGACACGCGCACCATGCGCGAGGAAATGCGCGCTGCGCGCACGGGTCTTGCGGGGCATATCCGGATTGCGGCGATCCCGACAGCCCTTGCCATGGTTCGCAAGCTGACCGAACCCTTCCAGAAGCGTCATCCGGATGTCACTTTCACCGTCCTCTCACGCAATTCACTCCAGGTTCTGAGCATGCTGGAGGACCTGGAGATCGATGCTGGCATAACCTATCTCGACAACGAACCTCTCGGGCGTGTGACGAGTGTGCCGCTCTATTCCGAGCGCTACCACCTGATCAGCGCTTCGGGATCGCCTCTCGCCGATCGCGAAACCGTCACCTGGAAAGAGGTTGCGGAGATCAAGCTCTGTCTGTTGACACCCGACATGCAGAACCGGCGCATCATCAACCTCCACATGTCAGAGGTCGGAGTCACTCCGAAGTTGATGCTGGAATCGAATTCGATGATCGTGCTCTTTTCCCATATCCGCACCGGTCAATGCGCTTCGATCATGCCGCGTAACGTCGCGGAATCATTCGGTTTTCCGGAAGAGATTCGAATGATTCCGATCACAGAGCCACATGCGGAGCACTCGGTCGGCCTCGTCGCCGCGCATCGTGAACCGCATACTCCTTTGGTATCAGCCCTTCTGCATGAAGCCCGTGCTCGCGCGGCCGCGCGGGACTTTGATAGAAATCTCCTATCGTCCGACGGAAGTTCGATATTGACCTGATTGGTCCATCCCACCCATTCTTGACACTACGCAAATGCAACGGGGCTGCCGGATGCGGTTATGCAGCGCACGGATCCGCTGCAAAGGTTCGTTTGATACGCATGACGACTCGGCTGCGTCGGTTTGGGAGGACTGACAATGGACACACGGGCGACCGTGGATGACGAGGTCACTCGGATATCCGAAATCATTGATCACTGTCGCAGCATGGAAGGACCCATGCTGCCGATCCTGCACAAAGTGCAGGAGGAGTTCGGCTTCATTCCGGAGGCCACCAAGCAGATCATTGCCAATGCCCTGAACCTTTCGCGTGCCGAAGTGCATGGCGTGGTCAGTTTCTATCATGATTTCAGGGCCCGTCCGGCGGGCCGCCATGTCTTGAAGCTCTGTCGCGCCGAAGCGTGCCAGTCCATGGGTGGCGAGCCTCTGGCCGACAGAATCAAGGCGAGGCTCGGCATCGACTGGCACGAGACGACGCCGGACGGAGCCGTGACACTCGAACCCGTCTATTGTCTCGGGCTCTGCGCCCAGGCGCCGGCTGCGATGCTCGACGGCGAGGTTTACGCCCGGCTCGACGATGACTGTCTTCCCGACATGCTGGCGGAGGTGCGCATATGAGCGTGACCGTCTTCGTTCCCCGCGATGCGGCGGCTCTGGCCGTCGGTGCAGACAGGGTGGCTGCGGCCATCAAGCGCGAGGCCGAGGCCCGCGGCTTGGACATCCAGATCGTGCGAAATGGATCGCGCGGCATGCTGTGGCTGGAAGTGCTGGTGGAGGTGCGGACCGACGAGGGGCGTGTCGCCTATGGTCCGGTCAAGCCGTCTGACGTGGCGTCGTTGTTCGATGCCGGCTTCCTCAGGGGCGGCGATCACCCGCTCGGTCATGGTCTCACCCGGGAAATTCCCTTCCTCAAGGGCCAGACACGGCTGACCTTCGCTCGTTGCGGTGTCACCGATCCGCTCTCACTTGACGACTACCGCCACTACCAGGGGCTCAAGGGTCTCGCCAACGCCATCGCCATGGCTCCCAGCGAGATCGTCCAACAGGTGACCGACAGCGGCCTTCGCGGACGCGGCGGTGCCGGCTTTCCGACCGGCATCAAGTGGAAGACGGTTGCGGACGCTGCAGCGGACCAGAAATACATTGTCTGCAATGCCGACGAAGGCGACAGTGGCACTTTCGCCGACCGCATGATCATGGAAGGCGATCCCTTCGTGCTGATCGAAGGCATGGCGATTGCCGGTATCGCGGTCGGGGCCAGCAAGGGCTATGTCTATACGCGGTCCGAATATCCGCATGCGATTGCCGTGATGGAAGAAGCAATCGCCATCGCACGGCGCGAAGGCATCCTCGGCGCGTCGGTCTTGGGTTCGGCTTACGCCTTCGACATGGAAGTGCGCATGGGCGCCGGCGCCTATGTCTGCGGCGAAGAGACATCGCTGCTGAATTCGCTGGAAGGCAAGCGGGGCATCGTTCGAGCCAAGCCACCTTTGCCTGCCCTGCAAGGCTTGTTCGGCAAGCCGACGGTGGTCAACAACGTCATGTCGCTTGCCTCGGTCCCGATCGTCCTGGATCGCGGCGCGCAATTCTACCGCGACTTCGGCGTCGGCCGCTCACATGGCACGATACCGATCCAGCTCGCCGGCAATCTCAAGCATGGCGGGCTTTATGAAATCGCCTTCGGCTTGCCGCTCGGCCAACTGATCAACGAGATCGGCGGCGGCACGATCTCGGGCCGTCCGGTCAAGGCCGTGCAGGTCGGCGGGCCGCTCGGTGCCTATTTCCCGCCGTCGCTGTTCGACACGATCTTCGACTACGAGGCCTTCACCGCTGCCGGCGGTCTGATCGGCCATGCCGGTGTCGTGGTCTTCGACGACACGGCCGACATGCTGAAGCAGGCGCGTTTCGCCATGGAATTCTGCGCGATCGAGAGTTGCGGCAAATGCACGCCCTGCCGCATCGGTTCGACACGAGGCGTCGAGACGGTCGACAAGATCGCTCAGGGCATCGAGCCGGAGAAGAACAAGGTGCTGCTGGAGGATCTCTGCAACACCATGAAGTTCGGCTCGCTCTGTGCGCTGGGCGGCTTCACGCCTTATCCGGTCATGAGCGCCATGACGCATTTTCCGGAGGATTTCGCGCCGGTTCCGATCCAGGAGGCTGCCGAATGAGTGACACACCAAAGGTCAAGGGCCCGGCTTCCTACTTTCCGTCGATCGAGAAGACCTATGGAAAGCCGATCCAGCATTGGCAGGACCTCGTCCGGCAGCAGCAGGGCAAGGCGCACATGCAGATCGTCACCCTGCTGAAGACCGATCACGGTCTCGGTCATGGACATGCCAACGCCATCGTCGCGGCGACACTCGCCGAGACGAAAACCTGACGCAGACACGAACTTGTTCAGCGCGGCATGGTCCGCAGCGAAAAGACCGACCCGGAGGTTTTGATGCCCCTCGTTCCAGAACTCGACTACGGCACGCCCGCCTCGCGCTCCGACAAGATGGTGACACTCACCATCGATGGCCGCGAAATCACGGTACCAGAGGGCACGTCGATCATGCGCGCCTCGATGGAGGCCGGTATCCAGGTGCCGAAGCTCTGCGCGACCGATATGGTCGATGCCTTCGGCTCCTGCCGCCTCTGTCTGATCGAGGTTGAGGGCCGCAATGGCACCCCGGCCTCCTGCACCACGCCGGTTGCAGCCGGCCTTGTCGTCCATACTCAGACCGAGCGGCTCAAGGCGATCCGCAAGGGTGTGATGGAGCTCTATATCTCCGACCATCCGCTCGATTGTCTCACCTGTGCTGCGAACGGCGACTGCGAGCTGCAGGACATGGCCGGGGCCGTCGGCCTGCGCGACGTGCGCTATGGCTATGAAGGCGAGAACCACGTCAAGGCACGTTCCGCCGAGGGTGGCATGAACGCCCAGTGGATGCCGAAGGACGAGAGCAATCCCTACTTCACCTATGATCCGTCGAAATGCATCGTCTGTTCGCGCTGTGTGCGGGCCTGCGAAGAGGTGCAGGGGACCTTTGCGCTCACCATCGAAGGTCGCGGTTTCGACAGCCGCGTGTCAGCTGGCGCGCATGAAGCCTTCCTCTCGTCAGAATGCGTCTCCTGCGGCGCCTGCGTGCAGGCCTGCCCGACGGCGACGCTGACGGAAAAATCCGTGATCGCCATCGGTCAGCCGGAGCATTCGGCCGTCACCACCTGCGCCTATTGCGGCGTCGGCTGCTCGTTCAAGGCCGAGATGCGCGGTGAAGAACTCGTGCGCATGGTGCCCTGGAAGGACGGGCAGGCCAACCGGGGCCATTCCTGCGTCAAGGGACGGTTCGCCTATGGCTATGCAAGCCACAAGGACCGCATCCTCAATCCGATGATTCGCGAGAAGATCTCCGATCCCTGGCGCGAAGTGACCTGGGAAGAGGCCTACGCCCACGTGGCCTCCGAATTCCGCCGGATCCAGTACCAGTATGGCCGCGAAGCGATCGGCGGCATCACCTCGTCGCGCTGCACGAACGAAGAGACCTTCCTCGTCCAGAAACTCATCCGCGCCGGCTTCGGCAACAACAATGTCGATACCTGCGCCCGTGTCTGCCATTCGCCGACCGGTTACGGTCTCGGCCAGGCCTTCGGAACGTCGGCCGGCACGCAGAACTTCGATTCAGTCGAGCATTCGGATGTTGTCGTGGTCATCGGCGCCAACCCGACCGATGGTCACCCGGTCTTCGGTTCGCGACTGAAGAAGCGGCTGCGTCAGGGCGCCAAGCTGATCGTGATCGATCCGCGCCGCATCGACCTTGTGCGCACACCGCATGTCGAAGCCGCCTTCCACCTGCCCCTGAAACCCGGCACCAATGTCGCGGTTCTCACCGCGCTTGCCCATGTCATCGTCACCGAGGGTCTGTTTGCCGAGGCTTTCATTCGTGAGCGCTGCGACTGGTCGGAATTCGAGGACTGGGCGTCCTTCGTCTCCGAGCCTGCCCATTCGCCGGAGGAAACCGAAAAGTTCACCGGCGTTCCGGCTGCCGAACTTCGTGGTGCCGCCCGGCTGTTCGCCACCGGCGGCAATGGTGCCATCTATTATGGCCTCGGCGTTACCGAACACAGCCAGGGCTCGACGACCGTCATGGCGATCGCCAACCTTGCCATGGTCACCGGCAATATCGGCCGGCCGGGCGTGGGCGTGAACCCGCTTCGCGGCCAGAACAATGTCCAGGGGTCCTGCGACATGGGATCCTTCCCGCATGAGCTGCCGGGCTATCGCCACGTCTCTGACGATGCGACGCGCGAGACTTTCGAAAAGCTCTGGGGTGTCGAGCTCAGCAACGAGCCGGGGCTTCGCATTCCCAACATGCTCGATGCGGCCGTCGATGGTTCCTTCAAGGGTATCTACATTCAGGGCGAGGACATCCTGCAGTCCGACCCGGATACCAAACATGTCTCGGCGGGTCTTGCCGCGATGGAATGCGTCGTCGTGCACGACCTCTTCCTTAACGAGACGGCGAACTACGCGCATGTCTTCCTGCCGGGCTCGACCTTCCTCGAGAAGGACGGCACATTCACCAATGCCGAGCGCCGCATCAACCGCGTGCGCAAGGTGATGACGCCGAAGAATGGCTATGCAGACTGGGAAGTCACCCAGAACCTTGCCCAGGCCATGGGGCTTGCCTGGAACTACACGCATCCGTCGCAGATCATGGACGAGATCGCCGCGAGCACGCCGAGCTTTGCCGGCGTCTCCTACGAGTACCTGGAAAAGATGGGCTCGGTGCAGTGGCCGTGCAACGAGAAGTTCCCCGTCGGCTCGCCGATCATGCATGTCGACGGCTTCGTGCGCGGCAAGGGCAAGTTCATCCGCACCGAATATGTTGCGACCGACGAACGCACGGGCCCACGCTTCCCGCTGCTGCTCACCACCGGCCGCATTCTTTCCCAGTACAATGTCGGGGCGCAGACGCGGCGCACCGAGAATGTCGTCTGGCATGAAGAAGACCTGCTGGAAATCCATCCGCATGACGCCGAGCAACGCGGGATCAAGGAAGGCGACTGGATCAAGCTGGCAAGCCGCTCCGGGGATACGACACTCCGGGCGTTGATCACCGATCGCGTAGCGCCGGGTGTGGTCTATACGACCTTCCATCACCCCAATACGCAGGCCAATGTCATCACCACCGATTTCTCCGACTGGGCCACCAATTGCCCGGAATACAAGGTCACCGCCGTTCAGGTCTCGCCGTCGAATGGCCCGACGGAATGGCAGGAGGAATACGAAGAACTGTCGCGGCAATCGCGACGCATCCAGGGCAAGCTCGAGGCGGCGGAATGAACGCCATCATCGGCTCCGCAGCGCGCATGGTCGGCGGTCTCAAGGCGAGCGGTGGGCTCGTTTCGAACGGCAGCCGGATCGTGCCCGAAGAGGTGCCGATCGCCTTCTCCTATGGCGGCTCGACCCATGCCGTGATGATGGCGACACCTGCTGATCTTGAAGATTTCGCCGTCGGCTTCTCGCTCGCCGAGGGCATTATCGAACGTGCCGACGAAGTCGTGGCCATCGAGGCCATAGAGGCCGGCGAGGGAATCGACGTTCAGGTGACGCTCAAGGACATGACGGCGGAAGCGTTGGTTGCCCGGCGCCGGCGCATGGCCGGCCCTGTCGGCTGCGGCCTCTGCGGCATCGAGTCGATCGAGCAGGCCAGCCGGCCGGTGCGTCGGGTCGGCTCGGACCAAGTCCGCCTGACCGCACGCGAGATCGCCGATGCTACGGCGATGCTGGCTGCGGCGCAGGATCTCAATCGCCAGACCCGTGCTGTTCATGCCGCCGGCTTCTACTGCCCCCATGAAGGGCTGGTGGCAATCCGCGAGGATGTCGGCCGTCACAACGCGCTCGACAAGCTGACCGGCGCAGTGCTGCTCGGTGGCTGGACGGCCAGCCTCGGCGCGGTCGTCGTCACGAGCCGGCTGTCCGTCGAGATGGTGCAGAAGACGGCAGCGCTTGGTGCCCCGATCCTGATTGCAATATCTGCCCCAACGGCGCTGGCCATCCGGACCGCGACAGCGGCGGGCATCACCCTGATCGGGATAGCGCGTGACGAGGATTTCGAGATTTTTACCCGGCCGGACCGGGTGGCTGAAGGAGTACCGATGCATGTCTGAGACCAGCACCGACGCCAAAATCGTCCGAATGGCCAACCAGATCGCCACCTTCTTCCTCTCCCAGCCGGAGACTGTCCGCGCGGACGGCGTGGCCACGCATATCAACAAGTTCTGGGAAACCCGGATGCGCCGCCGCTTCTTCGACCTGATCGACGCGCCGGATGCCGGGTTCCTGCCGCTGGTCATCGAGGCGTCGACCCGGATCAAGCGTCCCGGAGAGCCGGATGCCGCAGCTGTGGGCGTCCGCGCCGAGGCTGCCGATGGTGCGCCGGGCGGCAAGGGCGTGGTTGCTGGCGAATCCCTGTCGGAGCCCAGCATCCCCGAGGCCACGACATAATTTCATCTTTTTCGACCGGTCGGCGGTCCAATTGGGTTTTCAAGAGGAGGACGGACTTAATGGCAGTTTCAGATGTTAGCGCTGGCATACCGAGTGATGTCGGCATACTGGACAAAGAAAGAATTATCGCAAAGCCGGGCTTCAACCGCTGGCTGGTTCCCCCGGCAGCGCTGGCGATCCATCTGTGCATCGGCATGGCCTATGGGTTCAGCGTGTTCTGGCTTCCGCTCAGCCGGGCGATCGCCAACCCCGATCCCAGCTGCTCTGAACTCACGCTGATCGGGGCACTCTTCACCACGGCCTGCAACTGGCGGGTCGCGGATCTCGGCTGGATCTACACGCTGTTCTTCGTCTTTCTCGGCTGCTCCGCTGCCATCTGGGGCGGTTGGCTGGAACGGGTCGGTCCCCGCAAGGCTGCTTTCGTTTCGGCATGCTGCTGGTGCGGCGGCATTCTGATCGCGGCTGTCGGTGTGATGACCCATCAGCTCTGGCTGATGTGGCTTGGCGCCGGTGTGATTGGCGGTATCGGTCTCGGTCTCGGTTACATCTCGCCGGTCTCGACGCTCATCAAGTGGTTTCCCGACCGTCGTGGCATGGCG
Organism: Peteryoungia algae; assembly: GCF_030369675.1. Lineage (NCBI taxonomy): Bacteria > Pseudomonadati > Pseudomonadota > Alphaproteobacteria > Hyphomicrobiales > Rhizobiaceae > Peteryoungia > Peteryoungia algae. The sequence goes on along the minus strand of NZ_CP128477.1, from coordinate 2,879,175 downwards.
ACCGGCATGGCCATCATGGGCTTCGGCGGCGGTGCAATGATCGGCGCGCCTCTGGCCAATTTGCTGATGACTGCGTTCAAGACGGATGTCACAGTCGGCGTCTGGCAGACATTCGTCGTCATGGCTCTTGGCTACTTCGTCTTCATGATGGGTGGTGCCTTCGGTTATCGCATTCCGCCGGCCGGCTGGCGTCCCGAAGGATGGGCGCCGCCTGCATCGAAGAGCACGATGATCACCACGCGTCACGTGCATCTGCGGGATGCGCACAAGACACCGCAATTCTGGCTGATCTGGGCGGTTCTCTGCCTCAATGTGTCGGCGGGCATCGGTGTTATCGGTGTCGCATCGCCCATGCTGCAGGAGATCTTTGCCGGATCGCTGATCGGGCTTCCGGACCTCACCTTCTCGCAGCTGGATACTGCCCAGAAGGCACAGATTGCGGCGATCGCTGCCGGCTTCACCGGTCTCCTGTCGCTGTTCAACATCGGCGGACGGTTCTTCTGGGCCTCCATGTCCGACAAGATCGGGCGCAAGAACACCTATTTCTGCTTCTTCGTCCTCGGCATCATTCTCTATGCTGCCGCACCGACGCTCGCAGGTCTCGGCTCCAAGGCCATGTTCGTGCTCGCCTTCGGCATCATCCTGTCGATGTATGGCGGGGGTTTCGCGACGATACCGGCCTATCTCGCCGATATCTTCGGGACGCAGTTCGTCGGCGCAATCCATGGCCGACTGCTGACCGCCTGGGCAACAGCCGGCATCGTTGGGCCTGTGGTGGTCAACTATATCCGCGAGGCGCAGATCACGGCGGGCGTTGCACCGGGGCCGGAACTCTACACCGGCACCATGTATATCCTGGCTGGCATGCTGGCGATCGGTCTGGTTGCCAATGCCTTCGTGAAGCCCCTGGCGGACAAGTGGTTCATGTCGGATGAGGAAGTGGCAGCACTCCAGGCCAAGACGGCTGCGGCCAATGCCGGTCCATCCGGCTCCTTCGGAATCGGCAAGGGTGGCCTCGATGGCAAGGCGGCTCTCGCCTGGGCCGTGGTCGGCCTCCCGCTTCTGTGGGGTGTGTGGATCACATTGCGCAACAGCCTGGCGATCTTTGGCTGAGCCGGAGCTGCCAGGAAATCGAAACAAGCGAGAGGCGGCCTTCGGGTCGCCTCTTTGCATGAAGGCAATGCTTCTCAGTTCAGCCAGAGATGAACGAGGGCAGCTTCCGGCGTTTGCATTCCGCCGTTTTCGATGCCCGCGCTCCAGAGCCCGGCACCGGCTGCATAGGCGCCGGGTGACAGGCCACCCGCTTCGCATTGGCTGACGGCGCGCAGGCGTTTGCCGCCTTTCACTGCCGCCGCGAGAACCTGAAGGATTTCCGGATCGTTCATCGCCGTTCCGGCCCCGAAAATCCGCAGCACGGCGCCATCTAGCGTGTCGAGAATGGCCTTCAAGGCTTCCGCAGGAATGCCGGGAGAAAGCGTGAGGATCGCAAGTTTGCGGTCCTCGAAGATGGACCGTTTTGGTGGGCTGGGCATGGCCTGCGGCTGGGAGCGAAAGGCATCGGCATCGTGGCTCTGATGCTTGACGAGGCCATCGGCGCTCAGAAGCTTCCCGGCAAAGGCAAGGAAGACGCCAGGCTCCTGGCCTTGAGCGGCAGAGATGGCAAGGTCGAGATTGGCTTCGGCATCGCCTGCGTGACCCAGCGGCAGCATCGAGCCGCAGAGGATGACCCGGCGGTTCTCGCCGGCCAGCGCCTGGCTCAAGGCAGCGCCTGTAAAGGCCATGGTGTCGGTGCCGTGGGTGATGATGACCGCTGCGTCCTGATGGTTGCGGACGGTCTCCAGCATCCTGTTCCAGTGAATGCGGCCGACATCGGCGCTATCGAGCAAGGGTTCGAAAACGTCAGCGGTCAAAGCCGTACCGGCGGGCAGCCGTGCCGCGATGGCTTCTTCCACGAGGCCCTTCAGGGGTGCCAGCCCCTCCGGCGTCTCGGCCATTCCGATCGTTCCACCCGTGTGAATTAGCAGCAGCTTCATCGTATCGCCTCCGAATTTCCGAATCTGGTAGGCCAGTGCGGCACCGGGATCAACCGGGTTGTGGAACGCAAAAGGGCAGCGCCATCAAGCGCTGCCCTTTTGAAACTGTAGTCCTTGCCTGATCAGGCGGCCAGGTCTTCCAGATCGCTGCCCTTGAACATCTTGGCGAGGTTCAGGAAGCAGATCATGCCGTTCTCGTTTGCGATGATGCCTTCCGAGAAGGTCTTGTCGAAGGAGGCCGAGACTTCCGGAACCGGCTGAACCTGGCTCGACGGGATGGTTAGGATGTCCGAGACGCGGTCGACCAGCATGCCGATGACCATGTTGTGGACTTCGGCCACGACAATGGCCGAACGCTCGTTGGCAACCGTGCTTTTCATGCCCAGCTTGTAGGCAAGATCGATGATCGGGATAACTGAGCCGCGCAGGTTCATGACGCCGATGACATCGGCCGGCGCATGCGGGATCGGCGTGGACGGTGCCCAGCCACGGATTTCACGGATGGTTGTCGTCTTGACGCAGAATTCCTGATCATGAAGCCGGAAGGCGATGATCTCGAGGGTCTCACTGCCGAAGCTGGTGGAGCTGATAGTTGCCATTAGAAATCTTCCAACCTTCCTGTCCCTTGGCGGTAGCGGCGCCACCTGCGGCGCGAGCGACACTCGCCATCACTTCGCGTCTGGAAACGGTTGATGACCAATTCGACGCGTTGTCATGACTTTATGCGAAGAGTGTTTCCCAATTCTAAATCAAGCATCGGGTTTCGGCCGGTGTCGATGGCTTTGCTCGGCGAAGGATCCGGGCTCATCCGCCGCGTGTCGGACGATCGAGAATGCGCCGACCAAAGAGGCTGGCTGCCAGTTCCACCATGACGCGGGCGCTGCGGCCGCGATCGTCCAGGAAGGGGTTGAGCTCGACGAGGTCGAGGGAGGAAACGAGGCCGCTATCATGCAGCAGTTCCATGATGAGATGCGCCTCACGGAAGGTCGCTCCCCCCGGTACCGTTGTGCCGACGCCCGGTGCCACATCAGGATCAAGGAAGTCGACATCGAGGCTCACATGCAAAAGCGCATTGGCTTTGCGGACATCGTTGAGGATGCGCTTGACGATGCTGCCCATGCCTTCTTCATCCACAGCCCGCATGTCGAAGACGTTCACCGCGTTCTCCCGGATCATCCGGCGCTCCTCCTCGTCCACGGAGCGAATGCCGATCTGATAGACGTGTTTCGGATCGACGAAGGGGCGATCGGCTGGCAGAATCGGGGCAAGTTCCGCCTTGCCGCAGAAGAAGGCGACCGGCATGCCGTGGATATTGCCCGAGGGAGAGGTTTCCGGGGCATTGAAGTCCGAATGGGCATCCAGCCACAGGACATAGAGTGGCCGCTTCATGTCGGCCGCAAAGCGGGCCATGCCGGATACGCTGCCCATGGAGAGGCTGTGATCGCCGCCGAGCAGGATCGGGACCGTGCCATTGCTGGCGGCCGTATAGGTTGCGGCTTCGATCGCGCGGGTGAAGGCGCCCACGATCGGCAGGTGCTTGGCCTCTGCCTTTTCCGGCAGATCGGCCGCGGGGGCAGGGCGCAGGTCTCCACGGTCCTCTACGGAATAACCAAGCTCGCTCAGCGCCGAGGCAATGCCCGCGATCCTGTAGGCGGCAGGGCCCATGGCGCAGCCACCCCGCCCGGAGCCTTCCTCCAGGGGAACGCCGATAAGGGTCACGGTTTTTGTCTCGGCCTGCATGGGGTAACCTTTCCTGGATGTTCTAGCGTATCATCGGTCATTGCCTTGTTGGCAAAAAGATGGAACTTCGCCATAAAGCGCGATAGTTTATGCATATCGCAACCACCGTATGACGTTTTGACACATGGATGATCTAGATCGCGAAATCCTCGGTGCCTTGCGCCAGAATGCTCGTCTGCCGGTTGCGTCACTCGCGGCGATGACAGGTGCGTCCCGCGCGACCATCTCGGCGCGGATCGAGAGATTGGTCGCCAATGGTACGATCGCCGCCTTTACCATTCTGACGGGCAGCGAAATCCAGTCGAGCGGCGTTCGGGCGATCGTCATGATCGAGGTCGTTGGCAAGTTTGCGGACCGGGTGGCACATCAGCTGCGCGGAATGCCGCAGGTCAAGGCGCTTCACAGCACCAACGGGCGATGGGATTTCATCGCCGAACTCGAAGCGCGTGACCTTGCAGGTTTCGACGAGGCCCTGCGACGGATCCGTCTGATCGAGGGTATCAACCTGACGGAATCGAGCATTCTGCTGAAAACGAGCAAGATCGGCTGACAGAGCCTTGCGCCGCTGCGCCCCGGAGGCTCGTCAGTATTCATTCTCGTAGAAGATGCCGCCTCCGGCACCCGCGCCACCGGCTTCACCCTTCAGCTTCACGCCGCGGCCGATGTCGAGATTGATCACCGCCTTCGCCCCACCGCTGCCGCTCTGTTCCAGCTCGATATAGGTGCGGTCGTTGAGGTATTTTCCGGCGCTGATGCTGGTGCCGCCTGTTTCGTCGGTGGAGATGTCGAGATCGTCGACGCCGAGCGTGCTGCGCAGCGACTGGAACAGCGAGCTGCCGCTCCCGCCGGCGAGTTGCGCTGCGGCATCGGCAAGCTGTGCGATCTGCAGCGGCGAGAGCCGCGACAGCGACTGGCCGAAAATCAGCTGCGCTAGGATTTCGTCCTGCGGAAGGGAAGGCGTCGAACTGAAGCTGACCTGCGGATTGCTCGCAAGCCCGGTCAGGAGAATGACAATCGTGGCATCGCCCGAGGTCGTGGTCGCTTCGAGATCGAGCAAGGGCACGAGGTCGCCCCCGAAGGTGATGGTCGCCCGCGTGATGTCGAGGCGCTTCGTCAGGATCTGCATGCGGCCGCGTCGGAGATCAAAGGCTCCGGACACCGCGGGGGCTGCAGCGGTACCTGTCAGCCTGATCGTGCCGCCCAGCTCTGCGTCGATCCCACGTCCGCGCACAAAAGTCTGAGTGGGTGATGAAATCGTCAGATCAAGCACGATCGGTGCGCTGGAGCTGCGACCTTCCGCCGGATTTTGCTCACCCTGTTGTCGCAGGATGGCCGGGGGAGCATGCAGATGCACGATGTCCAGCTCGCGCAAGCTCGCGGGCTGGCTTTCAGAGAGCGTGATCGAGGTGCGCGAAAGGTTGATGCTGCCGGCGAGCCTTGGTCCGTTCAGCAGTTGTCCGGTGAGGGTCAGCTGGCCGTCGGCCGTGCTCGCGACGGTCGTTCCGTCGACATAGACGGCCTGGTCGAGATCGATGGTCAGATCAGCCGGCAGGCCTGGCGCCGTGATGTCGATGAAGCCGCGAGCAGAGACACGGCCGCCCGCGGCGAGATTGCCGGTCAGACTGCCGATCTCGGCGCGCGTGCCTGTCAGGTTCACCGTCGTTGCGATCTGTTCGATCGCAAGATTGCGCCGGACGTCGATGACGCGGGCGCCACTGGTCGAGACCGTGCCGGTGATGCTCGGTGCAGAGCCGGTGCCGCCGATCGTCAGGTTCACAGTCGCATTGCCTTCGGCGACGAAGCCCTGGGCTCCGAGCTGGCCATTGGCGGCAGACAGAGGGACATCGCCCTGGATCCTGATATCGAGCCCCGGTCCATTCTGCAGGGAGACATTGCCGCCTGCCGTGAGCCCGATGCCGCCGCCGTTGATCCGGCTGTCGAGGGTAAGGCTCTGGTTCTCGAACCGTCCGTTTGCGGTGATGCCGAATGGCACGAGACCGGCACCGCGCGTCTGCGCTATCGCTGCGCCCTGCCAGTCGAGGCGGTAATCTGCGACCGGCGCCGACGGCACGCCACCGACTTCAACAGTTCCCGAAATGGTGCCTTCCGGCGCGATCTCCGGCGCCAGGGCAGCTGCGAGCGAAGCCGGAAGTGCCCTTATATCCACGGAGAGATCGAGCGTGTCACCAATTGTGCCGGAGAGTGCGAGCCGCCCGGAACCGGCAGTGATGACCGTCTCGGCAATGGAAACGGCACCATCGACAATCCGGATGGATGTCGGAGAGGCTAGCGCCAGCGCAATGCCGCGGGGCGCGGCGCGCAGTTCTTCGACGGCGACCAAGAGTTCCTCGCCGCCCTGGCTCAGAGCCCCGCGCAGAACCACAGGCGCGTTGTCGTATCGTCCGGAAAGATCGAAATCGGTGTCGGAGCCGGAGCGCGTGAATTCGAGCGCCAAGCTGTCCAGCCTGTTCGCACCGGAGGCGACGCCGTCTGCACTTATGGTGCCCTTGGCGGCGAGGGCCGCCATGTCGGTGACTGTCAGGTCGATGCGCGGTTCGGCGATGACGAGATCGCCCTGCGTGATCGTTGTGCCGGTCGCCTCGATATCGGCTGCGATCTGCCCTTTCTGGGATCGGATCGCGACCTCTCCCTTGAGGTCTCCGCCCACGTTCTGGCCGGCGAGTGCGGCAAGCAGGCTGATGTCGGGGAAGTCGAATGACACATCGCCGCTTGGCAGCAGATCCTGCCCGAGATCGAGTGCGCCTGTCAGGCGGTTTGGTCCGATTGCGAGGTCGAGAGCATCGACCTTCGTCTGCCCGTCCGTGCTCACGACCCGTGCCTTGGCCTCAAGCGGTTTGCCGTCGATCTGGCCGGTGACCGTCAGATTTCCGCTCGGCGCAACCCGGTTGGCCACGCCTTCGAGCTGGAGCGCGAGATCCTCGATCCGATAGCCCGCTGCTTCACCCTGCTCGACTGCGAGATTGACGGTCGCCTCCACGGCGTCCAGGGGACCGGAGGCCGAGAGGTTGAAGGACGCGGGTGCCCGAATCCGCTCGACAAAAAGTCCGATATCGCGAAGCTGGCCGGTCAAATCGGTGGCCAGAATGCCGTCCTGGTCAATAGACAGCGATCCTTCCGCCTGGGCGATATCGGTGGACAGCACGATCTCCCTGAGGGCGACGGCGCGTGGCGCGACGAAATCAACGCGGGCGGACAGGTCTACCGGTCCCTGCAGACGATCAGCCAGGGCGGGCGGCAAGAGATCCGGTGCAGCTTGTACCGCGAGACGGCCCGAAAAGCCGTTCGTGTCGAGTGCGTAGCGTCCGGAGCCCTGCAGGTCGAGGCCATCGCTGTCGAAGGCCAGTTCGTCGAAGGTGATCGCCTCGCTTGAAAGGGTGAGGGGGGCGGTCAGCGCCAGCGGTCCGCGGATATAAGGTCGGATCTCGGCGTCGCGGATATCCGTGCCCTGCACGGACATGCTGATGTTGACAGGGCCCTCACGGTTGGCGATGTCGAAACTTTCACTGTCTGCGTCCAGCATGACGTTCGACAGTGTGCCCTGCGGAACGGTCAGCTCAGCCAGATCGGCGTGCAGTGACAGTGCGGTAGCCGGGGCCTCGCCGCTCAAGGCGAGGTCGAGGCTCCTCAGCTTCAAGCCGCCGGTAAACTCGGCCGATTCCGCGGTGATGCTAACGGGCTCGCCCGTTGCCCGCGCCATGAGACGAATGTCGTTGTCGCCATTCGGATCATAGCGTCCAGCCGCCACCACTTCGGCAGAGGCTGTTTCGAAGCGACCTTTTTCGATCACGACCGATCCATCCGCCCCCAGTGCCGCTGCCACATCGATCGCGGTTTCGCCGGCAAAGATGTCGCGCAGTGCCGGTGGCATCAGGCGAGAAAAGAAGCCACCGCCCGCCGCCGTTACGGTTCGGGTCCCATTCGCCTCGAGCTGATGGGTGGCGTCGATCGTGATGGTTCGTTCACCGTCCAGCGATGCGGTGACCTCGCCCGCCCAGTTGTCGAGCGGGCCGTCGCCATCGATCTCGATCGCGAGTGGCGGCTGACCGGGCAGTTGCAACTGCTGGCCGAGCAGGCCGGCGGCCGGTTCCTGGTAGTCCAGATTGACGCGCAGCTGGTTGTCGTTCGGCGCGTAGAGCAGGTCGATGACAGCATTGTTGCCCGGCTCATCCAGACGGGTCGCGGTCAACCGGCTGCCGATCGTGTCGCCGACAATCTGTAGCGACCCCTGGGCCGATAGCGCGAAGTCGCGCTCCGCGAGTGCAGCGCCGATATTGATCGAGGGCAGGTTGATGGTGGCAATGTCGATTTCGACCGGGAGCGAGAAAGGTTCGTCCGTTTCCGGCTCCGGTTCCGTAGACTGCAGAGGCGGGCGGCTGACCGTCACCTGACGCGCGGATATGCGCTCGGCCGTGAAGCGTTTGCGGATCAGATCCCGCGGCGTCCAGTCGAGTGCGAGATCCTCGATCGAGGCATAGACCCCCTGGGCGTCGGAGACCGTGATGCGTTCCACGAAGAACTCGCTGCTGAGCAAGGGCCCGGTTCCGCTCAAGGTGATCTGGCGATTGTCGGTGGAGACAAGTGCGGCAATCCGGTCGGCGAGGAACTGGCTGCCGGTGCGCGAAAAGCCGCCGACCAGGATCACCACGACAAAAAGCGCAATCGATACGGCCACAAGACCGCCCAGGAGACGGAGCGTCCAGGTGAGGATGCGCTTCAACCAGATCATGTTTTCAATTGTCCTGTCTTGCTCGGTCAGAAACTCTGACCGATGCCGGCATAGATGGCATAACGGCTGCCACCGTCGTAAGCATCCAGCGGCACTGCCACATCCAGCCGCAAGGGGCCGAATGGTGTCATGTAGCGCAGCCCGACGCCTGCGCCCATCTTGATGTCAGAGAAATCGGGCACAGTGTTGTCCGTCACGGTGCCAATGTCGAGAAAGGGCACGATTCCGATCGTGTCCGTCACATTGATGCGGGCTTCCAGATTTGCCGTCAGATAAGAGCGACCGCCGGTGCCCTCGTCCGCGGCATTGTAGGGCGTGATTTCCTGGAAGGAATAGCCTCGCACCGAACCGCCACCGCCGGAGAAGAATCGCCGGGTCGCCGGGATTGCGGACAGATCTCCCCCACCGACCAGGGTGCCGCCGCTCAGGCGGCCGGCGAGCACGAACCGATCCTCTTCCCCGAAGCCGAGATAGGCAGAGATCGAGCCTTCGAACGACGTGAAGAAGGTCTGGCCGAAGAAATCGTAGCTCGGTGTCAGCGTCGCCGTGCCGTAATAGCCCTCGGTCGCATTCAGCCGGTTGTCGCGGGTGTCTCTGACATAGCCGATCGGCACGCCGAAGGTCAGGTATTCGTTGCCGTCGCCAAAGGCGTCGTCGATGCTGTCATAGGCCAGTGAAACGCCGGCGCTGACGGTATCGACATCGGTCAGTTCGTAGGCATAGGACACCTTGCCCGTAATTGTGGCTGCATCGTAATAGTCGGTCTCCAGCGTGCTGCCCTTGATGCTGGCCTCGAGCGTTCCGGAGGGAACAAAGGCGCCTGGCTTGATGAAGGTGATGCCGGCCGTGTAATCGAGCGAAGAGACATCGGAGATGTTCTCGAGTTCGCCGAGCCCGCGCACCGCCCCTTCTATCCTGATCGATTCCGCCTGACCGAAAAGATTGCGGTGACCCCAATAGCCCTCGATGCCGCCGCCATCGACCGATGAGTAGCTGGCACCGATGCCGAAATAGCGGTGCTTGCCCTCCGAGACGACGATGCCCACCGGGAGCGATCCGTCCGCTTCGAGCCCCTCAGCTTCGTTGACTGTGACCGAAGAGAAAACGCCAAGCGTGCGTAGTCTTTCTCCGGCCTTGCGCAGTTGTTCGGGGGAGTAGGTCTGGCCGGGCCTCAGGCGCGAATAATATGCGATGAAGTTCGAATCCACGGCGCGCGCACCCTTGACGGTGACTGCGCCAAGAGGGGCGACCGGGCCTGCCTCGACCGCGATCGTCAGGTCGACCGTCTGCGTCTTGTGGTCGGCAATCACGTCGCGACGCGTCACTTCCGTCAGAGGGCGTCCCTCTTCCTTCAGTTGCAACGCGATTGCGTCAGCCGCCTTCAGAATCGTCAGCGATCCGGCCTTCTGCCCGCGCACGAGATCGAACTCGGCGGGGTCGAGACGGGCGGCATCACCCTCCAGCTTCACCTCGCCCAGCGTAAACGGTTGCCCCGGCTGGATCGCAATCGAGACAGGTACGGGACGCGAACGGTCGAATGTGGGATTGGGCGGCAGGCTGTCGATGTCCCTGCCGTCGATCGTAACGGTGACGACGCCGCCATAGAGCGCGTTTTCGTAGAGTGTGGCAATCAGCCGGTCGCGGTCGTCGCGTGCCTTGATGACGAGGCCGAGATCGCCGGAAACGGGTTGCTCCTCGTCGGCCACCAGGAGAGAGGTGCGCTCCAGCGACTTCCTGAGCGCGCGGTCGGCATCACCTGTATCAAGCGTGATGGCATAATCAACGGGATCGATAATGTCGCGATCGACTTCGGCTTCGCCGAAAAGGCGAATGCCGAATATCTCGAAGGCCTGGGCCTGTGCGGTGATCCCGATGGACGATGTGATTGCGACGGTCAGGGCAAGTCCGAGCCGGAACGCATGACTAAACTTCGGCAATATACCCCATACCCCCACTCGGTCTTGGCATTTCGCTTTCGTCGCGATCTCTCATGCACTCCCCGCCCAGTCGACAACTTAGGCGTATTTGCGTGAAAACGCATACATTTTTTTGCTTGTTTACGTAAAAAGACGGGGAGTGTTGCAGCCCCGCCTTAGTTCTCACAGGTCTGATCAAGCCGAGATCAGTAGCTACGCGGGCAAGCGTCGATGTAGCGGTTGCCGTAGCGGTCGCGGTAGTAGCACTGACCAGGCTGTTCCGACACGCGGCCGATCACGGCGCCCGCAACGCCGCCGATAGCGGCACCGACTGCTGCGCCGCGGACGTTGCCTGTGGCTATGCCACCGATGATCGCGCCGGAGGCGGCGCCGATACCTGCGCCGCGTTCTGTCTGGGTGCAGCCTGCGACCGAAAGGCCGACAAGCATCAGCACAAGAGCTTTTTTCATCTTCATCTCTCCAAGTTCCACGCGTCCGGGCGAGCCGGTCTTGTTTTTGACAGCATGCCAAACCGCTAGAGCTCTGTCCCTGGGCGGCTTCAGGCTTCCATGAGCATAGCCTCGGCCAAGGGAAAGTCCATGGTCGAGGCTCACACCCTCGCGGGTGGTTTTATTGCATGAGGCATTGAAGATGAACCCAGGATTTACAGGCGGTTTGATGCTGCAATGCGGTACACATAATTTTCGATTGCGACCTTCTAGACGGTTGCACATGTCACACAAAACTCACACCATGCCCCCGTGTCCGGGAGAGACACGAGGAGGAAAAACATGGCTAAAGTGACACTGACGGTGAATGGCCGGACAGTGAGCGGAGAGTGCGAGGATCGCACCCTGCTCGTGCATTTCATTCGCGACAAGCTTGGTCTCACGGGAACGCATGTGGGCTGCGATACCACCCAATGCGGAACCTGTGTCGTTCACATGGACGGCAAATCGATCAAGAGCTGTTCGATCCTGGCCGTCCAGGCCTCGGGATCCTCGATCACGACGATCGAGGGCATCTCTTCCGGTGGTGAGCTGCATCCGGTTCAGGCGGCCTTCAAGGAACATCACGGTCTGCAATGCGGCTTCTGTACGCCGGGCATGGTGATGACAGCGCTCGACATGATCTGTCGTCACAACGGTGCGCTCGACGAGGCCACCGTCCGCCAAGAGCTCGAGGGCAATATCTGTCGCTGCACGGGCTATCATAACATCGTCAAGGCCGTGCTTTCGGCCAATGAAGCGATGACAGCCGGCCGTCAGGCCGCCGAGTGAGGCGATGAGTGTACGTAGGCATTAGCCCATAGCCACTAGGAACGCTCTGTCAGTGTTGCCTTCCGGCACGGAAATTTGGTCGCGTCCAATGTCATGACGCTGCAAGTCCAAACGCTACTGCCTGGTGCTTTAGACCTAATTCCTGTTTCTCTGGAGGAGAAGACAATGGGTGTTGAAGGAATCGGCGCACGCGTGGCGCGCAAGGAAGACAAGCGTTTTCTGACCGGCAAGGGCCGGTATACCGACGACATGGTCGTCCCCGGCATGAAATATGCCTATTTCGTCCGTTCGCCCTATGCGCATGCCCGGATCAAGTCGATCGATGTCTCTGCCGCGAAGGCCATGCCGGGCGTCATCGACGTTCTCGACGGCAAGCAGCTGCTGGCCGATGGCATCGGCAACCTGATCTGCGGCTGGATGGTGCATTCCAAGGATGGCTCGCCGATGAAGATGGGGGCCTGGCGGCCCTTGGCGCATGACATCGTGCGTTATGTCGGCGATGCCGTCGCCATCGTCGTCGCCGACAGCTTTGGCGAGGCACGCGACGCCTCCGAAGCCGTCATGGTCGAATACGAGGAGCTTCCCGTCGTCACCGGCGCCATCGATGCGCTTAAATCAGGCGCACCACAAATCCATCCGGAAGCCCCCGGCAACCTGATCTTCGACTGGGAGATCGGCGACAGCGCATTGGCGGACGCCGCGATCGCCCGTGCCGCGCACGTCACCGAAATCGAGATCCTCAACAACCGGCTCTCGCCGAACCCGATGGAGCCGCGCGCGACACTTGGCATCTATGACACCGCGGAAGACCATTATACCTGCTACACCACCTCGCAGAACCCGCATGTCGCGCGCCTTGTCATGAGCGCCTTCTACAATGTCGCGCCGGAAAACAAGCTGCGCGTCATCGCGCCCGACGTTGGCGGTGGCTTCGGCTCGAAGATCTACATTTATCCGGAAGAGATCGTCTGTCTCTGGGCCTCGAAGAAAACAGGCGTACCGGTCAAATGGACGTCGGACCGCACCGAGGCCTTTCTCACCGATGCGCATGGCCGCGATCATGTTTCGAAGGTAAAAATGGCCTTCGACAAGGACAACAACATCATCGGGCTGAAAGTCGATACGGTCGCCAATCTCGGCGCCTATATGTCGCTCTTCTCGTCCTCGGTCCCGACCTATCTCTATGCCACGCTGCTCTCGGGCCAGTATGCGATCCCGGCGATCCACGCCAATGTCCGCACCGTCTACACCAATACCGTGCCAGTCGACGCCTATCGTGGCGCCGGACGGCCCGAAGCGACCTATCTTCTGGAGCGCACCGTCGAGACGGCGGCACGCGAACTGGGCGTCTCTCCGGCAGACCTCCGCCGGCAGAACTTCGTCCGGACCTTCCCGTACCAGACGCCCGTCATCATGTGTTACGACGCCGGCGATTACGACGCCTCGCTCGACGCTGCCATGGGTGCTGCCGACTGGAACGGGTTTGCGGGCCGAAAGGCGGAAGCTGCCCGGCGCGGCAAGCTGCGCGGCATCGGCATGAGCTGCTATATCGAGGCCTGCGGCATTGCGCCTTCGGCTGCGGTCGGCTCGCTCGGCGCAGGTGTAGGCCTGTGGGAATCGGCCGAGGTCCGCGTCAATGCGGTCGGTACCGTCGAAGTCCTGACCGGCTCGCATAGCCATGGCCAGGGCCATGAGACCACATTTGCCCAGCTTGTTACGGAACGTTTCGGCCTGCCGATCGACAATGTCTCGATCGTGCATGGCGACACCGACAAGGTGCAGATGGGCATGGGTACCTATGGCTCGCGCTCCGGCGCCGTCGGAATGTCGGCCATCGTCAAGGCGCTCGACAAGGTCGAGGCGAAGGCCAAGAAGATCGCGGCCCATCTGATGGAGGCGGACGAGAGCGACATCGTCATCGAAAATGGCGAGCTCAAGGTCGCCGGGACCGACAAGACGCTTCCCTGGTTCCAGGTGGCGCTTGCGGCCTATACCGCGCATAATCTGCCGTCCGGCATGGAGCCGGGTCTGAAGGAAGGTGCCTTCTACGACCCGTCCAACTTCACCTTCCCGGCCGGCTGCTACATCGCGGAAGTTGAGGTCGATCCCGAAACGGGCAAGACCGAGATTATCCAGTTCGTCGCAGCCGACGACTTCGGCAATATCATCAATCCGATGATCGTCGAGGGTCAGGTGCATGGCGGGATCGCGCAGGGCATCGGCCAGGCACTGCTGGAGGCCGTGCATTACGATCCGCAGACGGGCCAGCTGCTGACGGCGAGTTACATGGATTATGCCATGCCGCGCGCGGACGACCTGCCGTCCTTCAATGTCTCGCATCAGAATACCCCATGTCCGGGCAATCCGCTCGGCATCAAGGGCTGTGGCGAAGCGGGTGCGATCGGTTCTCCACCGGCGCTGATCAACGCGATCACGGACGCGATTGGCAACAACAACCTCAATATGCCGGCGACGCCGCTTGCCGTCTGGAGTGCGCTCCAGGCCAATGCGACCCGCCAGGCCGCCGAATAAGGGAGGACTAGGACCATGCACCTCTATTCCACCAGCTACCATCGGGCCTCGACGGTCGAGGATGCCGGCAGGCTTCTGTCCGGTGCCGAGGACGGCAAATTCATCGCCGGCGGCCAGACCCTGATCGCTGCGCTGAAGCAGCGCCTCGCCCAGCCGTCGGACCTCGTTGACCTCAGGCATATCGAGACCCTCAAGGGGATCAAGGTCGAGGGGCGGCGCGTCACGATCGGGGCTGCCGTCACCCATGCGGAGGTCGCCTCTTCAGCGGAAATCCGCGCGGTCTGTCCGGCGATCTCGAACCTTGCCGCGATGATCGGGGATCCACATGTGCGCCATCTGGGCACGATCGGCGGCTCGGTTGCCAATGACGATCCGGCGGCGGATTATCCGTCGGCCGTGCTCGGCCTTGGTGCAACGGTCGTGACCAGCCGTCGCGAAATCGCGGCCGACGACTTCTTCGTCAGCCTGTTCGAAACGGCATTGGCCGAGGACGAGATCATCACGGCCGTCCGCTTCGATGCGCCGGAGAGGGCTGGTTATGCCAAGTTCGCCAATCCGGCTTCGCGTTACGCGATGACCGGCGTCTTCGTCTCGAAGGGGCCCGGTGGCGTCCGTGTCGCTGTCACCGGTGCCGGCTCCACCGGTGTCTTCCGCCATGCGGGTCTCGAAGCGGCGCTTTCGGCCAACTGGTCGCCGGATGCCGCCGCTGCCGTGGACATCGATTCGTCGGAGCTGATGTCGGATCTTCATTGCACCGCGGAATACCGTGCAAATCTCGTCCGGGTAATGGCCAAACGCGCAGTCCAGTCCTCCTGACGACGCTTCCGTTTCAGGAGGACTGAAAAAGGGCGGCTTCGGCCGCCCTTTTTTACCGAGTTTGACGCAGATCAAGTTTGCCTTGGCGCAATCCGCTAGTATCTATGTGTGGCTGTTCTAATATTCGCGCCATTTGTCGCAGTTTAGAATGAATTTACAATACCGGGCTTGACCCCGGCGCCCGAGAGACACAAAAGAGTTTCGTAGACTGGAGTTTAAGCATGGATTTCGAGGCGTTTTTCAAGGATCAGCTCGCGGGGCTTCACGAGGAAGGCCGGTACCGCGTCTTCGCTGATTTGGAACGCCAGCGCGGCAATTTTCCGCGCGCGACCCGCTACACCGAGAACGGCACCGAGGAGGTGACTGTCTGGTGCTCCAACGACTATCTCGGCATGGGCCAGAACCCTATTGTCATCGAGGCCATGAAACAGGCCATCGATGACTGTGGCGCGGGTGCGGGAGGCACCCGGAATATTTCTGGCACCAACCACTACCACGTTCTGCTCGAGCGCGAACTCGCCGACCTTCACGGCAAGGAATCGGCGCTGATCTTTACCTCTGGCTATGTCTCGAACTGGGCAGCGCTCGGCACGCTCGGTGCCAAGATCCCGGGCCTCATCATCTTCTCGGATGCCCTCAACCACGCCTCGATGATCGAAGGCATTCGCCATTCCAAGGCCGAGCGCGTCATCTGGAAGCACAACGACGTCAAGGATCTCGAAGCCAAGCTGGCCGCCGCCGATCCGCGCGCGCCGAAGATGATCGCGTTTGAGTCCGTCTATTCGATGGATGGCGACATCGCGCCGATCAAGGAAATCTGCGATCTCGCCGACAAGTATGGCGCGATGACCTATCTCGATGAAGTCCATGCCGTCGGCATGTACGGCGCGCATGGTGGCGGCATTGCCGAACGCGAAGGCCTGATGCATCGCCTGACGGTGATCGAAGGCACGCTCGGCAAGGCCTTTGGTGTCATGGGCGGTTACATCGCGGCCTCGACGGCGCTTTGCGACTTTGTCCGTTCCTTCGCTTCCGGCTTCATCTTCACGACGGCTCTGCCGCCGGCGCTGGCCGCCGGTGCCGTCGCCTCGATCCGCCATCTGAAGACCAGCCAGGTCGAGCGTTTTGCCCATCAGGAGCGCGTGCGCCGTCTGCGCTTCATGCTCGACAAGGCCGGCATTCCGCATGTGCAGAACCCGAGCCACATCGTGCCTGTGCTCGTCGGTGATGCCGCCAAGTGCAAGTGGATCTCCGACCTGCTGCTCGACAACTGTTCCATCTACGTGCAGCCGATCAACTATCCGACGGTCCCGAAAAAGACCGAGCGGCTGCGCATCACGCCGACGCCGCTGCATTCCGATGCCGACCTCGAACACCTGGTCTCTTCGCTGCATCAACTCTGGTCGCGCTGCGCGCTCGCCCGAGCAGTGGCTTGATTGGACTAAAATCTCCAAACATTGAAAAACGGGCTGCGGTGACGCGGCCCGTTTCTGATTTGGGCTGGTCGCTTCAGGTCAGCCGGCCCGCCTTGCGATGACCTCTGCCGCCTTGCGGCGCGCTTGCCTGTCGGCCGCATACACGTCGGCAACGGTCTCGGCAGGCACGCCCTCGACCAGCGCGTCCATGACAATCTCCACCACGTCAGCCATGTCCAGGAACCCGATCTTCTCCTCGACAAAGGCATCGAAGGCGGTCTCTTCGGCGGCGTTGAGGATCGCGCCCTGCAGGCCGCCGCGCTCCAGCGCCGTGCGGGCCAGGCGAAGTGCGGGAAACCGGGTCTCGTCCGGGGCTTCGAAATCGAGCCGTGCGAGCTTGGCAAAATCCAGCCGGTCGACGTTGAGCGCCGGCCGCTTCGGATAGGTCAGCGCATAGCCGATGGCGGTGCGCATGTCGGGCACGCCGAGCTGGGCGATGACGGAGCCATCTGTATACCCCACCATGGAATGGATGATCGATTGCGGATGCACGACGACCTCGATCTGGTCGGGGCTGATGTCAAAGAGGTGCTTGGCCTCGATCATTTCCAGTGCCTTGTTGAACATCGAAGCGCTGCCGACGGAGATCTTCAGGCCCATCGACCAGTTGGGATGGGAGCGCGCCGTCTGCACGGTGACATTGGCCATCTGTTCGCGGCTATGGGTGCGGAAAGGGCCACCCGAGGCAGTGAGCACGATGCGCTCGAGCGCGTGGCGCTGTTCGGCTTCGAGACACTGGAAGATCGCCGAATGCTCGCTGTCGACGGGGATCAGGCGTCCGCCGCCTTTCTTCACCGCATCGACGAAGAGATGGCCGGCAGAGACGAGGCATTCCTTGTTGGCGAGCGCGATGTCGGCGCCGCGTGCTGCGGCTTTCAATGTGGGCGCAAGACCTGCCGTGCCGACGATCGCGGCCATCACCCAGCCGGCATCCATGTCGGCGGCCTCGTCCAGGCCGCTTGTGCCCGCGGCCACGTCGATGCCCGATCCTGACAGGAGGTCCTTGAGCGTCATGTACTGGCTCTCGTCGGCGGTCACCGCGAGCTTGGCCCCGGTGCGCCGCGCCTGTTCGGCCAGCAGGTCGAGATTGCCGTTGCCGGTCAGAGCCATGATCTCGAAACTGTCGCGGCCACCGAGCTGGTCAATGACGTCCAGCGTGTTCACACCGATCGAGCCGGTCGAGCCGAGGACTGAGAGGCGCCGGGGCCGGGCATTGTCGATCATGCTTCTTACGTCCGATTGCTTCATGCTCAGAAGGCTCTACAAGGGAAAGAGAAGACCAGCAAGAGAGGTCGGATTCGACCTTTCGCCAGCACCTCTGGAAAGGGAGAATGCCGGACTTGTTGAAGCCGACACGATTGCGTGAAAGCCTGCCGATCCTCCTCGCGGCGCTTGCCTTTGTCTGCCTTGTCGGCGGTGGGGTGTTCTTTCTTGCGGGCCAGTCCGACCAGGCGGCGAGGATCTGGTTCTTCGGCGGCGGTGCCGTGCTCGTCGCCCTCGTCCTCGATATCCTGCGTGCACTTCTGAATGGCCGGATGGGTGTGGATGCCATTGCCGCGCTTTCGATCGGCGTCGGCCTCGCGCTGGGCGAGAACCTCGCCGCCGCCATCGTTGCGGTCATGTATGCCGGCGGGCAGTTGCTCGAAAGCTTTGCCGAAGGTCGCGCCCGGCGCGACATGACGGCGCTGCTCGGACGTGTCTCGCGCACCGCCATGCTCTATCGGAACCAGAGCCTGGAAAGTGTGCCCATCGAGGCGCTTCAGCCGCGAGATCGGATCCTCGTGCGCAAGGGCGAAGTGGTTCCTGTCGATGGCCGCCTGCTTGCTCCGTCCGCAGTTCTCGATCTTTCGGCACTGACGGGGGAATCTCTCCCGGTGCCCATCCAGCGGGGCCATGAAGTGCCGAGTGGTGCCACCGTTCTCGGCGATGCCTTCGATCTGCTGGTGCTGCGCGAATCCGCTGAAAGCACCTATGCCGGCATCGTGCGTCTCGTCGAACAGGCGCAGGCCAGCCGGGCTCCGATGGCGCGCATGGCGGATCGTTATGCGCTTGTCTTTCTCGCCGTTACACTTCTCCTTGCCGGTGGCGCCTGGTGGTGGAGCGGCGATCCGACGCGAGCGCTGGCCGTGCTCGTTGTTGCCACGCCCTGTCCGTTGATCCTCGCCGTGCCGGTTGCCGTGATTGCCGGCATGTCGCGGGTCGCCTCCCATGGCGTGCTGGTGAAGACCGCCGGCGCACTGGAAGCGCTGGCCGCCGTCACAACAGTCGTGGTTGACAAGACCGGTACCATCACCTCGGCGCGCCCCGAAGTCGGCGATGTCAGGCCGGAACCGGGCTTTACCGCCGATGACGTTCTCGCACTTGCCGCCTCGCTCGACCAGGCCTCGGGCCACGTCGCTGCCGAAGCGCTCGTCCGGGCGGCGACCGCGCGCGGGCTTGCCCTGGTTCTTCCCCAGACTGTCGTGGAGGATGCAGGCCGCGGCCTGTCCGGCCTTGTGGGTGACCGTCGCGTCGCGCTTGGTGGCAGCCGGTACGTGCTGTCCCAGCTTTCGGCAGGTGAAGCCTTCAACCGTACCGGCGTCGACAGCGGCACCGCTATCGTCGCGGTCGGTATTGACGGACGGGCCGCCGGCCTCATCCTGTTGTCCGACGCCATTCGCCAGGATGCGGATGTGGCGATTGCCGCCTTTCGCGCCGGTGGCATCCGCCGCATCGTCATGGCGTCCGGGGACCGCACGGATGTCGCCGAGAAGGCCTCAGCCACGCTCGGCCTCGACGCCGTTGCCGGCGATCTCACGCCGGAAGACAAGCTGGAGCTCATTCGCCGGGAACGCCTCGACGGTGTGGTGATGATGGTGGGGGACGGTGTCAACGACGCGCCGGCGCTTGCCCTATCCGATGTCGGGGTGGCGATCGGGGTGCGGGGTTCCGCCGCCTCATCCGAAGCGGCAGATGCGGTGCTGCTTGCGGATGATCTGGCAAGACTGCCCTTGGCTTGCGGCATCGCCAGGCGATCGCGCAACATTGCCCGGCAAAGTGCCATTGCCGGGCTCGTATTGTCGGGCGGCGCCATGGTGCTTGCCGCCTTCGGCTACCTGACGCCGGTCCAGGGTGCGCTTCTCCAGGAAGTGATCGACGTTGCCGTCATCCTGAACGCCCTGCGCGCCCTTCGTGGCTGAGTTCGCCGGGCAGGCCTGCAGCATGTCAGGCTTGCGTCATGACGCTGCCTTCGCCTGATATCCGGATGCGCAGGTTGTTCTGCACATGCTTCACACCACTGACACGTTCGACGCAGTCTTCGGCCCGGCGCTTCTCGAAACGGTCGGTCACATGGCCGCCGAGTGTCACCTCGGCGTCCTTTACCGTGACCTCGATGTCCGACGCATCGATGGCGGGATCGTCGGCCAGACGGTCGTTGGCGTCTTCAAGAATGCGTGCGTCCGAGCGGCGATATCCCCTCGGCCCCTTGCCGCGATGGTCGTCCATCTCGCGCCGGCGTGCCGCTTCCTCATCACCGAACCAGGATGCAACCTCATCACTGGCGCGATCGACGAAGCCGCGCCCGTCGTCATGGTCCCGGTCCGGGCGGCCATAGCCGCCGCGATAAGAGGGTCTGTCAGAAGGGTAATAGGCGCGTCCGGCACCCCGGGCATATCGACCGGTGTCATCGCCATAGCCCCGGTCGCTCAATTCTCCGGCATATGCGAGGTCGTCGGTGGTCCAGTCGGCGCGTCCCATGCGTGGATATCGTGATCCACTCGCGCCATAGCCGCCGTCCATCCCGTAGTCGCGCTGGCGTTCCGCGTCATAGCGATCCGCATCCGGTCGGTTTTCGCCGTAGCCGCGCACAAAGCCGCTTTCGCCTGGACCATAGTTTCCCGTCGGCCCGCGGCGCTGACCTTCGCCACGTGGCTGTTCGTTGTCCCAGTTGTAGTTCCGGTTGACCATTGTGTCCTCCTTTCGGTCGGGAAGGCGGGTTCAGCCCGCCTCAGGCCAACTGAGATGTCGCTCGTTCGTTCCTTGTCTGTGGAGGAATAAAGCCAGGAACAAAGGGGCCACGGCGCCGGTTACTGGAGGCATTCACCAACCCCGAGGAGACGAACATCATGGCTACGAAGACACTCGAAGATCTTTTTCACGAAACCCTGAAAGACATCTATTACGCCGAGCGCAAGATCCTGAAGGCACTGCCGAAGATGGCTCGCGGCGCTCAGAACGAGAAGCTGAAGGCCGCCTTCCAGCAGCACAAGGAAGAAACCGAAGGCCAGGTCGAGCGCCTGCAGCAGGTCTTCGAAATCATCGGCAAGCGCCCGCGCGCCAAGACCTGCCCCGCCATCGACGGCATCGTCGAGGAGGGCGAAGAGATCATGGAAGAATTCAAGGGCTCGCCTGCTCTGGATGCCGGCCTTCTGGCTGCGGCCCAGGCTGTCGAACATTATGAGATCAGCCGCTACGGTACCCTGCGCGCCTGGGCCCAGCAGCTCGGCTACAAGGATGCGGTGAAGCTGCTCGACGAGACGCTTGCCGAGGAATCCAAGACCGACGAACTGCTGACGGAGCTCGCGGAGCAGGCGGTCAACGCGGCGGCACAAAAGAAGGCGGCCTGATCGCTGTCCGCATCCTGATGGAAGGGCCGGTTCTGCCGGCCCTTTTTCAGTTTTTCAGCCAATACCTCAGGCCGGGATGTCCTTTGCCGCCGGCTGGTTGCGCAGGAAGGCCATCAGCCTGTTTTCATCGACCCGCAACAGGGCACGGGTCGGCGCTGCACGCAGCTGGGCGCGCACTGTCTCGAGATCCGTTGCCTTGTCGGCGAGCGTCAGGATCGCCGGATGGACGTAGCTGGTGCGGCAGATGGTCGGCGTATTGTGCAGCCGGTCCGAAGCCACCTCACACATCTGGCGGATCGTCGGGCGTTCTCCGCCTTCAATCCGTCGCCAGGCTTCAGCGAAGGCCGCCACGCTGCCGCCCCAGGTGCGGAAGGTCTTGGCAGACAGGCTTGCCTTGGTAATTTCGCATAGATAGGCGTTCAGCCGGCCCGAATCGATGCGGTGCAACTGGCCATCCTGGTCCCGCCAGGAAAAGAGATCGCGGCCCGGAAGGTCGGCGATTTCCTCCAGTATTTTCTGCAATCGCGGATGCCGCAGCTTTCGCCGCACCCTCGTTCCGCCCTTGGCAATGAAACTCAGGCGAATGCCATCGGGCTCGAAGGTCAGATGGCGCTTCTGCAGGGTGGTTGCGCCATAGGTGCGGTTTTCCTCGGCATAAGCCCGGTTGCCGACACGCATATAGGTCACGTCCAACAGGCTGATCAGGGCGGATAGAAGGAAATAGCCCTCATCCTCGTGTTCGGCGAGATCGCGGGCAATCCGCCTGCGGATCCCCGGCAGTGCTTCGCCAAAGGCGATCAGCTCGCCGAACTTGCGTTCGCTGCGCCAAGCGGCCCAGTCTGCGTGATAGCGATATTGCTTGCGGCCCCTGGAATCATAGCCGGTGGCCTGCAAGTGGCTTCGCGGTTCCATGCTGATCCAGACGCGTTCATAGGCGGGCGGCAGGGCGAGGCTTCGAATGCGTGCAAGAAGGGTCGGGTCGTCCACCCGCATGCCGTCGGGAAGGTGATAGGAGAAGCCCTTGCCTCTCTTCCGCCGGGAGACGCCCGGTTGGGCATCCGTACAATACACCAGCCCGATTTCAGCCAGTTCCGGGGCATCGTCCGGAGAAGGTGCCGAACCAGAGACCGCTGCGGTCGCACCGTCCGTTTTCGTCATGCGACAGGGCTGTCCGTTCCCATTTCACCGAGTTCCCGCCGCAGTTGCTGGCGGGCCCGGCTCAGGCGACTTTTCACCGTTCCAACGGCGCAGCCACAGATCTCGGCTGCATCCTCGTAGCGCTCGCCCAGCATGACAATGAGCACCAGCATTTCACGGTGATGTTCCGGAAGCCGGTTGAGTGCCCGCCGGACCTCATCGGCCTGCACCGTCCACTCCTGGCTCGGCTCCGTGGTCAACCGGGCCGTGACGGCATCCGGCAACCCTATCGTTTCGCGGCTGCTTTTCTTGAACCGTGTGCAAAACGTGTTGCGCATGATCGTGAAGAGCCAGGATTTCAGCCTCGTGCCCGGCTCGAACTTGTCGAGATTGGCAAGCGCCTTTGTCAGGGTCTCCTGAACAAGGTCATCGGCTTCTTCCGGTTTCTGGCAGAATGTCCGCGCAAAGGCGCGCAATGCCGGTATCAACTCGACCACTTCGGACTGTGCGGCAAGCTCGGCTTTACGGGTCGTCAAGGTCGCCATCCTCCAATGTCTGTGGCACAAGGCACAATGACGCGAAAACGCACGCCCCATGCCTTGGTTCCCGATAATGCGAACGGTCTGTGAAGCTGGCAAACATCAGCGACGGCCTGCACATCTGTTGAACCGGCCGAGTTTTCCATCTCTGGTCTCATCCTGATGAAGAAAGGTGAGCTTGCTCTTCCCGAACGTGTCGAACACAACCTCGCATTCAACGGGATCCGACGTCCGATCCGGTGCTTGGAGATTGATTGTCTGACATGGGCTGCTCATCGGTTCCTCTCAACTCTCGCTCTCCCCCGGGAGCCCGTCGGAGGAACGTCCCGACCGGGCCGTGGTTCCAGAGGGGCGCCGCTTTTTTCGAGTGGAACTATGCCCGGAATCACGGGTTTTCAGGCAGGACGAATCCCAACGGAAGTGAGAGAACCATGACGCATGTGCAAAATGTCGATGGCCAGGGCCAATTGCTTATCGGCGAGCTTCTCTCGCCCATCACCTATCATGTCGCGGTGGAGCGTCTTGGTCCGCACTATCGCGCCACGGTTGAAATGCAGGCGCCGCGCGACTGGTTGATCCGGCAGGGATTCAAGTCCCGCGCGACGCTGGTCCTGTCGTCCGGAGACCGGATCGAACTCGAACATGACGGCCCGGTGGATGTCTCCGACAGTCTGCGCGTGGTGCTTCAGGGCAAGGCGGTCGACTATGGCGATCGGGAAGCATTGGTTACGGCCTTTCCAGAGGCTGATGATAGCCTGAGCTAAGGCGAATGCCGAGATCAGCCGAATTGCTGTTGATCCGGCGCAAACCAGTCGTCGTATCGAGATTTATAGCGGAACATATGCGATGGTTCGCGAGAAGCATCAAGTCGGAGGCCTGAATGGAAAAACCGAAACTCACATCCATCGAGGCTCGCCGCGACCGCACGGGTGGGATCGTGCGCGACAAACTCGATGTCCTCATGGAGGACATGCGTCGCGAGGCTGTGCCGCCGCATCTGGTCAAGCTTGCGATCGAGCTGCAGGCAGCGCTCGACGAAAAGCAGACGAGCGCCGAAACCGAAACCTGACAAGGTCGGAACCTTTTGTGCCTGCTTGGGTTGGCCTTCCTGGTCCCCTCAGTCACGAAAGGACACATCATGATCAATTATTTCTGGCTTGCCGTCGTCATGCTCGGTCCGGTTCTGCTCGGCGGTGCAATTTTCTATGCCATCATGAGGCAACGCCGGCTCAGCCGCGGTGAGCGCGTAAACAGCGATGCTGCAGCCCGCGAACTCTACCGGAAGGGTGAAAATGCAGACACCCGCCCCTTCGGTGGGCGTCAGTAGCACCCACGTGGACGGTTCGGCGCTTCAACTGAAGCTGCCGCTGCTCGGATCATAGCGTTTGCCATTGGCAATCCAGGCCAGTTCGACGAGGTCGTCCTCGTCGTGAATGCCGCTTTTGACCAGGTACTGGACCAGAGCGGATGCATTTTGCTCCACGTCAGGGTCCAGCTGCTTGCGCCCATAAAGGCGCCGGACGGCGCGCTCGACAATTGCGCGTTCGACGGTTGCGCTGTCTTCCTGATTCTTGCCGAGGGGGCTCGATGCCATGGCATTCCCTCCGTTCGAGGCCGACGATAAGAGAGTAAGCACCCGTCAGCGTGGCATGGACCATCATGCCGTATCACGGTTTGAACGCAACCCAAGATTCGCAATGGCGATAACTGACTTGCGTGAAATGGTGATCCCGACGCGATTCGAACGCGTGACCCTCAGATTAGGAATCTGATGCTCTATCCTGCTGAGCTACGGGACCACTTCCTCCTCCATACAAAAGCCGAGCCGGCAAGCCAAGCGGTTTTGCGTGATGCAATGACATGGCTCAGCGCGGCAAGCGCTGTTCGGCGAGGCGCACCCAATAGGAAATTCCGGCGGCGATCGCCTCGTCGTTGAAGTCATAAGCCGGATTGTGCAGGCCGGCAGTCTCGCCGTTGCCGATCATGATGTAGGCGCCGGGGCGTGCCTGCAGCATGAAAGCGAAATCCTCGCCCGCCATGCTCGGATCGACTTCGGTGTCGACTTTGTCCGCGCCCACCACATCGATTGCAGCACGTGCCGCGTAATCGGTCTCGGCGGGATGATTGACGGTCACGGGGCAGGCGCGTTCGAATTCATATTCGATGGTGGCGCCATGGGCGGAGGCGATGCCGGCTGCAATTTCGCCGATGCGGCGCTCGGCCAGATCGCGCACACCCTCGTCCAGTGAGCGGACTGTGCCGGAAATAAAGGCCTCTTCGGGGATGATGTTGTGGGTCGTGCCGGCATGGAACTGCGTCACGGAAACAACCACGGAGCGCAGCGGATTGGCGTTGCGGGCCGCGATGGTCTGAAGCGCGCCGACGATTTGCGCACCGATGACGATGGTGTCGGCTGTGTTGTGCGGTTCGGCGGCGTGGCCACCCAGACCGGTCAGCTTGAGCTGGAACTTGTCGGGTGCGGCCATGATGCCGCCCTTGCGGATGGCAAAGGTCCCGACAGGTCTTCCGGGCATGTTGTGCATGCCGTAAATCTCTTCGATGCCGAAACGATCCATCAATCCGTCTTCGACCATGGCGAGTGCGCCGCGCCCGCCTTCCTCGGCCGGCTGAAAGACAACGGCCACGCGGCCGGAGAAGTTGCGGGTTTCGGCGAGATGCTTGGCCGCCCCGAGCAGCATGGCGGTATGGCCGTCATGGCCGCAGGCATGCATGCGGCCCGTGATCGTCGATGCCCATGGCTTTCCCGTGATCTCTTCCAGTGGCAGGGCATCCATGTCTGCCCGAAGGCCAATGGTCCGGCCCGCGTCGCCCGATCCCTTGATGATGCCGACGACACCGGTGCGACCGAGGCCGGTCACGATTTCATCGACACCGAAGTCCCGAAGGCGCGCCTCAACAAAGGCTGCGGTGTTGTCGACGTCGTAGAGGATTTCCGGATTGGCATGCAGATGGCGGCGCCATTCGGTGGCCTCCGACTGAAGTTCGGAGGCTCGGTTCAGAAGCGGCATTCTCTCGTCCTGGGTTCATTCCTGGTCACGCATGAAAGGCATCACGTGATTGTCGACCAAGAATGTGCGCCTTTCAATTGACGTATTCAATGGGCTTTGCCATTCCTTCCCTACATAAGATTTCGCCATGCTTTGGCGAGTGACCAGCCGAACAAGAGGATCGAAGTCGTGTTTACGAAACGTCCCCGCATGTTGTCTTCACCCGGATCCCTCCGCCGACTGGCGGTCGCCGTCTCGCTGGTGGCACTGGTTCTGCCAGGTGCCGCCGCCGCCAATCCGATGATGGTCGTCGATGTGGGCAGCGGCCGGGTCATCGCGCATCAGGAAGCCTTCCGAAAGTGGTATCCGGCCTCTCTCACCAAGCTGATGACGGCCTATACGACCTTCCGCTCTATGCGATCAGGCGAGCTTTCGCCGGAAACCGTGGTCGTGATGAGCAAGCATGCCGCAGACCAGCCGGCCAGCAAGATGTATTTCAAGCCGGGTTCCAAGCTGACGCTCGACAGCGCGTTGAAGCTCCTGATCATCAAGTCGGCCAATGACGTCGCCGTTGCGATCGGCGAAACCGTGAGCGGCAGCGAACCCGCCTTCGTTCAACGGATGAACCAGGAGGCGCAACGGCTCGGCATGACCTCCACCCGCTTCGTCAACCCAAACGGTTTGCCGGGCAAGGGTCAGTATACGACCGCCCGCGACATGGCGCTTCTGGCGGCGACCATCCGACGTGAATTCCCGGAATATGCAGGTTATTTCGCGCTCGAAGGGGTGACGACGGGCAAGAAGGACTATCCGAACTACAACCTCCTCGTGGGACGGTTCCCCGGTGCTGACGGGATGAAGACCGGTTATGTCTGCGCCTCCGGCTTCAACCAGGTGTCGTCTGCCACCCGCAACGGCCGAACTGTAATCTCTGTCGTGCTCGGGGCCGACAGTCTGGGTGCGCGTGCCGATTTGTCCGCGGATCTCCTGCAGAAGGGGCTGACGACATCCGTCGCCGGCAGCCGGCTGGAGCAGCTCGCGCCTTATGGCGAGGGACAGGACCAGGTGACCGACATCAGCGCAGAGATCTGCAATCCGCAGGCCCGCAAGGTGCGCAGCGAAGGTCGGGACGAGGCCGGTCGCATGAAACTGCTCTCTCCCTATATTCGCGAGATGGGCCGGTCGCCGGCAATGAGTTATGCCGGATTGATTCCGGGCAGCGAACCCGTCCAGACCGCAAAGGGAGGCGGCGTCGGCGAGATCGCCAATGTGCCGATCCCGAAGCCGCGTCCGACATTCTGAGAGAAGCCATGAGTCAGTCCCGCATTCCCGTCTCCATCCTCACCGGCTTCCTCGGGGCGGGGAAATCGACGCTTCTCAACC
This sequence comes from Peteryoungia algae, assembly GCF_030369675.1. Lineage (NCBI taxonomy): Bacteria > Pseudomonadati > Pseudomonadota > Alphaproteobacteria > Hyphomicrobiales > Rhizobiaceae > Peteryoungia > Peteryoungia algae. The sequence goes on along the minus strand of NZ_CP128477.1, from coordinate 2,851,962 downwards.
GGCTCCTCAAGGATCCGGAGATGAAGGATGCCGCCGTCATCATCAACGAGTTTGGTGAGGTCGGGATCGATCACCTGCTGGTTGAGGCGTCCAACGATGCCGTGGTTGAACTCTCCGACGGCTGCCTCTGCTGCACGGTGCGCGGTGAACTCGTGGATACGTTGGCCGAACTGATCGACGGCATGCAGACCGGCAAGATCAAGCCTCTGTCGCGGGTGGTCATCGAAACGACGGGGCTTGCCGATCCGGCGCCCGTCATGCAGTCGGTCATGGGCCATCCCTCGGTTGCCCAGCATTTCGACCTCGATGGCGTCGTGACCGTCGTCGATGCGGTGAACGGGCTCTCGACGATCGACACCTATCCGGAAGCCTATAAACAGGTGGCGGTGGCCGACCGGCTGATCCTGACCAAGAAGACGCTCGCCGACGAAGCGACCATCTCGGCGCTCACCCAGCGCCTGCGTCTGCTCAATCCGCGCGCTCCAATTGCCGACGGGGATGCCGAGGATGCGGGCTCGGCTGCGATGCTGGTCAACGGTCTCTACGACCCTTCAGGCAAGATCGCAGATGTCGATCGCTGGCTGAAGGATGAGATGGCGGCCGCCGCCGATCGCCATCACCATGATCACCATCACGACCATGGGCACCATCATGACCACCATCATCACCATGCCCATGACGTGAACCGTCACGGCGCTTCGATCCGGTCTTATTCCATCCTGCATGACGAGCCGATCGATCCGATGGCGATCAACATGTTCATCGATCTCCTGCGCTCCACCCATGGCGAGAAGCTTCTCAGGATGAAGGCCATCGTGGCGCTCACCGACCGGCCGGACAAGCCGCTGGTTCTGCACGGTGTGCAGTCGATCTTTCATCCGCCGGTGCGCCTGCCGTCCTGGCCTGACGGGTCGGATCGCAAGACGCGGCTGGTGCTGATTACCAAGGACCTGTCGGAGAGTTATGTGCGAGATCTGTTCGGTGCCTTTACCGGCAAGGTCGCGATCGACCGCCCCGACCGGGCCGCGATGACGGAGAACCCGCTGTCGATTCCCGGTTTCAAGTTCTAGTCAACCTCGGCTTCGCGCTTGCGAATGTGGAAGCGGTGGCCCGCATCGAGGCGCTCTTGTGCCACCAGCTCGTGGCCGTCTTCCTTGCAGAAGTGCGGGATGTCGATGCCGGCGAGCGGATCGGTCGTTTCGACGATCAGTTCGTCGCCCGGCTGCAAGTCGGCCATGCGGCGGCGTGTCTTCAAAACGGGAAGGGGGCATTTAAGCCCCCTCAGATCATAAACGACTGCGTCGACCATCGCCCTACCAGAGCTTCCAGAAAGGCTTCTTCGGGGAGGCAGCCGGTGCCGCCTCAGCGGTCTGGGGAGCAGGGGCGAGCGGGTTGGGCTGCGGCACAGGCACAGCCGTCGTCACCGGTGCTGCAACGGCTCCCGTCGAGGTTGCCGTCTGTGGTTGCGCGGTCTGCGGATCGCCGTTCGGGTTGGTCGCCATCTGATTGACGGCCGCGGTGCCATTGGCAGCCGTCTCCGGTGCCGGGCTCACCTCGTCGATATCCAGCAGCTTGCCGGCCTTCAGGGCGGAACCCGTCGGTGCAAAAGCAAGATCGTGCGAGCGCGACTTGCGCAGGTCAGCCACCAGCGCTTTGCGCTCGGCCTCGGTCGGATCGTACCAGATCTTGCCGTCGTATTTCTTCAGCGCCTTGGAATAGGCGGTGTCGTAGGCCTCGTTATAGCCATTCAGCGCGACCGACAGTGCCGGTGGCGTGCTGATCGCCGGGCAGGCGCCCTGCGGATCGAAGCTCGACCCTGCCGGTGCCGTCTGGTTGAAGACGTATTTCTTCTCGCAGACATTGACCTCCGGTGGGCGCTTGGTCACTTCGAAGTGATCGTAGCCGACCTTCAGCGTCTTCCAGAAGTCGTAATGCGGGCTGTGGCGGTGTCGCGCCATGTTTTCCGCCGTCATGCGGAAGGGGAAGGCCTGTAGCTGGACAGCCTGCTGGCCACCCTTGAAGGCGTCACGCGCGAAGGCATAGATTTCCAGCATCTGGGCATCGGTCATGGAGTAGCAGCCCGAAGACGAGCAGGCGCCGTGGATCATCAGATGGGATCCGCTGCGGCCGTTCGCCCGATCGAACTGGTTCGGGTAACCGGTATTGATCGCGAGGAAATATTTGGAATTCGGGTTCAGGTGATAGGGCGTCAGCGGATAGAAACCTTCCGGCGCCTGGCGATCACCTTCCTTCACCTTGGGGCCGAGACGGCCCGACCAGGCACAAATGTCGTATTCCACGACCTTGTCGAAGCGATTGTTGGTCTTTGCCTTCCAGACCTCGAGCTTGCCCTCTTCCTTGAAGATCCGGATCATGATCGGCGAGTTGCGCTCCATGCCCTTCTTCTGGATTTCGGCAATGAGGCGGGCGGGCAGCGGCTGCGCGACCTTGTTGGATACACGCGGCGTGTCATAAGCCGCACTCTCCAGCGCGTCGTTGCAGCCGGCGAGGGCGGCGGCGAAAATCAGGACCAGGGCCGTCGATGTCAAGCGCATGCGCAAACGCTCTTTCCAGTCTCGAAGTTGTGGCTCGCAATGAGCCGGTCAGGCGTAGTCTAGAACTGCTTTCTTCACAAATTATAAACCAATGACGGCCGATTTCGCCATTCGCATCCCGCCGCTAGTCCTTCAAAGCGGCGGAGTGATGGCAAACGGCAACAGAAACGCGCGGAAGCCTCAGAGATTCCGGCCGATATCCAGGAACTTCTTGCGGCGATCGGAGCGCAGCTTGTCACCCGGCAGGGGCGTGAGTTCCGCCAGTGCGCTGGCGATCACGTCGCCGGTCATGCCGATCACCCGGTCCGGGGCACGATGCGCGCCGCCGACGGGCTCCGGTATGATCGCGTCGATGATGCCGAGACCCTTCAGGTCCTCTGCCGTAATCTTCATGTTGGTGGCGGCTTCCTTGGCGCGGGTGGAATCGCGCCAGAGGATCGATGCTGCACCTTCCGGCGAGATGACCGAGTAGATCGCGTGTTCCAGCATATAGACGCGGTTGCCGGTCGCGATCGCAATCGCGCCGCCCGAACCGCCTTCGCCGATCACGACCGAGACCATCGGCACCTTCAGGCCGAGGCACGTCTCGGTGGAGCGGGCAATCGCTTCCGCCTGGCCGCGTTCTTCCGCGCCGACGCCCGGATAGGCACCGGCCGTGTCGATGAGCGTGATCACAGGCAGGCCGAAACGGTCGGCCATTTCCATGACGCGGATTGCCTTGCGATAGCCTTCCGGACGCGGGCTGCCGAAATTGTGCTTGATGCGCGACTTGGTGTCGTGGCCCTTTTCCTGGCCGATCACGGCGACCGGCTGGCCGCGGAAGCGGGCGAGGCCGGCCTGGATGGCGGCATCTTCGGCGAACTTGCGGTCGCCGGCCAGCGGGGTGAAGTCGGTAAACAGCGCTTCGGCATAGTCGACGAAATGCGGACGCTGCGGATGGCGCGCGACCTGCGTCTTCTGCCAGGCGTTGAGCTTCGAATAAATCTCCACCATCGCCTCTTCGACGCGGCTTTCCAGCCGGCTGATCTCTTCCGAGGTGTCGATGCTCTCGTCCTCTTCCGCGATCTTTTTCAGGTCGCGGATCTTGGCCTCGAGGTCGGAGATGGGCTTTTCGAAGTCGAGATAGTTGTGCATGAACTCCGTTCCGATCGTTCGTTCCTGGCGCTCGCCGCCCGCAGGGAACCGGCTTTGCCGGTCCTAATCGGGGTTTTTGGCCTGTTTTGCAAGGGGGTGGTGCGTATGCACCAGTTGCTGCAGGCGCTCATCGAGCACATGCGTGTAGATTTGTGTCGTTGAAATGTCGCTGTGACCGAGCAATTCCTGCACGGCGCGCAGGTCCGCGCCATTGCCGAGCAGGTGGCTCGCAAAAGCGTGGCGAAGCACGTGCGGGGACACGACATCCGCTGATAAACCGGCTCGGACGGCCAGGTCCTTCAGCTCGCGGGCGAAAACCTGGCGCGGAAGATAACCTTCCTTGCTGTGTGCCGGGAAGAGGAAGGGACTGTCTGCCTGTGCCGGATCGGCGCCCCGTATTTTGCCGTATCGTGCCAAGGCCTCGATTGCCGTTCGCGACAGCGGCACCAGCCTTTCCTTGTTGCCCTTGCCGCGCACCAGCAGGAAGCGGCCCTCCTGCGTGAGAACCTTGACCGGCAGCGACACCAGTTCGCTGACGCGCATGCCCGTGGCGTAGAGCAGCTCGAGAAGGACAAGCCGCCGGATGCGTGCCGGCTGCTCGGGTCCCTCCGGGCTTGCCTCCTGCTCGGCAAGCGACAGCAGTCCCGTCACGTCCTCGACCGACAGCACCTTGGGCAGGGACCGTGGCTTCCTGGGCGCATCGAGGATGGCGGTGGGATCATCGCTGCGCAGCCCCTCGGCGTAAAGAAACTTGTAGAACTGGCGCATGGCCGACAGGCGTCTGGCCTGCGAGGTCGGCTGGAAGCCGCGTCTTGCCAGATCGGAAAGATAGGCGGACAGGTCCTCTCGCGTCGCTGCGCCGAGGCTTACCTTTCTGCCGGAAAGAAAGTCGGAAAGGTCGTCCAGATCGCGTTCATAGGAGATGAGCGTATTTTCGGCTGCCCCGCGCTCCGCGCTCAGCATTTCCAGGAAGGCTTCGACGCGGGCTTGGCTCAGATCCGACATCCTGGGTTCCTGCTATTGATCGACCGGATTGATCCGCTCGGATGGGATGCGCACCGTCACATCCCGCTCCCGCGGTTCGACGAAGACCGCGAACGACCACATTGTCAGATAGACCAGCCCGACGATGGTCCCGCAAATGAACAGGAAGCGAAACAGTGTGGGCATGGTCGGTCCTCGGCCAGTCGTTTGAATAAATAGGTCGAAACATGGAGTTTACCAAGGCCGGGACAGGCCTTGCGGAAATGCAGCCATGGCTTGACGCTAGCCTCCTATATGTCAATAGGTCATGAAACAGTCGTGAACAGGCCGATGACCGATACGATCCTCAACCTTGCTCCCAGTCTGGGCGAGCGCGCCAAGGCGGCGCTCGGCAAACGCAATCTCGTTCTCGTCGGCCTCATGGGTGCGGGCAAGTCGGCGATCGGCCGTATCGTGGCGCAGCAACTCGGCCTGTCCTTTGTCGATACCGATACCGAAATCGAGCGGGTCTCCCGGATGACCATCAGCGAGCTGTTTGCGGCCTATGGCGAGGACGAGTTTCGCGCCCTCGAGACAAGGGTCATCAAGCGCCTGCTGCGCACCGGTCCGCGCGTCGTTTCCACGGGCGGCGGCGCCTTCGTCAACGAGAAGACGCGCAAGCAGATCGAGCGCGGCGGGCTGTCCGTTTGGCTCAATGCAGACCTCGACGTGCTCTGGGAGCGGGTGAACAAGCGTGATCATCGGCCGCTGCTCAAGACGGAAAACCCGAAGCAGACATTGAAGGACCTGATGGACAAGCGCTATCCGATCTATGCGCTTGCGGATATCACCGTCCATTCGCGCGACGTACGCAAGGAAGTCATCGCCAATGAGGTTCTGACCTCGGTGATCGACTACATCGGCAAGGACAAGACGTTATGACGAAGCTCGAGACATCGGAACGCCTGGTGCATGTGCCGCTGGGCGAGCGCTCCTATGACATCCTGATCGGCCCTGGTCTCATGGCTCGCGCCGGCGGCGAGATCTCGACCCGCATCAAGGGCCGCCGTGCCGCCATCGTCACCGACGAGAATGTCGGATCGCGCTACCTCGACGGTCTGATGGACAGCCTGCAGACCGACGGCATCGAAGCCGTCTCGGTGACACTGCCGGCCGGCGAGAAGACCAAGAGCTTCGACCATCTTACCACTGTCTGCGACGTGCTGCTCGAGGCCCGCATCGAGCGCAATGATACCGTCATCGCGCTTGGCGGCGGCGTGATCGGCGACCTCACCGGCTTCGCCGCCGGCATCGTGCGCCGGGGTGTCCGCTTCGTGCAGATCCCGACCTCGCTGCTCTCGCAGGTCGACAGCTCGGTCGGCGGCAAGACCGGCATCAATGCCCGACAGGGCAAGAACCTGATCGGCATCTTCAACCAGCCGGATCTCGTGCTTGCCGATACCGATGTGCTCGACACGCTGTCGGAGCGCGAGTTTCGCGCCGGTTACGCGGAAGTCGCCAAGTATGGACTTATCGACAAGCCCGACTTTTTCGACTGGCTCGAGACGAACTGGCGCGAGGTCTTCGCCGGCGGATCCGCCCGCATCGAAGCAATCGCCGTCTCCTGTCAGGCCAAGGCCGATGTGGTCGCCGCCGACGAACGGGAGAACGGTCGTCGCGCCCTTCTCAATCTTGGCCATACATTCGGTCACGCTTTGGAGGCCGCGACCCAGTACGACAGCAGCCGACTTGTGCATGGCGAAGGTGTCTCCATCGGGATGGTGCTGGCGCATCGGTTCTCGGCGCGCATGAACCTTGTCAGTCCCGATCTCGCGGATCGCGTCGAGGCACATCTGAAGGCCGTCGGCCTCCCAACGCGCATGGATCAGATCCCCGGCGAACTGCCGCCGACAGACGTGCTGATGGACGCCATCGCCCAGGACAAGAAGGTCAAGAGCGGCAAGCTGACCTTCATCCTCACCCGCGGTCTCGGCCAGTCCTTTGTCGCCGATGACGTGCCGACCTCCGAAGTTCAGCGTTTCATCGAGGAGATGCGCCCATCATGATCCAGCAAATCCTGGCCATTCTCGGCGAATACTGGCTCACACTGCTCGCCATCTTTCTGTTGATCTGCTGTTCGGGCTTCTTTTCCGGCTCTGAGACGGCGCTGACCGCCACGTCACGCGCCCGCATGCACAGCCTGGAGGTCAACGGCGACGATCGTGCGGGCGTGGTGAATATCCTGATCGAACGGCGCGACCGGTTGATCGGAGCGCTGCTGATCGGCAACAACCTCGTCAACATCCTCGCCTCGTCGCTGACAACCAGCCTGTTTCTCGGGCTTTTCGGCGATTCCGGCGTTGCAATCGCCACGCTCCTGATGACCGTTCTGCTCGTCATCTTCTCGGAGGTCCTGCCGAAGAGCTGGGCCATTTCTGCGCCAGAGCGCTTTGCCCTCGTCGTTGCGCCCCTGGTCCGGCCCTTCGTTGCCGTCGTCGGTCCGCTTTCCAGCCTCGTCAACTGGCTCGTTCGCAAAATGCTTGGCATGTTCGGCGTGTCGATCTCCGGGGAAGCGTCGATGCTTTCGGCGCATGAGGAGCTGCGCGGCGCCGTGGCGCTGCTCCATCGCGAAGGATCCGTGATCAAGGCTGACCGCGACCGTCTCGGCGGGGTTCTCGATCTCGGCGAGCTCGAAGTCTCCGACATCATGATCCACCGTACCGCGATGCGGGCCGTCAATGCCGACGAGCCGCCGGAAGTGGCGATCCGCAACATTCTTGAAAGCCCCTATACCCGCATGCCGGTGTGGCGCGGCGCCACCGACAACATCATCGGCGTCATCCATGCCAAGGACCTGATCCGGGCGCTGGCCGAGCCACATGTCGAGCCGCAGGACATCGACATCGTCAAGATCGCCCAGAAGCCCTGGTTCGTGCCAGACACCACCAATCTCAAGGATCAGCTCAACGCCTTCCTCCGCCGCAAGACGCATTTCGCCGTCGTGGTCGATGAATATGGCGAGGTCCAGGGCGTCGTGACGCTCGAAGACATCCTGGAGGAGATCGTCGGGGACATCTCGGACGAGCACGATCTGGAGATCCAGGGCGTGCGGCAGGACAGCGACGGCTCGATCGTCGTTGACGGGGGGGTGCCGATCCGCGACCTCAATCGCGCCATGGACTGGCTGCTGCCGGATGAAGAGGCGACGACGATCGCCGGTCTCGTCATTCACGAATCGAAGTCGATCCCGGAGGAGCGGCAGGCCTTCACCTTCTATGGCAAACGCTTCATCGTGCTGAAGCGCGAGAAGAATCGCATAACCCGGCTGCGCATCCGTCCGATAGATGCCGCCGTGCCGGAGGCCTGAGGGGCGAGCCTACTACCAGCGCGTCGCCTCTCCAGGGGCTGCCGGCTCGATTGCGAGCGCATGAAGGCCGGCATCCAATTCCGGCTTCAGCACATCGGTGATCGCACGGTGGCGTGCAAGCCGGGTCATGCCCGAAAAGGCTTCGGCGACGATGCGGACCCGCATATGGGTCTCGCCGGTGCCGGTAATATCAGGCTGGTGACCTGCATGATGGTGGCTCTCGTCGATCACGACGAGCCGCTCCGGGCCGAAGGCCTCGTTGAGACGGGTCTCGATCCGGCTCTTCACCGACATGGTCTGCCTCTTCCTGCTGCTTCGCAAAAAGCCCCACAAAGCGCGCAACAAACCGGTTTGTCAATTCTTGTCCGCTCCCTGCCGACGCCCCATAATTACCGGATGAAACTCGACTCGAAATACTTTGATGGGATCCGCACCCGGCGCAAGCGGGAGGCAGAGCCCGAGCCATCCAATCCTGTGTGCCAATGGGACGGCTGCGACAAGCCGGGGGCTCATCGTGCGCCGGTGGGGCGCCATGCCGAAGGCCAGTTCTTCCTGTTCTGCTTCGAACACGTCAAGGATTACAACAAGGGCTACAACTACTTCTCCGGTCTCTCCGACACCGAGATTGCGCGTTATCAGAAGGAGGCGATCACCGGACATCGCCCAACCTGGACCGTCGGCGTCAACAAGGCGGCGAAGGCAAGCCCGCTGCAATCGACCATGCGGTCGGGATCGGCTGCGTCACAGGCGCGCATGAAGGATCCCTTCGGCTTCGTTCAGCAGGGGCGCGGCGGGGCCTCCCGGTACCAGTCCTCGGACCGCAAACTCAAGACGCTGGAGGCAAAGGCACTGGATACACTCGGTCTTACCGTCAGCTCCACGCCGACCGATATCAAGACCCGCTACAAGGAGCTTGTAAAAAAACACCATCCTGACGCAAATGGCGGAGACAGGGCTTCCGAAGAGCGTTTTCGCGCTGTCATTGAAGCCTACAAATTGTTAAAGCAGGCCGGTTTCTGTTAGTCCGAACACACAGCAGCGATGAGATGCGGCCGGTCGGTGGCGCCCGGCATGGAGAAACGATGAGCAAAATTGATCTTGATATTACCAATCTCCCCGACACCACTGTGTCGGTGCGCGAGGTGTTTGGTATCGACAGCGACATCCGCGTCCCGGCCTATTCCAAGGGCGATGCCTATGTACCGGACCTCGATCCGGACTATCTTTTCGACCGGGAAACCACGCTCGCCATTCTCGCCGGTTTCGCGCACAATCGCCGCGTCATGGTCTCCGGCTTCCACGGCACCGGCAAGTCGACGCATATCGAGCAGGTCGCTGCCCGTCTCAACTGGCCCTGCGTGCGCGTCAATCTCGACAGCCATGTCAGCCGTATCGATCTCGTCGGCAAGGACGCCATCGTCCTCAAGGACGGCAAGCAGATCACCGAATTCAAGGACGGCATCCTGCCCTGGGCCTACCAGCACAATGTGGCACTGGTCTTCGACGAATACGATGCCGGCCGCCCTGATGTCATGTTCGTCATCCAGCGCGTGCTGGAAAGCTCGGGCCGCCTGACGCTTCTCGACCAGAGCCGCGTCATCCGTCCGCATCCCGCCTTCCGCATCTTTGCGACCGCCAACACGGTCGGCCTCGGCGACACGACCGGCCTCTATCACGGTACGCAGCAGATCAACCAGGCGCAGATGGACCGCTGGTCCATCGTCACAACGCTGAACTATCTGCCACATGACAAGGAAGTCGATATCGTCTCGGCCAAGGTCAAGAGCTTCGGTTCGACCGCCGAGGGTCGCGACACCGTCTCGCGTATGGTCCGCCTTGCGGATCTGACGCGCGCCGCCTTCGTCAACGGCGATCTTTCGACCGTGATGAGCCCGCGTACCGTCATCACCTGGGCGGAAAACGCCGAGATCTTCGGCGATGTCGCCTTTGCGTTCCGCGTCACCTTCCTCAACAAGTGCGACGAGCTCGAGCGAACGCTGGTGGCTGAACAGTATCAGCGCGCCTTCGGCGTGGAACTCAAGGAAAGTGCGGCCAATATCGTACTCGGCGCATAAGGACTGAGAAGCATGGCAGGGCGCGGCGACAATTCGAAGGCCAAGGCCACCGGCGGAGTGGACACCGAGCCGCTGCGCCGTGCCATCACCGGTTGCGTGCGGTCGATCGCGGGTGATCCGCAGGTCGAGGTCGCCTTCGCCAATGATCGTCCGGGCCTCGCCGGCGAGCGCATCCGCCTGCCGGAAATCTCCAAGCGTCCGACCGCGCATGAACTGGCCGTGACCCGTGGTCTCGGTGACTCGATGGCGCTACGCCTCGCCTGTCACGACCAGAAGGTCCATGCCAGCATGGCGCCGCAGGGTGCCGATGCGCGCGCCATCTTCGATGCGGTCGAGCAAGCACGCGTGGAATCGCTCGGTTCGTTGCGCATGCCGGGCGTCGCCTCCAACATTCAGTCTATGAACACCGAGAAATATGCCAAGGCGAATTTCTCGACCATCAGCCGCCAGGAAGACGCGCCGATCGGCGAAGCGGTCGCCATGCTGGTGCGTGAAAAGCTGACCGGGAAGAAGGCTCCTGAATCGGCAGGCAAGGTGCTCGATCTCTGGCGTCCCTTCATCGAGGACAAGGCTGGCGCCGACCTCGACAATCTCTCCACCGTCATCGAAGACCAGCAGGCCTTCTCCCGCGTGATCCGCCACATGCTGTCGTCCATGGAAATGGCCGAGGACGTCGGTGATGACGAGGAGCAGGGGGAAGACGATCAGTCCACCGACGAGGAGCAGCCGCGCAGCGGCGAGCAGGACCAGGAAAGCGCCGAGGAAGAGGCAGGCCAGGAGTCCGCGCCTGCGGAGGAGAGCGAAGCGTCGCAGGAGCAGCTCGACGATGGCGAGATGGACGGCGCCGAGATCTCCGAAGAGGAAATGTCGGACGAGGGCGACGACGACAGCGAGACGCCTGGCGAGATGCGCCGACCGGCGACCCCGTTCGATGATTTCAACGAGAAGGTCGACTACAAGATCTTCACCCAGGATTTCGACGAGGAAATTACGGCAGAGGAGCTCTGCGACGAGGCCGAGCTTGAGCGGCTACGCGCCTTCCTCGACAAGCAGCTCGCGCATCTCCAGGGTGCCGTCGGCCGGCTTGCCAACCGGTTGCAGCGCCGCCTGATGGCGCAGCAGAACCGCTCCTGGGACTTCGACCTCGAGGAGGGGTACCTCGACCCGGCACGCCTGACGCGCCTGATCATCGACCCGATGCAGCCGCTCTCCTTCAAGAAGGAGAAGGACACCAAGTTCCGCGACACCGTCGTGACGCTGGTCATCGACAATTCCGGCTCGATGCGCGGTCGCCCGATCACGGTTGCCGCCTCCTGCGCCGATATTCTGGCGCGGACGCTAGAGCGCTGCGGCGTCAAGGTCGAGATCCTCGGCTTTACAACCAAGGCCTGGAAGGGCGGTCAGTCCAGAGAAAAGTGGCTGGCGGGCGGCAAGCCATCGGCGCCGGGACGCCTCAACGACCTGCGCCACATCATCTACAAGTCCGCTGACGCCCCCTGGCGCCGGTCGCGCCGCAATCTCGGGCTGATGATGCGCGAGGGCCTGCTCAAGGAGAATATCGACGGCGAAGCATTGATGTGGGCGCATAATCGTCTGATCGGTCGGCGCGAACAGCGCAAGATCCTGATGATGATCTCCGATGGTGCGCCGGTCGATGATTCGACGCTGTCGGTGAACCCCGGCAATTATCTCGAGCGGCATCTGCGCGCCGTGATCGAACAGATCGAGACGAAGTCTCCGGTCGAACTGCTGGCGATCGGTATCGGCCATGACGTCACCCGGTATTATCGCCGCGCCGTCACGATCGTCGATGCCGATGAACTGGCCGGCGCGATGACGGAGCAGCTCGCCTCGCTCTTCGAGGAAAAACCCTCCGGTGGCTCAGGCCGGGCGCGCCTGCGTGCCTGAGCGATCCGCACGGATGCTGGGTGGTGTATGTGCCCTGTCGGTCCTTGTCGCACTCGCATCGTGCACGCCCGCCATCATCCCGCCCGGCGAGATGCTTCCCATCACGGTCGAAGGTGACGTGATCACCGAGCTTGGAGGCAACCCGACGCTGTCGCCGGGGCTCACCTTCGTAGGTGGTGTCGAACTTTCGTCGTCCGAGCCGCTCTTCGGTGCGTTTTCGTCGATCCGCTTCCGCGACGCGCAATCCTTCCTCGGGGTCTTCGACACCGGCTACTGGATCGAGGGCCGTCTGCAACGCAATGCCGAGGGCCGTATCTCGGGGCTCGAAGCCGTCCGCCTTGCGCCGCTTCTCGATGCTTCAGGGGGAGAAAGCGCGAGCAAGTTCCTGGTCGATGCCGAAAGTCTTGCGCTGGATGGCGACCGCGCCTTTGTCGGCTTCGAGCAGCGGCATCGCGTGGTGACCTATGCGCCTCTTGCCGATCTCGGCAAGGCTTTGCCGTCTGCCCCGCTCGCTTTCCCCTTCGACCTCGACATCCTTCATAGCAATGGCGGGTTCGAATCTCTCGTGATCGCGCCCAAGGGCAGCCCGATCGAGGGTGCCCTGGTGGCGATTACGGAAAAGAGTTTCGACGAGAACGGCAATATCTACGCGGCCATCCTCGGCGGGCCACGGGCCGGTCAGTTTCGTGTGCGGCCGCGCGACGACTTCGAGATTACCGACGCGGCCTACCTGCCTGACGGGGATCTTCTTCTCCTCGAGCGCCGCTTCTCGATCGCCACCGGTGTCGGCATGCGCCTGCGGCGGATCGAGGCGGCCAGCATTCTCCCGGACGCGGTGGTCGACGGGGAGATCCTGTTCGAGGCGAATTACCGGTCGCAGATCGACAATATGGAAGGCCTCGACGTCCTCCCCGAGCCCGATGGATCCGTCCGGCTGATCGTCGTCTCCGACGACAACCATTCGATCCTGCAGCGCACGCTCATGCTCGAGTTCCGGCTCGCGCCACAGGACTGATTTCGTCGTATTTCACAAATGAAAACAGCCCCGGTCTCCCGGGGCTGTGTCATTGCGTTGCTCGTGCTCGCGTCAGGTCGGGCGCGAAGCCGTCGGCATGGGGCGCACGACGCTCATCAGGGCGCCATAGGGCAGGAGCATGATCACGCCGATCAGCATCTTCACGCCGAAGTCGGCGATCGCCCAGGAGATCCAGCGCGGTGCTTCCGAAGCCATGACGCCGAGGATCGGGGCCGCAGCGATGGCGAATTCGTCGTTCGGCCCGATGAAGCCGAAGGCCGGCGCGAAGGAGAGCGAGAAGAAGATGACCGTGTCGAGCACGGAACCGATCAGCGAACCCATCAGCGGCGCCTTCCACCAGGACTTCTGGCGAAGCCTGTTGAAGACCGAAATGTCGAGCAACTGGCCGACCAGGAAAGCTGTGCCCGAGGCAACCGCAATGCGCGGCGTGGCGAGCAGGATCGACAGGAGAACGCCGGCGATGAAGCCAACGAGGACCACGCGGCGTGCCGCCTGCGGTCCGAACTGACGGTTGGTCAGGTCGGTGACGAGAAATGCGATGGGATAGGTGAAAGCGCCGAAGGTCAGGAGATCGGCGAGATTGATGCCGGCCAGGACACCGTTGACCGGGTGCTGGACGAGGAAGTTCGAGGCGACCACGACGGCCGTCATCAGCAGGCTGTAGAAAATGAAATAGCGCTTGTTCAGCATTTTTTTATCCTGGGTGATGCCACCAGTTGGAGGGACAGGGATGTTGGTCTGGTGCGCGTGCCGGGCTTTCTGCCGTGCATGTTCACCCAAAACGAAAAGGCTTGCCCGGCGATCCGGTCAAGCCTTTCGAAAATCTGGCCGAATGGCGTAATTACGCGGCTTCAGCTGTCTTCTTGACGATCTGGCGACGCAGCAGACGAGCGCGCATGCTCAGATCGGTTTCGGAAGCCTTGAGCAGGAATGCGTCGAGGCCACCGCGATGTTCGACGGTGCGCAGGGCGGCAGCCGAAACGCGCAGGCGGAAGCGCTGGTTCAGAGCATCCGAGATCAACGTGACGTCGCACAGGTTCGGCAGGAACCGGCGCCTGGTCTTGTTGTTCGCGTGGCTTACATTGTTGCCCGACTGGACGCCCTTGCCGGTCAATTCGCAACTGCGGGACATGGTACACCTATTGTTTTTCTAGGCTATCGCATCGCTTCCGGCCAAATGCCGGCGAGGCAATCCAACAGCGTCTGATTGGAAAGTTGCGGTTCTATAGTCAGTGAGAACCGGCGCGTCAAGCCAAACCTTGGATTTTCCGGCTCCGGTCGATCTCTCGGATATTTTCTTGCCACAGTCCGTGGCAAGTATGCATGCTCGATTGCGCCGGCATTCCGGCTCTGCCCCCCCCCAAATGGAGATGGCGCCTTGCGTTTCATCGGCCTTTCCCTTGCCTTCCTCGCCCTGATGCCTGCGGGCGCCGGTGCCGAAGATTATCGATACCACACCAGCTACAGCGTGGCGCTGGGCATCCTGCCCATTGCGCGCATGACTTTCCAGACGGAAGTGGTCTCCGATCGCTACACGATTTCCGGCCAGTTCCACTCTTCCGGGCTCGTCGACATTGTCCGCGAGGTCGCCGCCAAAAGCACGGTCAGCGGTACGATGATCGGTGGGCGAATGCTGCCCCGGCGTTATGCGCTGGATTACAAGAGTGGGAAGCGGGCGAGCACCTATGAAGTCCTGTTTTCAGGCGGCAATGTCGTGGAGACCCGCGTCAAGCCCGAGCGCCCCAAGCCGGGCTCCTGGGTGCCTGTGAAGGCCTCCGACCTCAAGGCGGTGCTGGATCCGATCGGGGCACTGCTGATCCCCGGCGATGCGGATGTCTGCGGGCAGACCCTGCCGGTCTATGACGGAGAGAGCCGCATGGATCTCGTCCTGTCACCGAACCGCTTGTCCAGGTTTACGGCCGGTAGCGCGAAGGGTGAGGCGATCGTCTGCTCGGTCCGCTATGTGCCGAAGTCCGGCTATCGCAAGGGACGCAAGGACATCGAATACCTGAAGTCGGTCACCGGCATGGAGATCTGGTTTGCCAAGACGGCGACGCTGAAGCTATATGCTCCCGTCTATGCGAAGATCCCGACGCGTTACGGGACGGTGCATGTGACCGCAGAGAAATTCGACGGCTAGAGTGCAGCGGGCGAGCCCCGCCTCAGGGAGACTTCATGAAGACCAAGGCAACGCTCATCGGGTTCACGGCGATCCTGATGTGGTCCTTCCTCGCCCTCATGACGGCTGCCTCCGGCACCATGCCGCCCTTCCAGCTTTCGGCCATCACTTTTGCCATCGGCAGCCTGCCGGGCATTCTGCTCTTCATCGCCCAGCCTGCGCGCCTGAAGGGACTTCGCCAGTCGCCGAAGGTCTGGCTCGCCGGCGTCGGTGGCCTCTTCGGCTATCATTTCTTCTATTTTACTGCGCTTCGGAACGCGCCGGCCGTCGAGGCCGGGCTTATTGCCTATCTCTGGCCGCTCCTGATCGTCGTCGGCTCGGCATTCCTGCCGGGCGAAAAGCTCGGCTGGCACCACATTGTCGGAGCGCTCTGCGGTCTTGTCGGCACCGCGCTGATCGTCGGCAAGAACGGCTTTGCCTTTGATCCGGCCTATAGCCTCGGCTATTTCACCGCCTTTCTCTGCGCCTTCACCTGGGCCGCCTATTCGCTCATCAGCCGCAAGTTCGAGAAGGTCTCCACGGACGTGGTGACCGGCTTGTGCCTGGCCACATCCCTCCTCTCCCTCGCTTGCCATCTCGTCCTCGAAACCACCGTCTGGCCGGATGATCTGGCACAATGGGCCGCCGTGGTCGGGCTTGGCCTCTTTCCCGTCGGACTGGCCTTCTATGTCTGGGACTATGGCGTGAAGAACGGCGACATCCAGATCCTCGGCGCATCCAGCTATGCCGCGCCGCTCTTTTCCACGCTGATCCTGATCCTGTCCGGTTTCGGCGAACTCAGTGTCAATATTGGCCTGGCCTGCCTGCTGATCACCGGTGGCGCCATGCTTGCCGCTCGCGATATGGTCTTCCGGAAAAGGGAACGGGCAACCTGACGGAGGGCTGAATGGCAAGTGCGACCAGTATTCTCTGGCTCTCGATCGCGCTCGGCAGTGGCTATCTCTGGATCCTGCCGCGGGACAAGACCGTCTTGCGGGCCGTGTGGAAGACGCTGCCGGTCCTTCTGCTCGCGCTCTACGCCTTTGCGATCGACGCCCCACCCTTGCTGGTGGCCGCGCTGGCACTCGGGGCGCTTGGCGATCTATCGCTTGCCTTCGACGGTGAACGTGCCTTTATCGGCGGTGTCGCAGCCTTCCTGCTCGCACATGTTGCCTATGTCCTGCTTCTGATTTCCATCGCCGATCCGTCGATCGCTTTCGCTGCGCTCTGGCGCGTCGTTGCAGGCGGCCTCATCGCTGTCCTCACACTCGGCGTCCTCGTGCGCATCTGGAAACCGGCCGGGCGGCTTGCGCTTCCGATTGGCCTCTATATCCTGCTTTTCATGGCGTTTGTCTGGCTGACCCTTGGTCTCCAGAACCCGCTCGTCTTCGTCGGCGCCAGCCTCTTCATGCTGTCCGATCTCATCCTGACGATGCGGAAATACTGGTTCGGACCCGACCATCCGATGGATGGTGTCGCTGCCTATATTGTCTGGGTGACCTATTATGCGGCGCAAGTGGTCCTGACGCTTACGCTGTCCATCTACTGACCGGAGAAACTAGGGGCCAGGGGCCCATCCAGGCGGGGCCATTTCGAAGACGGAGAAGTCGAAGCCGGGTGCGACCGTGCAGCCGACGAGGGTGAAGGCGCCCAGACTCTCGGCGGACTGCCATTCATCCGCCGCGATGATCGCCTGGGGGCGCTGACCTGCGGCAAAGTCCAGGCCAAGCACCACGGTTTCCTGTGTGACCCCATCCTTCGAGCGATGAAGTGCGAGCGGCGCACCGGCATAGTAGTGCCAGGCCTCGGCCGCATCCTTCACCTTGTGCCAGTGCGATCGCTCGCCGGCCTGAAGGAGGTAGTAGATCGCCGTCGAATGCCCCCGCGGTCCGCCATTTGCGTCGCGCCAGGTTTCCACATACCAGCCCCCCTCGGGATGGCGCTGCATGCCGAGGGTTTCGATGATGTCAGCTGGCTGCATCAAAACGTGTCCTTGCGCTTGCGGATATCGGCGAAGACCTCGTCGTTTGTCGCGTCTTCCATGCCGAGCGTCCTGCGCACATCCGGGTCGCCGGCGCGCAGGAAGGGGTTGGTCTCCTTCTCGAGGCCGATCGTCGTCGGAACGGTGAAATCGCCGCGCTTGCGCTGCATCTCGATCAGTTCTGCGCGGGATCTCAGCCGGGTGTTTTCCGGATCGATGGTCACCGCAAAACGTGCATTCGAGAGCGTGTATTCATGGCCGAAATAGACGATCGTTTCGTCTGGCAGTGCGGCGAGCTTCTGCAGCGAGTGCCACATGTCGAGCGCCGAGCGTTCGAAAAGCCGCCCGCATCCGAGCGCAAACAGCGTATCGGCAGCAAAGAGCAGCATGTCGTCGGGCAGGTGAAAGCAGATGTGGCCTGCCGTGTGGCCCGGCGTCTCGATCACGCGCACCGGTCGCTTGCCGAAGGTGAACTCGTCGCCATCGCCGACGGTTCGGTCGATACCGGGGATCGCAGCAGCCTCGTTGCGCGGGCCGATGATCTCGCAGCCGTATTTTTCCTTCAGCGCCAAATTGGCTTCGACATGGTCGCCATGATGATGCGTGGTGAAGATATGGGTGATCGTCCAGCCGTGTTTTTCGGCTGCCTTGACGATCGGATCGAATTCCGGGGCGTCGATCGAGGCCGTCTCACCCGTCTCGGGGCAATGAAGAAGTACGCCGAAGTTGTCACTTCGGCAGATGAAAACTTCAATCTGCAGAGATTTCATTGTCGACCCGCTTTTTTATGTCCCACCTCTTTGCAGCGAATGTACCTGCTCACGTCTTGAAGTCCAATGATGGGCTGCTAACAATAAGTTCATGCATGTCGATATCGTCGATCTAAGGCAGTTTTATTATACGATGCTCGGCCGGGTTGCGGAGCAGTCGATTGCGCAGGCGTTGT
Source organism: Peteryoungia algae (assembly GCF_030369675.1). Taxonomy (NCBI): domain Bacteria; kingdom Pseudomonadati; phylum Pseudomonadota; class Alphaproteobacteria; order Hyphomicrobiales; family Rhizobiaceae; genus Peteryoungia; species Peteryoungia algae. The sequence continues at coordinate 2,833,839 of NZ_CP128477.1, read as the reverse complement.
CGTCGGTCTGGGCACGGCTGCCGCAGGAGCGGCTGGTCGGCCTCGGCTACTGCAGTCCGTTTCTCGATCGCTTCCGTGCCGATACCGAGCGCACGATGGCCTTCATGCCGGCGGGGCAGGGCGCGGTGAACTGGCCGGTCGGCGAACCCTCGGCCACGGCGCTGGTCTTCGATGAGGAGCTGCCGCTGCCGGACAGTTCCGTCGACCGCGTGCTGATGGTCCATTCGCTGGAATTTGCCGAGAACCCGCGCGAGACGCTGAAGGAGGTCTGGCGGGTGCTGGCGCCGGGCGGGCGCCTGGTCATCGTCGTGCCCAATCGTCGCGGCGTCTGGGCCCGCATGGAGCATACGCCCTTCGGCTCGGGCCGTCCCTATTCGCGCGGGCAGCTCACCTCGCTCATGCGCGAAACCAATTTCACGCCCGGCGCCTCGGCGGAGGCCTTGTTTTTCCCGCCGTCGAAAATCCGGGCGATCTTGAGACTTCGGCGCGGTTTCGAGCGTCTCGGCAGCGTGCTCTGGCCTGCCTTTTCCGGTGTCATCGTGGTCGAGGCTCAGAAAAGGCTCTATCAGGGGCTTCCGGTCGCCTCGCGTGCCTCGCGCCGTGTCTTCGCCCCCGTTCTCGCGCCGCAGGGTGTGCCGACGACGCGCAACCGGCTGCCTCTGGTCTGATCCTTTGTCATTGCATTCGTCACCGCGAGAGGCTGCGGCGCTCGCCTGCCTCGACAAACGCTGCGTTCCGAAGTAATCCCAAGCCCCAAGTGAAGGGGTGGCCTCTTGCCGCCCGACGGCCGGGAATGAGCCTCATGAACGCCTCGATAAAGCCGGTACCCCGTCCGGGGGTCATGGAAATCGCCGCTTATGTTCCTGGCAAGGACCATGCGGGCGGCGTTGCGCGCGTCTTCAAGCTGTCGTCCAATGAAACGCCTGTCGGCCCGAGCCCGAAGGCCATGGATGCCTTCCGCATCGCTGCCGAAACGCTCGAGATCTATCCCGACGGTCAGGCCCGTATGCTCCGGGATGCGATCGCCGAGGTCCATGGCCTGAACCCGGCCAACATCCTCTGCGGCAATGGTTCGGGTGAATTGCTTGCCCTGCTTGCCAATATCTATCTTGGACCGGGCGACGAGGGCATCATCACGGAGCATGGATTCCTGCTCTACCGGATCCAGATCCTGGCGGCCGGTGGAACACCGGTGACGGTCAAGGAAAACGATCGGCGCGTCGATGTCGATGCGATCCTGGCCGCCGTTACCGAGCGCACGAAGATCGTGTTCCTCACCAATCCCGGCAATCCGACCGGCACCTATGTGCCCTATGCCGACATCAAGCGGCTGCATGCGGCCCTGCCATCGCATGTGGTCCTGGTACTTGACGCAGCCTATGCCGAATATGTCCGCCGCAATGACTACGAGGCCGGAGTGGAACTCGTCTCTGCCAACCGCAACGTCGTGATGACCCGGACCTTCGCCAAGGTCTACGGGCTTGCGGCTCTGCGCATCGGTTGGATCTTTGGAGCTGCCGACATCATCGATGCGATGAACCGGGTGCGTGGGCCGTTCAACATCAACACGCCGGCGCTCCTCGCCGGTGCCGCCGCCATGCGCGACCAGGCGCATGTGGCAAAGGCCGTCGAGCACAACGAGGTCTGGCGCGCACGCGTCTCCGAGGCACTCACCGCGCTCGGCCTCGACGTCACGCCTTCGGTCACCAATTTTCTTCTGATCCACTTCCCCGATCGGGACGGGAAGCGGGCCGCAGATGCCGATCGCTTCCTGACAGAACGCGGCTTCGTCTTGCGCGCCGTCTCGTCCTATGGTTTTCCAGATGCACTCCGCATGACGATCGGCAGCGAAGAGGCCAATATCGGTGTGATCGCCGCCCTCACAGAATTCATGGAACGCACGTGATGTCTGAAATCCTGTTCGACCGCATCGCCCTGATCGGTATCGGCCTCATCGGCTCGTCGATCGCCCGCGACGTCAAGAGGCTCGGTCTGGCGAACGAGGTCGTCATCTCGACCCGCAGCGCCGAGACGCTGAGCCGGGCGGAAGAGCTGGAGCTCGGCACGGCTTACAACGCCTCCGCAGCCGAGGCGGTCAGGGACGCCGATCTTGTCATCGTGTCCGTGCCCGTCGGCGCCTCGGAAGCCGTCGCCAAACAGATTGCGCCGCACCTGAAGGCCGGTGCCATCGTCACCGATGTCGGCTCGACCAAGGCGTCCGTTATCGCGCAGATGGCGCCGCACATGCCAGACGGCGTGCATTTCATTCCCGGCCACCCGCTGGCGGGGACGGAAAAGTCCGGCCCGGACGCCGGTTTTGCGGGTCTCTTCAAGGGCCGCTGGTGCATCTTCACACCGCTCGAGGGCACCGATGGCCAGGCGCTCGCCCGCCTGCGCGGCTTCTGGGAAGCACTGGGATCGATGTGTGACGAGATGGACCCGCACCACCACGACAAGGTGCTCGCCATTGTCTCGCACCTGCCGCACATCATTGCCTACAACATCGTCGGTACGGCCGATGATCTGGAGACGGTGACGGAATCGGAAGTCATCAAATATTCGGCGTCCGGTTTCCGCGACTTCACGCGTCTTGCCGCTTCCGATCCGACCATGTGGCGGGATGTGTGCCTGCACAACAGGGATGCCATCCTCGAAATGCTGGCGCGCTTTTCGGAAGATCTCGCCTATCTGCAGCGGGCGATCCGCTGGGGCGAGGGCGACAAGCTGTTCGAGCTGTTCTCGCGGACCCGCACCATCCGCCGCTCGATCGTCCAGGCTGGCCAGGACGTCGACGTGCCAGACTTCGGCCGCCACTCGCTGGACAAGTGAGCCAGTCCCGCGGCCTCAGAGCGGCGGGATCTGTCCGAGCGGGATGAAACCGAGGGCGGCCACGCCGTTCTGGATGGTGATCTCGGCCTCGCTGTTGTCACGGCCGAACGCGAGGGCCCGAAGCACGTTGGCGACATTGTCGATCATGTCGGCCTCTGCCGGATAGGCCGTTTTCATGGCATTGCGCCAGGCACGGACCTGTTCGACTTCGACCTTGATGCGCCCGGAAATCAGCCCGTCCTCGCCGACTTCGAAGGGGCCGCTCAGGGTCAGCACCCGGCCTTCGCCGAGATCGACGACCATCCGGCGGATCTCGCCCCGGGTACCGTAGAGCCGCTGGTCCTGCGCCACCCGCGGGTCGAGCAGGCCCCCCTTGTCGGCAAGCGTCGCATCGAGGCTTGTCGAGATCGGCGGCAGTGCGATCTTTTCCCCACCGACGGACACGACCATATCGCGCACCAGTGTCGCATAGTCGAGGTTGCCCTCGTTCTGGCGTACGTGCGACTGGGCGCTGGGCGCTGTCACCTGCAGAGCCAGACTGGAGGCTGTCGAAGTCACCGTCGCGTTCAGCCCCTCCAGCATCAGCGAGCTGCGCGACAGGCCGGAAAGGCCGATGCGGAAGCTCGACTGCATGTTGGTCCAATCGAGTGCCGTATTGAAGCCAAGCGCGGAGCGGATCTCGGCCGGTGCATCCATCTCCCAGACGATGTGGCCCGGATTGTAGATCTGGGCTGCTGCCCGCACCGGGCCGAAGGAGGCCGCGACGCCCTGGAAGTGATCGTCGACGGTGAGCCGCGAGCAATTCAGACGGAAGCGGAAGGGATAGCCGCCCATCGTCGCGTCTTCACAGGATGCGGTGACGCCTGCCGGATTTCCGCCGCCGAAGAAGGTGAGAATGCGATTCTTCAGGAATTCTGCAGCGAAATACCACCCGACGCTATAGACAGCGATGACGAGGACGATCAAAACCCCGAGCCGGACGACCTTTCGGCTGATCGGGCTTTCCGGCGCGGTCGACATGGCCATGGTTGCTCCTCGTTGCGATCACTGCTGTGACTTGGATTGGCGTGCGATATGGACGAATTTTGGGTCTTTGGCTACGGCTCGCTGATGTGGAATCCGGGCTTCCCCTATCAAGAGCGGGTGCTTGCCCATCTCGGCGGCTATCGCCGTGCGCTCTGTGTCCGGTCCTATGTCCATCGCGGGACGCAAGAGCGCCCGGGTCTCGTGCTCGGGCTCGACCGGGGTGGTTCCTGCAAGGGTGTCGCCTTTCGCGTGGCGCCTTCCGACTGGCAGTCCACGGTGGACTATCTGCGTGAACGCGAGCTGGTCACCAGTGTCTATCTCGAACGCCATGTCCGCACCCGTGTCGCCGATGGACGCGAGATCCGCGCCCTGACCTATGTCATCGACCGTGCCCATCCGCAGTATGCAGGCGCCATCACCGTCGAGGCGGCGGCCCGCATCGTCGAGGGCGCTGTGGGCCGGTCCGGTCCCAATCCGGTCTACGTCGCCAATACGGTCGCGCATCTGCGAGAACTCGGGATTCGCGACCACTGGCTCGAAAGCGTGGCATCGGCGATCGTCCCGGATCCGTCCGGAGACTGATCGTCTTCTTCCTAGGAATGCGTCTGGCGCGCTCCGAGTTCCTTCAGCCTGTTGACGGCGGTTGGCGGCAGCGGCAGATCAGGGTTCTCCTTCGCCGTCTTCACCAGCAATTCGTCGCTTGCCGCCTCCAGTCGCTGCATCAGGGTCTCATGGAAAACGTCGGGGTCGAGACCCGGCTCGATCGGTGGCAGGATGCGCACGACGAAATGTCCCGGAAAGCGCAAGAACTTGCGGCGCGGCCAGAACAGGCCGGGATGCATGGCGACGGGCACGACCGGCACGTTGATGTCCCGGTAGAGGCGCGCGATGCCATATTTGTAGTCCGGCGCTGCACCCGGCGGGCGCCGTGTACCTTCGGGATAGATAATCAGCTGACGGCCGTTCGCCATTTCCAGCTTGGTGCGCTCGATCACCTGCGCCATCACCTTGCCCTTGGCGCCGCGATTGACCGGGATCATGCGCTGTTTGGCCACATACCAGCCGAAGATCGGGATCCACATCAGTTCGCGCTTAAGAATATAGACCGGGTCATCCAGCCAGGGCAGCAGCGCATAGGTGTCCCAGAAAGACTGATGTTTCGGGGCGAGAATATAGCCACCGCTTTTCGGGATGTTTTCCAGACCCTCCACAGTGAAGGTCGTGCCAACGATCTTCTCCATCAGCCAGTGGTTGGAGCGCGCCCAGTCCTTCGGCACAAAGAAGGCCTTCTTGCGCGGCAGCAGGAAATAGATCGGCGACAGCACGATCATCCTGAGGATCAGATTTGCATAGAAGGCGATGTTGAAGAGGATTGAACGCAGTTGGATCATATCATGTGGCTCTCGAGGGCGGGCAAAGACGTGCTTAGAGGAAAACTGCGATGAGCAAAAGCGCTCGCTTGCGCTGATCCGTCAGGAGCTGCGGCCAGATTCGGTGATTTCACCTTCCGGGCGCAGGCCCTGGTCCCGGCTCCAGCCGGTCACGCCCCGGACATAGGCGACAACCGTCTTGACATATTCCGCCAGCATGGTGCGCATCGCGTCCGGCTCGCTGTACCAGGCCCGGGTCTTCAGGTCGGCGTTCACCACGGGGTAGCCGATGAACTCGGTGTCTGGTGCGCCGCGCCGCAGTTCCATCAGGCTGCGGGCCAGATGGTAATTGCTGGTCACGACCAGAACGGAACCGTAGCCCTTGTCGCGGATCCAGATCGCCGTCTCGTTCGCATTGCCGATCGTGTCGATTGCACCGTAACCGATGTCCACGCAGCATTCGAAAACATCCGGCGAGGTTCGCGTCGCCTTGCGGATCTGGCCGGGCGTCGTTGCCGGATTGACGCCCGAAATCAGCAATCTTTCACCGTAGCCGCGCTTCAAAAGGTCGATCGCCTGCTCGATTCGCTGATAGCCGCCGGTCAGCACAACGATTGCATCGGCCTTCACCGTCTCGGGCGGTCGCATGCCGGTGACCGAATCAGCAAAGACGAGGAAGCCAGCCACGAGCACGGCCGTGCACAGGATGACAAGCATGCCGCCATAGCGCAAAACCCTGCGGATCAGGCCTTTCCGCGCGAAAAGGCCGGCGTCCGAACGGGGCCGGTCGCCGTCTCGCAATGGTTGATTTGGCGTCATGCGATCCATGCTCATTGCCCGTGATTAGCCGGGATTTCCCACAGCGAACAGGCGGCTTTAAGGCAAGTCAACATGCGAGTTTTCGTTAGTCGTCCAGCAAGCCGTCGGTGCGGGCCGGATCCGAGCGGATCAGGTCGATTTCGTAGATCGTCCGCATCACCGTCAACCGTGCCGTGATCGTGGTCAAAAGCGCGATGACGACCATGGTCGCGAAAATGCCGACATAACCTCCCCAGCCAATGGTGAAGGTGCCGAAGAGCGCGGTCGCCTGGTCACTTTCCGGGGTCGCCAGCGAGCGACTCTGCCAGAAACCGGCCAGCGCGAAGAAGACTGCGGCGAGCAGGCCGCCGGCTGCCGCCCCCTTGAGGCTGATCTTCAGGAAGTGCTTCTGGAACTCCTGCGCGACGAAGCTTCCTTCGGCGCCGACGAAGTGCAGCACTTCGATGATGTGGCGGTTGCCGGACAGGGCGCCGCGGGTCGCGAAGACCACGGTCAGCACCATGGCCGTGAAGACGAGGATGAGGATGCCGGAGCCAATCAGCACCGTCGTGCTTGCCATCTGCACCAGTCGGTCGACCCAGGTGCGGTGATCGTCGAGGAATGCCTGCGGCACCTCCACCTTCAGCAGCGCGCGCATGGCCTCGAAATCCGGCGGATTGCTCTCGTCGATGGTGATGACGATCAGCCGCGGAAGCGGCAGGTCCTCCAGGTTCAATCCGGTGCCCAGCCAGGGTTCGAGCAGGCGGGCCGTTGCGCTGTCGTCCATGATCTGGCCGTCGCGTGTGCCGACGAAGGTCAGCGCCAGGTCGCGGGCCTTGACGAGCGCTGCCCCCATGTCGAGCCCGTCTGCGGGCGTGATCTGGATGGTGATTTCGCGGGAAATCTCGCTTTGCCAGCTGGATGCCGTCGCGCGCACCATGGAGACGCCGCCAAGCGTCAGGCAGGCGAGGAAGGCCATGATGGCGATCACCACCATCAGGGCATTGCCCTGTATGTTCGACGGCGGCAGGATCGGGCCGGTCGGCCGCACTGTCATCTCGACGCGGCGCTTCTTCTGGCCGGGATTTGGGGTGATCTCATTCATAGATGTCGAGCCGCCCGTCGGTGAGGATCATCCGTCGCGCATCCACCTGGTCCATCAGCGCGAGATCGTGGGTCGCGATGACCACCGCCGTGCCGAGGCGGTTGAGTTCCAGGAAAAGGCTCAAAAGCCGGCGCGCCATGGGCGGATCGACATTGCCCGTCGGCTCGTCGGCGAGCAGGATTTCCGGCCGGTCGATCAGGGCGCGGGCAATCGCCACGCGTTGCTTTTCCCCACCCGAAAGCACCGGCGGCAGAACGTTGATGCGCTCGCCGAGACCCACCCATTTCAGGAGCTCGATGACATCCTGCTTGTAGGTCTGTTCCGCCTTGCCGCGCACACGCAGCGGCAGCGCCACGTTCTCATACGTGGTCAGATGGTCGAGCAGGCGGAAATCCTGGAAGACGATGCCGACGCGGCGGCGCAGCATGGGCAGTTCGCCGCGCGGAATGCTGGTGATGTCGCGGCCGAAGCTCTTGATCAGGCCGCGCGTCGGCTGCAGGGACATGAAGAGCAGCCGCAACAGCGTCGTCTTGCCGGCGCCGGACGGGCCGGTCAGGAACTGGAAGGACCCTTTCGGCAGGTCGAATGTCAGGTCGCGGAGGATCTCCGGTCCCATTCCATAGCGCAGGCCGACATTTTCGAAATGGATCAAAGGGGGCCCAGTCTGAGATGTCCGAGGTTTGGGGCTCGTAAACGAAGATCGTCAACGGCCGGTAAACATGCTTCCCGATCCCAGGCTTTTCCGCCCGTGTTTCCGAAGCATTAACCATTTGAATTTACGTCTGGAGAGGATTCGTTTCAACCGCCGACTTTCGGGTATCCGATTTGGCTGTGCGAAAGGTCCGCACGCATGAGCGCTTTCCGTCACCAGAAGCAGGCCGCAGCTGCGGACCTCGACCTCCTGCCGCCGGATCGTGCCCGCCGCCGGATCGAGCCTCATCAGCGCATGGGGCGTGCCGACGTCGTCGATGCACAGTTTATCACCGTGCGCGAGACTCCGAAGCCGTCGCCGCGTCCGTCCGCCGCCCCGTTCTCGGCGCCGACGCCCCCTGATCTCCGCGCTTTGCTGCGCACGGGGATTGATCGCGTCGAAACCCGGCTTCAACAACTCTCGGATGTCGCCTTCTCGCTTCTGGTCGCCATCGCCTTCGTGTCCATGTTTTCCCTCGCCGGCCAGCTTGTTTTCGGCGGCGGCGAACATCCCGAGATCGCTGCCAAGCCGCTCGATTTCACCCATGTGAACCTCACGCCGCAGGATCGCAACGGCATGCGGGTTCTGCTGCTCAACGCCATCGTTGAGAACCGCACCGGCCGTGCGGTGACCCTGCCCAAGCTTCGGGCCGATCTCCTGCTCGATGGGCAGGTTGTCGCCAGCACCTATATCGAGCCACCGGTGGCACGCCTTGATGGCGGTGAGAGCCGCGGGATCGTCACCCGGCTTCAGCATCCTGGTGGAAAAACGCCGGAAGTCCGGCTTTCCTTCGAAGAGGCGGGTGTCTAACAGGCTCCCGTGTGCTAAGGGCCTTGCCTTTCCGGCAGGTTGCCGGCTCAAGGACCTCAGGTCGACACGCTAGGAGTTTCCCATGCCCGTTGTTCGCGGAAAGAATATCGAACCGCTCTTTACCGCCGAGCAGATCCGGCAGCGCAATCTCGAACTCGCACAGGATATCATCAAGGGTCCCTGCGACGACCTTCTGGTCATCTCGGTGCTCAAGGGTTCCTTCATCTTCGCCGCAGACCTCATTCGTGCGTTGCATGACGTGGGTCTGGCGCCTGAAGTCGAGTTCATCACCCTGTCCAGCTATGGCACAGGCACTGTCTCCCAGGGCGTGAAGATCATCAAGGACATCGACAGTGACGTGAAGGGGCGCAATATCCTCCTCATCGACGATATTCTCGAGTCCGGTCGCACCCTGCTATTCGCCAAGGAACTGATGTATGAGCGCGGCGCCGCCAGCGTCACGATCGCCGTTCTTCTCGACAAGAAAGTGAAGCGGAAAGAAGTATTTGAGGCAGATTACGTCGGTTTCGAATGCCCCGATTACTTCGTCGTCGGCTACGGCATGGACGTGGCCTATGCATTCCGCGAACTGCCCTTTGTCGGCGTGGTCACCGGCGACGCCTGAGCCGTCCCGCAAGGGGACATCGCACCACCGGACTGCAGTGAGCTGTTAACCATCGCGCGGGACAAAGCGTCCCGCGTTTACCACTCGACAAGGAAAGTCTGGTGATTTGCCTCTCGCAAGGCTCAAAAGACGCGGGAGTAGTATTCAACCATGGCGAGAATCCTCATCACCGAAGACGAAGACTCCCTGCGCTCCTTCGTCGCCCGGGCGCTTCGGCTCGACGGCCATGAAACGCACGAAGCCGCCGATGGCGCCGAAGGCCTGGAAAAGCTTTCGGAAGGTGTTTTCGATCTTTTGCTGTCGGATATCCGCATGCCCGTCATGGACGGCATCGAGCTCGCCCATCGCGCCCATTCCGAATTTCCCGAGATGAAGATCCTGCTGATGACGGGCTATGCGGAACAACGCGAGCGTGCCGACGACCTTTCGGCGAAGATCGTCGATGTCGTCTCCAAGCCTTTCGCCCTGCCTGATATCCGCAAGGCCGTGGCTTCGGCGCTCTCTGGCTGAAATCCCCGGTCCTACCGAGGGGCCGACACTGCTTCGATATAGGCGCGGCACATGAGCGCGAGCTGTTGCATGATGCCGGCTGCCTCCTGGTCTGCGAGTTGCCGCTCGAAAGCATTGCGCACCGCACCGAAGATGGTCGTCACAAGCGTGCGATTGACCAGCGCCAGGTCCTGAAAACAGCTGTCGCTGGCGCTTTCCAGCATTTGGGTCGTTGCGGAATCGACCCTTTGGGCGAAACTCTCGATCAGGGCAGAATTGTCGAGATCGGCAACCGAACGGTAGAGCGCACGCGTCACCTCCGGCCTTTCCGTCTTCGCCTGCCAATAGGTCTCGATCAGGGCCACGACCATCATGCCGGCCGACGCGCCGTGCTGCTGGCGGCAGGTGGCTTCGATCCTCTCTGCGAGAATGTCCAGGTAGCGCTCGTTGAGCGCATGGATCAGGGCCCGCTTCTGCGGAAAATACTGGTACATTGTGCCAACCGAGACGCCGGCGCGTTCGGCCACACGCGTGGTCGTCAGCCGCTGTGGTCCGTCGCTCAGCAAAACCTGAATGGTCGCCTCGTAGATCGCATCCACGGTCGCGGCCGCGCGGGCCTGACGCGGCCTTTTCCGGGGGGAAAGCGACTGTGGCGTGACCGGTGCCAAATGCGAATCCTCAAACTGAATGATCCTTCATATTATGACGGCTCATCGTCAGCAACGGAAGGACCTTTCATGACAGAAATATCGGTTGCCCTCGTCACGGGTGCAAACAAGGGGATAGGCCTGGAGATCGCGCGTCAGCTGGCCGCTTCAGGTGTGCATGTGATCATGGCGGCGCGTGACCCGCAGAAGCTTGCCGTTGAAGTCGAGCATCTCGCCCGGAGCGGCCGATCCGTCTCTGTCGTGCCGCTCGATCTCCTCGATCAGGCTTCCATCGGTTCTGCCGCTCGGTCTATTGCGGAGGAATTCGGCCGTCTCGACATCCTCGTCAACAATGCCGGCATATTCGATTTCGCCGATGGCCCGCCGGATACGGCTTCGCTCGATGCCGTGCGCCGGGTCATGGAGACCAATTTCTTCGGCACGCTTGCTGTCACGCAGGCCATGCTGCCGCTGTTGCACAAGTCACAGGCGGCGCGGATCGTCAATCTGGCGAGTTCGCTCGGATCGCTCTGCGTCAACAGCGATCCGACCTCGCCCTACTATGCTGCACGCTTCATCGGTTACAATGCCTCGAAGGCTGCGCTCAACATGCTGACCATCCAGCTGCATGAAATACTGAAGGATGCCGGGATCACGGTGAATTCCGTCAGCCCGGGTTTCGTGAAGACGGATCTGACCGGCCAAGGCTTCATGACGCCCGAAGAGGGGGCAAGGCTTCCCGTGCTGTTCGCCCTGGGCCAGAGGGGCGGATCGGGAGGCTTTCACGAGCCGGACGGCGTGACACCCTGGTGACTTGGCGCCGTCGCTCCAGTGAGGCCTCAGGCCTCACTGGATGTCGAGCAGCCGTTCCAGGTAGCGCCGTTCGATCTCGGGGCTCGTGTTCTCGCCGAGCTTCTCGCGAATGGCTTCAAGGATCTCGCGGGCGCGCTGGACGTCGATCTCGTCGGGAACCTTGACCTGTTCGCCGAAGTCGGGGCCGCTCGTGGCGCGTGGACGACCGAGCGGGTCGCGGCCGTCCTGGTTGCCCTGGCCCTGACCCATTTGCGGGCCCTGGCCACCTTGGCCGTGCTGCGCCTGCATCATCTGGTTCATCATGTCGCGGGCGCCCTGGCGGAGCGCCTCCATGGCGCGTCCCTGGCCCTCGACGGCCGGGCCACCCTGGCCCTGGCCCAGCGCTTCGCCGGCGCCCTGCATTTCCCCTTGTGCCTCGCCGAAGCCCGGACCCGGTTCCATGCCGAGGCCCTTGAGGCCTTCCTGCAAGTCGCCGAGCTGCTGGCCGAGTTGGTCCTGTTGTTCGCGCAGCTGCCGCAGAGCTTCGCGCAGCTGCTCGGCGGTCATGCCGTCGAGGTTCTGCTGACCCTGCTCGCCCTGTTGCTGCTGGCCTTCCGCGCCCTCTTCACCCTGCTGCGGATCGCCGCGCTGCATGCGGTCGCGCAGTGCCTGATCGAGGCGGAAGGTCTCGTCCATCAGCCGCTGCTGCTGCTGCATGATCTCGCCGAGCTTGTCGATCTGGCGACGGGCCTCGCTGCTCTGCTGCTGCTGGCCCTGCTGCGGCCGGCCGGCCTGCAGGTTGTTCATCATGCGCTGCAGTTCGGACAACAGCTGCTGGGCCTCGTCGCGATTGCCGGAGCGGGCGAGGTTTTCCAGCTGGTCGAGCATGTTGTCGAGATCCTGCTGGCGCAGCATGTTTTGGGCATTCTGCTGCGGTTCGCCCTGCTGGTTGGGCATGCGCTCGGCCAGCGCCTGAAGAAATTCCTGCATCGCGTTGCGCAGCTCTGCCATCAGCCGCTGGATCTCCTCGTCGGAGGCACCATTCTCCAACGCTTCGGACAGGGCCTGCTGGGCGTCCCGCAGCCGGCGTTCGGCAAGCGACAGATCGCCGTCCTCGATGCCGAGTGCGATTTCCCAGAGATAGTCCGCCGTGTCCTTCAGCCGTTCTTCGCCGCGTGCCATGTTCATGCGCGCCCGCGCACTTTCGAGCGCGATGAAGTTGCCGAGGTCGGGGATGGTCTCGTCGGCGCGCAGGACCAGTGCCTCGTTGAAGGCGATCGCCCGCGGCATCTGACGGGTATCGAGCGCAAAGACCTGCCGCTGTTCCGCGACCGAGGCCGCGAGCGGTTCGCTGAAGTTGCGCGCGGGCAGTTGCATCTCGATCGGCTCGCTGCGGCCCGTCTGACCGGCGCCGTCTGTTGCAACAAGCGTGATCTCCACCATCTGGCCGGCGAGCGGGTGTTCGGTGATGTTGCGGCTCGCAACCCCCTTGGTGTCGCGGGCATTGTGCCGCGGCAGGTCGAGCTTGTATTCGGGCAGGGGGTAGAGCGGTGTGGCACCCGGCTGCTCCTCGACCGGCACGATCTCGGCATGCGCCTTCTGCAGGCCGTAATCGTCCCTGGCGATGAAGGCGATTTCGAGCGCGCCATTGATCGCGCGGCGCGGCACGCCGTCGAAAGCGATCTCGGGGGCCTTGTCCGGCGTAACGCCAATCGTCCAGAGGCGGTCGGCGACGCGCAGTTCGCCCGCTTCCGCAAGTTCCAGCTCATGGGTGCGCGCCGTCATGGAAGCGCTGGGCGCCGGCGCTGGTGGTGGGGTCGGGACGGTCGTCTGGCTGCTGGCGTCCATCTCGGAGCCGGCCGTGAGCGTACCGGCCGCATCGTCCTTCTCCGCCACGTCGAGGACTGTGCCGTCCGACTGCTGAACAAAGAGAACCTTCTCGTCGGAAACTCCGCCGCTGATGCGGACAGTGACCTTGGATTTCTGCGGTACGGTGACGCCGGCCGTGTCCTGTGTGCCGAGGCCCGAAAGAAAGACCGGCGGCTGGCCGGTATAACTCGGCGGCGTGATCCAGGCGTCGATGCGGATCGATGGCGCCTCGCTCTCCGGCACATGCTGTCGGAAGGCATCGGCGATGGAGCCGGCACCGTTGGAGCCGGAATAGGCGAGAGCCGTGACGAAGAGCAGCGCCGGCACGGCGCGCAACGCGTAACGGTCGTGGCGGGCGATGTCCGGCTGCGGCAGGCCGGCGTCGAGGGCTGCAATCCGCTCGGCCATGCGTCGCTGGTGTTCCTGCCAGAGCGCGCGGGCAAAGGGCGTGTCGGACGCGATCTGGTCGTCCTGCACCGCTACCGGCTGGTGGGCAAGGCCGTTGCGCTCTTCGAGCAGCCGGTCGGCCTCGGAGATGCTCGGCAGCCTGAGCTTCAGGAAGGGCAGGAACGAGCCGACGAAGGCAAAGACGAGGATGAAGACGATCGCGAGGCGAAGGATGTCAGGCACTTCGCGGTAGACACCGAACCAGGCGAGCGAGACGAAGAGGGCGGCGGTGCCTGCGACCGGCAAGAAGAGCGGCAGCAGGCGCTCGGCAAACAGCACGGAGCGGGCAAGCACACGTTTGAGACCGACGCGACGTGCGAGCGCCGGGTCGTCCTTGAAGGCGCCTTTCCTGTGGCCGGCCGGGCGGGAAGAGCTCATCCGTCTGGTCTCCGAGTTCGCCACGCGTCAGGCACGGCGGATTGTTCTCGAAGATAGCAGTCTTTGTGGCGAAGACGAGGGCGGCCGGGACGAGGCAGGAGTTTTTCCCGCCTCATCGCCGAATTGTGAATGGATCAGGCCAGCCAGTCCGGCACCGAATCGAGCGCGATCAGATCGTCATAGCTCGGGCGCGGGCGAATCACGTGAAAGTCGTTGCCGTTGACCAGCACCTCCGGCACCAGCCGGCGGGTGTTGTAGGTGCCAGCCTGCACGGCGCCATAGGCGCCAGCGGAGCCCACCGCGATCAGATCGCCCGGCTTCGGCATGGCCATCTCCCGGTCGAGTGCCAGATAATCGCCGGTCTCGCAGACGGGCCCCACGACATCAGCCTTGATGCGCGGGGCATTCGCTGCCGAAATCACCACAGGCTTGATCTCGTGATAGGCCTCGTAAAGCGTCGGGCGGATCAGGTCGTTCATCGCGCCGTCGACGATGACGAAGGTCTTGTCGCCGCCGTCCTTCACGTAAATGACCTCGGTCACCAGAATGCCGGCATTGCCGACGATCAGGCGGCCGGGCTCGGTGACGATCCGGCAATTCAGGCTCGACAGCTGGTCCTTGACGATCCGGGCATAGGCGTCCGGCTCAGGCGGCGGATTGTTGTCGTCCTTGTAGGGAATGCCGAGGCCACCGCCGACGTCGACGTGTTCGATCGTATGACCGTCGCCACGCAGCGTTTCTACCAGTTCACGCAACAGGCCGAAGGCGTCCTCGAAGGGTTGCAGATCGGTGATCTGGCTGCCGATATGCATGTCGATACCGGTTACCTGAATGCCTTCCAGGCTCGCGGCACGGGCGTAAACGGCACGGGCGCGCTCGAAGGAAATGCCGAACTTGTTTTCCTTCTTGCCCGTCGAGATCTTCGCATGGGTCTTGGCGTCGACATCCGGATTGACGCGGAAGGACACATGCGCCTCCTTGCCGGCCTTGATGGCGCGCTGGTTCAGCACTTCCAGTTCCGGCTCGCTCTCGATGTTGAAGCAGTAGATTCCGGCTTCGAGGGCCAAATCCATCTCGCTCGGTGTCTTGCCGACGCCGGAGAACATGATGCGGCTTGCCGGAATGCCGGCGGCCAGCGCGCGGCGGAGTTCGCCTTCCGAGACCACGTCCACGCCGGCGCCGAGGCGACCCAGCGTCTTCAGGACGGCCTGGTTGGAATTGGCCTTCATCGCATAGCAGACGAGGGCGTCGACCCCGTCGAAAGCCTTGGAGAAGACCTTGTAGTGGCGCTCCAGCGTCGCGGTCGAATAGCAGTAGAAGGGTGTGCCGACGGCACGGGCAATCTCGGGAATGGCCACGCCCTCGGCGTAGAGGACGCCGTCGCGATACTCGAAGTGGTTCACGGGTTCAGCCCTGTCAAAGAAGCGGATCGAGGAGGAAGGGGGTGTCGGGGGTCTTTTCTGCCTCGACACCGCGCTTGTTCTGCTGGTCGACCGGCGTGCTCGGCGGGTCGAGATCGCCCTTGCGGCCGCAGGCGGACAGGGCCAGCGAGGCGGCCAGCACAAGAGAGAGCGTGAGCGTCGTGCGTTTCAGCGAATTCACCATGACCCGGTCCATAGAAATGTTGTTGTTCTAGGCTCTAGCGAAAAAAGGGGCGCTTGTGCACCCCTCTTGTCGTGATGTGTCCCGCAAGTGCGGGTGATCAGTTGCGCGCCCGCCACCAGGAGATCTGCTTGCGCACTTCCGAAGGCGCCGTGCCGCCAAAGCTCTTGCGGCTGGCAACCGAGGCTTCCACGGTCAAGACATTGAAGACATCCGCGGTGATTGCCGCGTTGATGCCCTGCAGTTCGTCCAGCGAAAGCTCGGCCAGATCGCAGCCCTTCTTCTCGGCCAGCGCGACCGCATTGCCGGTCACATGATGGGCATCGCGGAAGGGAAGGCCGGCTTCGCGCACCAGCCAGTCGGCGAGGTCGGTTGCCGTCGAATAACCGGTGCCGGCGGCAGCCTTCATGCGGTCGGTGCGGATCGTCATGTCGGTGACCATGCCGGTCATGGCGGCAATCGCCAGTTCCAGGCTTTCAGCCGCGTCGAAGACCTGTTCCTTGTCTTCCTGCATGTCCTTGGAATAGGCAAGCGGCAGGCCCTTCATGACGGTCAGCAGCGCAATCAGCGAGCCGTTGATGCGGCCGGTTTTGGCGCGCACCAGTTCGGCCGCATCCGGGTTCTTCTTCTGCGGCATGATCGAGGAGCCGGTCGAGAAGGCGTCCGACAGGCGGATGAAGCCGAATTGCGGCGTCGACCAGATGACGATCTCTTCGGCAAGCCGCGACAGGTGCACGGCGGCAATCGAGGCGATCGAGAGGAATTCCAGCGCAAAGTCGCGGTCGGAGACCGTGTCGATCGAATTGCGGGTCGGTTCGCGGAAGCCGAGTGCGGCCGCCGTCATGTGGCGGTCGATCGGATAACCGGTGCCGGCGAGTGCCGCAGCCCCGATCGGGCTTTCATCCAGGTGTTCGATCGCGTGGCGCACGCGCTGACGGTCGCGGCCGAACATCTCGACATAGGCCATGCAGTGATGACCGAAGGTCACCGGCTGGGCCGTCTGGAGATGGGTGAAGCCTGGCATGACCGTGTCGGCATGTTCTTCGGCGCGGTCGAGGAAGGCTGCGATCAGGCCGGACAAGGCTGCTTCGGTCTTCTGCAGTTCTTCCTTGACCCAGAGGCGGAAGTCGAGCGCCACCTGATCATTGCGCGAGCGGGCGGTATGCAGGCGACCGGCGGCCGGGCCGATCAGGTCGGCAAGGCGCGCCTCGATGTTCATATGGATGTCTTCGAGCTTGCGCGAGAAGGTGAAGCTTCCGCTTTCAATCTCTGACAGGATCGTGTCCAGGCCGTGAAGGATCTTGTCTTTATCTTCGGCCGAGATAATGCCTTGGTGCGCCAGCATGGTCGCATGCGCCTTTGAGCCGCGGATGTCCTGGGCGTAAAGCTTCTTGTCGAAACCGATGGAGGCATTTATCTCCTCCATGATGGCCGACGGGCCGGAGGCGAAGCGACCGCCCCACATCTGGTTGGAGGATTTGGTGTCTTTGGTTGCCTCGGCCATGGAATGCCCGTCCTGGAGAATGACATGACAGAAAAAAGACCTGAGCGTCTCTTCCCCACCAAGCTGGTTGCGATCGCGGCGGTGGCCGGCATCGTCGCCGGCGCGGCTGCGGTATACGTGAAGCAGACCATGTCTGGCAATGCCGTGGAGACTGCAGATGCCGCGCAATGCGAGGGTTCCGTCGCCAGGGCAGAGACCCTGACCCCCTATCTGAAGGGCGATGTCGCTGCGATGATCCCCGTCAGCGAGCCGAAGCTCATCCAGGGGCTCACCTTCCAGGACAAGGCCGGTGCGCCCATGACCATGGCAAACTTCGCCGACAAGACGGTTCTCATAAATCTCTGGGCCACCTGGTGCGTGCCCTGCCGCGAAGAAATGCCGGCGCTCAACAACCTGCAGGAGGCCGCCGGTGGCGATGCCTTCCAGGTGCTCGCGATCAATATCGATACGGGCGATGTCGAGAAGCCGCAGACCTTCCTTGAAGAGACCGGCGTCGATCAGCTTGGGCTCTACCGCGATGCCTCGATGGGGGTCTTCAACCAGTTGAAGCGCGAAGGTCTCGCCTTCGGCCTGCCCGTCACGCTGCTCGTCGATGGCAAGGGGTGTCTGCTCGGCAGCATGAACGGTCCCGCGGCCTGGGACGGTGCGGATGCCAAGGCGCTGGTGACGGCGGCAGCGACCGGAAGCTGATCGCTTCCGGTCCGGTCAGCGTCTCAATCTTGAAAAAGTCGTGGTCGCAGGATCTCGATGAAGCCCGACTGGCCCATCGTGGCTGAAAATTCCGGCGCGACGTCGAATTCGATGACGGTCCCGTCGGTGGTCCTGGACAGTACCCGTTTCGAGCCCGGACGGTCGAGGACGCGCAGAATGGTTGCGCCCACACCTTTGGAAGGGTCGTTGCTCCATTCGACGTCGGTCGGACGAAACAGAAGTTCCGCCGGCCCATCATGCAGGCCGTCGGCCGCATAAACCATGGCATCGACCTTTGCCTTGCCAGCCGCAACCGTGGCTTTCAGTGCGTTTGTGTCGCCGAGGAAACGCATCACGAAGGCATTGGCGGGCTGGCGGCAGACCTCTTCCGGCGTGCCCTGCTGAACGATCTTGCCCTTGTCGAGGATGACCACGCGATCGGCGAGGTCGAGGGCCTCTTCCTGGTCATGGGTGACGAAGAGGGTGGTGATGCCAAGCTCGTCATGGATGGAGCGCAACCAGCGGCGCAGGTCGCGACGGACATTGGCGTCCAGCGCGCCGAAGGGCTCGTCGAGCAGCAGAACGCGCGGATCGACGGCGAGTGCCCGGGCAAGTGCCACGCGCTGCCGCTGGCCGCCGGAGATCTGGCCCGGGAAGCGCTCACCCAAACCGGCAAGCTGCACGAGGGCCAGCAGTTCATCGACGCGCTTGTCGATGTCGGCGGTTGACCGCTTGACCTTCGATACCTTCATGCCGAAGGCGATGTTTTCCGCCACCGTCATGTGCGGGAAGAGCGCATAATGCTGGAAGACGAAGCCGACGCCGCGGTCGCGCACTGGAATGTCCGTCGCATTCTCTTCGCCAAAATGGATCTGGCCACCATCGGCGAATTCCAGGCCGGCCACCATGCGCAAAATGGTCGTCTTGCCGGAACCCGAGGGACCGAGCAATGCCACCAGTTCGCCGCTCTTGATGTCGAGCGAGACGCCATGCACGGCGCGGAAGGTTTCGAAGGTCTTGACGACCGTGTCGAGGCGAATGTTCACGAATTCATCTCCGAAGTATTGCCGGCAAGCGTGGCGGGACGGTTCCGGCGTCCTGCCCCCTGGCGTTCGAGCAGAACCTTGGCCACGAGCGTGACAAGGGCCAGAGCGGCGAGGATCGAGGCGGCCGCGAATGCGCCGACGGCATTGTAGTCCTGGTACAGCAGTTCGATATGCAGCGGCAGCGTATTGGTCTGGCCGCGAATATTGCCCGACACGATCGACACGGCGCCGAATTCACCCATGACGCGGGCATTGCAGAGCACGACGCCGTAGAGCATGGCCCATTTGATGTTGGGCAGCGTCACCGACATGAAGGTGCGCAAACCGCCCGCGCCAAGCGAGGTGGCCGCTTCCTCGAGATCGCGCCCTTGCGCCTGCATCAGCGGGATCAGTTCGCGTGCCACGAAGGGTGCCGTGACGAACATCGAGGCGAGCACGATGCCCGGCAGGGCGAAGAGAATCTTCAGGCCGGCACTGTCGAGGGCGGGGCCGAAAATGCCCTGCAGGCCATAGACGAAGAGATAGGCGACGCCTGCCACGACCGGCGAGACCGAGAAGGGGATCTCGATCAGGATGGTCAATATCCGCCTGCCGCGAAAATCGTGTTTGGTGATCGCCCAGGCGGCCGCCACCCCGAAGATGGTGTTCAGCGGCACCGCGATCAGGGCCGTCAGGACCGTCAGTCCTATCGCATGGCGGGTATCGGCGTCTGCGATCGTCTGGAGGAAATAGGGAAGCCCCTTGGAAAACGCCTGGATGCCAATGACCGCCAGCGGTGCGACGATGAAAAAGGCCACCAGCAGCAGGACCAGGCCGATCAGGGTGTATTTGAAGATGGGCGCATCGCCGACACGGGGCGGGCGTCGTGTGGTCGTGACATGGCTCATTGCTCAGCCTTTCACCGTGTAGCGCAGCGCGCGGGCCTGCAGGTAGTTGGTGACAGCCAGCATGACGAAGGCGGCGATCAGCATGACAGAGGCGATCGCGGCAGACGCCGGATAGTCGTATTCCTCAAGCCGGATGAAGGCGAGAAGCGCCGTGATCTCGGTCGAGAAAGGCTGGTTGCCGGCGATGAAGATGATTGCGCCGAATTCGCCCAGGCTGCGGGCAAAGGCCAGCGAGGTGCCGGCGAGAAGGGCGGGCGTCAGCAGCGGCAGGATCACACGGCGGAAAATCGACACGTCACTGGAGCCCAAGGTCTGGCCGGCCTCTTCGAGCGCCGGGTCAAGCTCTTCCAGCACCGGCTGCACCGTGCGCACGATGAAGGGCAGGCTGGTAAAGGCCATGGCGACCATGATGCCGAGCGGCGTATAGGCGACCTTGATGCCAATTTCGCCGAGCGCCGAACCGAACCAGCCGTTCGAGGCAAACAGCGTCGTCAGCGAAATGCCGGCAACCGCCGTTGGCAGGGCAAAGGGCAGGTCGACGAGGGCGTCGACAATGCGGCGCCCGGGAAACCGATAGCGCACCAGAACCCAGGCGAGCGCCAGGCCGAAGACAAGGTTGAACAGGGTCGCGATCAGGGCCGAGCCGACCGTCACGACATAGCTCGCCACGGCGCGCTCGGAGGAGACGATACGCCAGTAGTCCGATGGTCCAAGGCTCGCCGCCTTGAAGATCAGGGCCGCGAGCGGCAAGAGAATGATGATCGCGGCATAGACCAGGGTGATCCCGAGGGACAGTCTGAAGCCGGGCAGTACGCGGCGTTTCAACGGTGTCGTCCTTTCATGAGAAAACCGGCGGAGAATCCGCCGGTCCTGGATTTGATCGGAGGCCGTCCTTAGCGGCTGCCATAGATCCCATCAAGGATGCCACCTTCGGCAAAGTGCTCCTTGGAGACCTTGTCCCAGCCGCCGAAGATATCCTCGACAGTGACGAGACGGATTTCGGGGAACTGGTCCTTGTATTCGGCGGCAACCGCCTCGTCATGAACGCGGTGACCGAAATCGGCGGCGATCTTCTGGCCTTCCGGCGAGTAGAGGAAGTCGAGATACGTCTTGGCAAGCGCCTGGCTTCCCTTGGCATCGGCAACCTTGTCGACGATCGCCACCGGGAATTCTGCGAGCAGGCTCACCGACGGCACCACCTGCTGGAACTTGTCCTCGCCATACTGCTTGGCGATCGACTTGGTCTCGGCTTCAAAGGTGATGATCACGTCGCCGGTCTCGCGCTCGACGAAGGTGGTCGTTGCGGCGCGACCGCCGGTGTCGAAGACCGGCACGTTGTCGAAGATCTTGTCGACGAATTCCGTCACCTTGGCCTCGTCGCCTGCGAATTTCTCCTTCGCATAGGCCGTTGCCGCCAGATAGGTGTAGCGGGCATTGCCGGATGTCTTCGGGTTGGGGAAGATCACCTTGACGTCATCGCGGGCGAGGTCGTCCCAATCCTTGATGTTTTTCGGATTGCCGGCGCGAACCAGGAAGGACGGGAAGGAATAGAAGGGCGAGGCGCTGTTGGGGAACTCGTTCTTCCAGTCTTCGGAGACGAAGCCGTTCTTCACGAGAAACTCGATGTCGGTCACCTGGTTGAAGGTCACGACGTCGGCTTCCAGACCCTCGACAATCGCGCGCGCCTGCTTGGAGGTGCCGCCATGCGACTGGTCGATCGTCACGCCCGGATTGGCCTTGATGAAGGCCTCGTTCTCCGCGGCGAAGATCTCGCGGGCAATGTCATAGGAAGCGTTGAGCAGCTTGTCGGCGGCGCCGGCCGAAACCGGCAGAGAGAGGGCGGCGAGCGCTGCGCTGACGAGGAGAAGGCGTTTCATGAACTTGAGCTCCGGAATGCGGGATCGGTATCGAGCCCGCAAACTAGAGTGTCGGTTCAGCACTTCCGAGGAATGGCCGACCAATGATTACCCCGAGGGGCAAATATCTTTCCGTCGGATCGTGCCCCGCCGGAATGGTCCGTCAGCGGGTCGGAATCGGCACTTCGCCGCGATAGTCGTAGAAGCCGCGGCCGGACTTGCGACCGAGCCAGCCGGCCTCGACATATTTGACCAGCAACGGGCAGGGTCGGTACTTCGAATCCGACAGACCCTCATGCAGCACCTGCATGATCGAAAGACACGTATCGAGGCCGATGAAATCGGCAAGCTGCAGCGGGCCCATCGGGTGGTTGGCGCCGAGCTTCATGGCCGTGTCGATGGCTTCCACCGAGCCGACACCTTCGTAAAGCGTATAAATTGCCTCGTTGATCATCGGCAGCAGGATGCGGTTGACGATGAAGGCGGGAAAATCTTCCGCCACCGTGATCGTCTTGTCGAGCGAGGAGACGAACTCCTTGGCTGTCTTGAAAGTCGTCTCGTCGGTCGCGATGCCGCGCACCAGCTCGACGAGCTTCATGACCGGCACGGGGTTCATGAAGTGGATGCCCATGAAACGCTCCGGCCGGTCGGTGGCCGAGGCGAGACGTGTAATCGAGAGCGACGAGGTGTTGGTCGCGATCAGCGCCTCGGGCTTCAGCACCGGGCAGAGGGCCGCGAAGATCTTGCGCTTGACCGTTTCGTCCTCGGTCGCGGCCTCGATGACGAGATCCGACGGAGCGAGGTCGTTGACGTCGGAGCTGCCGGAAATCAGCGCGAGGGCGGCCTTGCGGTCCTCGTCCGTCATCTTGCCGTTGGTCACCTGGCGGGCGAGGTTGCCGTTGATGGTGGCGAGACCCGCCTCGATCCGCTCCTTGGAGAGATCGTAGATCGTGACCCTGTAGCCGGCGGCGGCGGAGACCTGTGCGATGCCGCAGCCCATCTGGCCGGCACCCACGACACCCACATTGCTGATCTTGTCCGTCATCGTCTCGCTCCTCACCCGTTCCAGTCTTCACCCGCAAATATGCCGGACCCGCTTATCGCGGACCCGGCTGATTGATAGACCGCAAAGGGGTCTTTGACCAGTCCTTTCGCAACTGCGAGATGGCGCTCAGAGCGCCTTCTCGAGCTCCGGCAGGGCTTCAAAAATGTCGGCGACGAGGCCGTAATCGGCGACCTGGAAGATCGGCGCTTCCTCGTCCTTGTTGATTGCGACGATGACTTTCGAATCCTTCATACCGGCGAGGTGCTGGATGGCGCCCGAGATGCCGCAGGCGATGTAGAGCTGCGGGGCGACGACCTTGCCGGTCTGGCCGACCTGCCAGTCGTTCGGTGCGTAGCCGGCATCGACGGCCGCGCGGGACGCGCCGACGGCAGCGCCCAGCTTGTCGGCGACGGGCAGGATCACTTCCTGGAATTTCTCCGAGGAGCCAAGGGCACGACCACCTGAAATGATGATCTTGGCAGAGGCGAGTTCCGGACGGTCCGACGACGAGAGAGCGTCGGAAACATGGGTGGAGACGCCAGGGTTCGCAGCCGCCGGGATTGTCTCGACCGCCGCCGAACCACCGTCACCGGCGGCAGTGAAGGACGCGGTGCGCACCGTGATCACCTTCTTGGCATCGGTCGACTGGACGGTCTGGATGGCGTTGCCGGCATAGATCGGCCGCTTGAACGTGTCGGCGGAGACGACCTCGGTGATTTCCGACACCTGCATGACGTCGAGGAGCGCGGCCACGCGCGGCATGACGTTCTTGCCGACCGAGGTCGCAGCCGTGACGATCGTGTCATAGGAGCCGGCGAGCGAAACGATGAGAGCCGCCAGCGGCTCTGCCAGGTTGTTGCCGAGCGACGCGTCGTCAGCCAGCAGCACCTTGGAGACGCCCGAGAGCTTTGCAGCCGCATCGGCGGCAGCCTTTGCGCCGGAACCGGCGACCAGCACATGCACGTCGCCACCGATCTTGGTGGCGGCCGTCAGCGCCTTCGCGGTCTGTTCGGAGACGGTCGCGTTGTCGTGTTCTGCGAGAAGAAGAATAGCCATGGTTCAATCCTCGAATAGGTTTCCGTGGAAATCCGTCAGGCCGAGCCGAAAAGCGCGGGGTGCGAGAACCGGAGGGACGCGTACTTCACGTACGTGAGCACCGGAAGCGCAGCGACCCGCCCTTTGCAGGCGGGCCTCACGGATTTCATTAAAGCACGCCGGCTTCGTTCTTGAGCTTGTCGACCAGTTCGGCGACGCTCTTCACCTTGATGCCTGCCTTGCGGCCACCCGGCTCCTCGGTCTTCAGAACCTTCAGGCGCGGGGCAACGTCGACGCCGAAATCGGCCGGAGCCTTCTTGTCGAGCGGCTTCTTCTTCGCCTTCATGATGTTCGGCAGCGAGGCATAACGCGGCTCGTTCAGGCGCAGGTCGGTGGTGACGATCGCCGGCAGTTTCACGTCGATGGTCTGCAGACCGCCGTCGACTTCGCGGGTCACGGTTGCCTTGTCGGCACCGAGTTCCAGCTTGGAGGCAAAGGTCGCCTGTCCCCAGCCGAGGAGTGCTGCCAGCATCTGGCCGGTCTGGTTCGAATCGTCGTCGATCGCCTGCTTGCCGACGATCACGAGGCCCGGAGCTTCCGCTTCGACCACGCCCTTCAGCAGCTTGGCGACAGCGAGCGGCTCGACGGCTTCGTCTGTTTCGATCAGGATGCCGCGGTCAGCGCCCATGGCGAGCGCGGTACGGATGGTTTCCTCGGCCTTGGCAGGGCCGATCGAGACGATCACCACTTCCTCCGCCTTGCCGGCTTCCTTCAGGCGCAGAGCCTCCTCGACGGAGATCTCGTCGAAGGGGTTCATGGACATCTTGACGTTGGCCAGCTCGACGCCGGAACCATCAGGCTTGACGCGGATCTTGACGTTGTAATCCACAACCCGCTTGACTGGGACGAGTATCTTCATGGGTTCCTCTCTTCAAAGCTTCCGCCGGAAAATGCGCTCATGTGCGCTTCCCCGTTTGTCGATTGGCGACATCGATACGCATTTTTTCCCCAAACACAACGATCGATACCGTTTGGCCGACAGCAATAATTGACGTTGACGTGCACGTCAATATGCCGAGGCCGCGACCTCTTGTCATCGTCCCCAGTGGGTGACGGGGCGTGTGGGCGTCCGGCTCCCGGTTTCCGGCGGTTTTTCCTCCTGCCGGGCCCGCGAGGCAGAGGCGGGTGTACCCCAGGGACCTCCCGTTCCGGCATCGACGGACGGGGCTTCATGTTCCACAGCCTTGGGCGTGACGATCGCGCGATCGAAGAGCGGCACGCCTGGACGTCGCAAAAAGAGCACCAGCACGGCGCCCGCCAGGATGCCGCCGACATGGGCACCCCAGGAAACATTGCTGTTGCCGTCGATCACCAGCATGACGAATTGTTGCCCGACCCAGAAGAGGAGCGGGATGAAGGCCGGCAGCGGCAGGGGAAACCGCATGAAGACCAGCACCCAGACGCGCACCTTCGGATGCAGCATCAGATAGGCGGCAACCACCCCCGACACGGCGCCGGACGCGCCGATCAACGGCGCCTGGCTCACGGGCAGAACCAGCCCATGCACGAGCGCGCCGGCTGCGGCGCAGGCGAGGTAGAAGAACAGGAACTTGAAGTGCCCCATGGCATCTTCGACATTGTCGCCGAAGACCCAGAGGAAGAGCATGTTCGAGCCCAGATGCAGCCAGCTGCCATGCAGGAAGGAATAGGTGATGTAGGTTGCACTATCCGGCACCAGCACCAGCCGCGGATCGAGTTCGGCGATGTTGAAGGCAACGGCCGGGATGAAGCCCATGCCATAGACCCCGATCTCGTAAAGCGCCTCCGGCGCAAGCATCGCCAGCGCATGGGTCACGACATTGGCGAGGATCAGCCCCAGCGTCACATATTGCTTGCGAATATGTTTGAGCGCGTTTCGGTCATGCAGGGGAATGAACATCGCGCCTCGTCGGGTTTGGCCGGGGTTGGGTGGACGGATGCTAGCGCAGGATGGAGTGCGGGGACAGGGGGAGTTGCGGTGTTAGCGGCGGGTACGGCCTGGTCGGCACCGAACCTCCCCCCATGCGCGGGGGAGGACGGAAGATCGAAGGCTTGAGGTCAGCGCAAGCTGCCTAAGCTTCAGATTTTCCTGCAGAGGGGCACGGTTCCCTCGGCGACTACCTCTTGCGAAATCTCAAGGTTTGGCCCTGATCGGGCATCCCGAGGCTTGCGTCTGGATCCTCGGGTCATCCTCGGTGAAATCCGAACCGAGGATGGCGCCGGGTGGGAAGCCGCAGGTATTCCTCTACCGTTCCCAATTGCACGAGTCCTGAGGAGAATACCATTTCCCTCCCCCTAACCTCCGTCATCCTCGGGCTTGACCCGAGGATCCATGCACAAGCCCTTAAACGGCAGCGGAAAGCACGCTTTCACAACTCATAATACAAATCCCGCCAATCGGGATTGAACCCCTCGATCAGCTCGATCTTCCACTGCCGATACCAGCGCTTCAGCGACTTCTCCCGCTGGATCGCCGTGCCGATGCAGTCGTGCTCCTCATACCAGACCATTTGCCGGCAGCCATATCTGGACGCAAAGCCCGGGGTCTGGCCCTCCCGATGCTCGTAGATCCGCCGCTCCAGATCGGAGGTTATACCGATATAGAGGGTGTCGCATTTGTGGTTGGTGACGATGCAGACATAGCCCGCCATGCGTGCAGTGTGCTTGTGACTGGATCCTCGGGTCAAGCCCGAGGATGACGACCTCTAGGGGATGTAGGGGTATGCTCATCAGCCGTTGTGCGGTGAAAAACCGGAGAGGAGGATACCAGTCTCTCCCCTCACACTCCGTCATCCTCGGGCTTGACCCGAGGATCCAAACACAAGCCTTCCGAGGTCTATGGGTAACTAAAGCGCTTCATTTCGCAAAAAAAGGGGGATGAATTCGAGACATTTCCCAACGGAATCAATGTCGCACATGTTTTTTCATCCCCGCCCATTTCCACCCTCGTAGACTCCTCCCTGTCCCGCCCTCGGATACACCTGACGATGCGATGTCAGGCGAGGCGGGGCCGGCGCCGAGGAGGAGCACTGTCGCAGGTGCAAGACCCCGGCCCGCTGTAACGGTCTCCCTCCGGACGAAGGGCTTGATGAGGGCGATGGGGTCGGATGCGCCCCAAAACCTGAAACCCCTGATCGGAAGGACGTGCCTCAGAGGCACACATACAAGGCGCCCACGCCGTCGCGAACTTGACCGGCGGCGGGGGCGGACAAAACGGCGGGGATGACGGTGAGGTCGCAAATGACCAAAGCCAGCATCCCCCGGGCGAGGGTCCCGGTCGGATTGGTGCACCATCCGGCGGGAACCTCCCGGGCCACCGGCCAGGCTATGGCAGACACTTCTTCGGGAGGACTCTGCCAAAGCCGGACCCGCGCCCGGTCATTCCTCGGTCATCCTCGGGCCTGACCCGAGGACCAAGGACCGTCGCCGCCTTGCCAGAGAGACGCATGCAGCGGGACAAGACGCCGAACGGGGCGCCGGAAGGAGCCACATTACTTACTTAGACAGGTTGCTTCTGGCGCCTCGTCCGATCCTCGGGTTCAACCCGAGGAAAGTTTCAGCCCAGCCGGAGGGAGCGATCCCGACCGGCGGCGAAGCTTGGGTTTTTTGACAGTTTAGTTTCTGGAGCCTGGGGAGCGCGGGCCGCCAGTGCGGAGCCCATCTCTCCCTTGGTGGGGAAGAAAGCGATTTCGATGAATCAGGCGAGCGTAGGCCGCCTGGACATTAGAAATCGCCAGTGAGGGAAGCCGTTCGTCGTGCCCGCAACGTCGATCCCCTCACCAGCAAAATCTGAGATCGAGCCCTGATCGGGCACAGCCCTCGATTTTGCAACCTCTCCCGCAAGGGGAGATCTGTCGACTCTTACCTGTTCTTCCCCGGCACCCAGAGAATATCCGCCTTGCCGCCATCATTCGCATGGCGTGCCGCGACGAATAGAAAGTCCGACAGCCGGTTCACATATTTCAGCGCCGGCTCGCCAACATCCTCGCCCTCGAAGCGCGACAGTTCGACCATGATGCGCTCCGCCCTACGCGAGGTGGTGCGGGCGAGGTGCAGATAGGCGGCGGCGGGCGTACCACCGGGCAGGATGAAGGATTTGAGCGGGTCGAGGTCGGCGTTCAGCTGGTCGATTTCCTTTTCGATCCGGTCGACCTGGGCCTCGATGACGCGGAGCGGCTCGTAGGAGAGCACTTCGCCGGTTTCCGGGGCGGCCAGATCGGCGCCGAGGTCGAAGAGATCGTTCTGGATGCGCATCAGCATGGTGTCGAGCTCGGGCATGTCAGCCGTATGGAGCCGGGCAATGCCGATCGCCGAATTGGTCTCGTCGATCGTGCCATAGGCGTCGACGCGCAGGTCGTGTTTCAGGCGGCGCGGGCCGGTGACCAGCGCCGTGGTGCCGTCATCGCCGGTGCGCGTGTAGATCTTGTTGAGCTTGACCATAAGTTTACCGTCCGCCGCCGGTCAGCCAGAGCGTCAGCATGATCAGCGCAAGCGCGATCGCCTGCAGAACGATGCGTGCCTGCATGAGCTTGTTCGACGTGTTGCCGTCTCCGCCCTTCAGCATGTTGAAGAGCCCCCGGACGAGAACGAGAGCGACGAGCCCCATGACGATGATGGCGAGGACATAGGTGAATGTGGACATTGCGATGGAAGAACCTTTGTTCGTCGCCGGTCAGTCCAGCGAGCGCATCAATCGATAGAAGAGGTCGGCCGGCAGCCAGCGCTTGATGAAGGCCCCCTGCCTGGCCGGCTTGGTCACGAGATAATGTGGGCGGGCGCGCCGGGCGGTCAAGGCATGGGTGAGGACTTTGTAGACGGCATCCGGCCCGAGTTTGTGGCGGTTCACGGGGCCTGTGCCATCAAGTCGCGCCAACTGCCGGCGGTACTCCTGGGCATGCACGGAGTTTTCGAGATCGATGGCCTGGCGGATATGGGTGAGCGCATTGGCGGTGAAGCGGCTCTCTATCGGGCCGGGCTCGATCAGGCTCACCTGCACACCGGAGCCTTCAAGCTCCATCCGCAGCGTCAGCGACAGGCCTTCCAGCGCGAATTTCGAGGCGGTGTAAGCGCCGCGCCAGCGATAGGGGATGATGCCGAGGATCGAGGAGCATTGCACGATGCGACCCGACCCTTGCGCCCGCATCGCCGGGATCACCCGGCGGGTGAGGTCGTGCCAGCCGAAGAGATTGGTTTCGAACTGGGCCCTGAGCGCGTCCGTCGGCAGATCCTCCACCGCGCCCGGCTGGCCATAGGCGCCATTGTTGAAGAGGGCATCGAGCCGCCCACCGGTTCGCTCGAAGACGGTCGCCACGAGCGCCTCGATGCTGCCAGGATCGGTATAATCCATGAGCAGCGCCTCAAGTCCTCTGGCTTCCAGAGCCGCGAGGTCCTCCCGCTTGCGCACGGTCGCAAAAACCCGCCAGCCGTCGCCCTTCAGGGCCTCTGCACAATAGGCGCCAATGCCGGACGAACAGCCGGTGACGATGATGCTCTTCACAGGCTATACCTCGTCTTTCCTGTACAAATGGCGATCGGTTTCCCATATTCGGCCGCAGCCTGCAATCGTGCGTGTATTCCGAGGAGACTTGATGCCGACTTTCCTGCGTATGCTCTACAAGGTCGGTTTCGATGCGTTCTGGCACTTCACCGAGGACGACGGCTGGGCCATGGCGAGCCATGTGGCACTGTCGGCCATTCTCGCGCTCTTCCCCTTCCTGATCTTCGGCACCGCGCTCGCAAGCTTCCTCGGTGCTGACCAGTTCGCCGAGACGGCAGTGCATCTGATCTTCGACACCTGGCCGGAAACGATCGCCAAGCCGTTGTCAGACCAGGTCGTCGAGGTGCTGACCATTCCCCGCGGCGGCCTGTTGACCATTTCAGTGCTGGCGGCGGCGTATTTCGCCTCGAACGGGGTGGAGGCACTCAGGGTTTCGCTCAACCGCGCCTACCGGGTCGCCGAGACGCGACCCTGGTACATCACCCGCCTGATGAGCCTCGGCTTCGTCCTGGCGGCGGTCGTGGTGCTGGCGGCCATCAGCGCTCTTCTGGTTGCGGTGCCCGTGGCACTCGCCTATGCGGAAAGGCTCTTTCCCTTTCTGAAAAACTTTCTCGCCACCGTCGCCAACTGGCGAATCTACGGCACGGTGGCCTTCCTGGTTGTCACGCTTGTCGTGTTTCATCTCGGCCTGCCCGACGGCCGCAGGCGGCTGATCGATGTGCTGCCCGGCGTGCTGCTGACACTGGCGCTCTGGCTCGTCGGGGCGCTGCTCTTTGCCTACTACCTCGCCTCATTCGCCAACTACGCCGCGACCTATGCCGGTCTCGCCTCGATCATGATCGTGCTGGTCTTCCTCTACATGGTCGGTGCGATCTTCATCATCGGGGCGGAGTTCAATGCGGCCCTGCTCAAATTCCGAGTGGTGCCGGTGAAGGGCGGGCCTGCGGGCGGGATCTCAAATCCCGACCATGGCGCGGATATCTGACGGCGTCCGCCCTTCGGCCCAGAGCGCTGCCAGTGCGGTATCCCCGAGGCTCTTCGACAGTTTGCGGCCGTCAGGCCCCGATATCAGTCGGTGGTGGTGATAGACCGGTGTCGGCAGGCCGAGCAGGGCCTGCAAGAGGCGGTGCACGGAGGTTGCGTGGAAGAGGTCGAGACCGCGCACGACATGGGTCACCCCTTGGGCCGCATCGTCCACGGTGACGGCCAGATGGTAACTCGCCGGCGCATCGGAGCGCCAGAGCACGACATCCCCCCAGGCGGCCGGGTCGGCTTCGATCTCCCCCCGCGGCCCGTCGCCGGTTTCCTCCCAGGTGAGCCGTTTGCCAACGAGGGCGCGTGCCTTGTCGATGTCGAGCCGCCAGGCATGGCGCTCTGTGGTCGCCAGTCTTTCAGTTCTCTCAGCCTCGGAGAGGAAGCGCTCCTCTGTCGGATAGAGCGGTGCACCGTCAGGATCTCGCGGCCAGATGGCGCCCTCGCGCTCATGGGCCGAGACGCGGGCCTTCACCTCGCCGCGCGAGAGGAAGGCGGGATAGATGAGGCCCATGGCCTGCAATCGGTCGAGCGCTTCCCGGTAAAGCGGAAAATGCTCCGATTGGCGGCGGGCAGGGGTTTCAAAGGGGATCCCGAGCCAGGCAAGATCGTCGAAAACGGCCTGTTCGAGTTCCCTGCTGCAGCGGGCAAGGTCGATATCCTCTATGCGCAGCAAGAGGCGGCCGCCCATTTTTTCGGCCATGTCAGCGTTCAAGAGGGCCGAGAGCGCATGGCCGAGATGCAAGCGCCCATTGGGGCTCGGCGCGAAGCGAAAGACGGGGGCATCGTGGCCCACGGTTTGACGAGACGGTTCGGTCATGCTTTTCCTTCGCATGAGAGTGGAATGAGGAAAAGGGGACGGATTTGACGACGATCCGATGCGAGGCAGATCTCGCTGCGGGGCTTTCCCTTTTGCTGACACGCGATCCGCGGCTCTGTCCAATCGCGGAAGCCTGTTCTCCCCTGCCGCTCCGGCTGTCGGCGCCGGGCTTTGCGGGGCTTGCCTCGATCATCGTTTCCCAGATGGTGTCGCGGGCCAGTGCTGATGCCATCTGGCGGCGGATGACGGCAGTGCTTGGCAACCGGCCGCTGGCGGAGGACTATCTCGCGCTCGGCCCGGAACTCGTGGGCACATTCGGGCTGTCGCGCGGCAAGGCGCAGGCGCTCGAAGCCGCGGCCAAGGCCGATCTCGGCGGGCCCTTCCGGCTCGACGAACTGGCGGACATGCCAGCGGATGCCGCGATCGCCGCGCTGACGGGGCTGAAAGGGGTCGGCCCCTGGACGGCCGAGGTCTACCTGATGTTCTGCGGTGGTCATCCCGATATTTTCCCGGTCGGGGACGTCGCGCTCCGGATCTCGGTCGGCGATGTTTTCTTCGCCGGTGAGCGGCCCTTGCCAGAGCAGGTGGCCGAGCTTGCCGAGGTCTGGTCGCCGGTGCGCTCGGTCGCAGCCCGGCTGTTCTGGGCGCATTATGCGCGCATCACCGGACGCGTGGCGTTGCCGCGATAGAGGGCGCGCCTGAAGGTCGCAACACGGCTCAAAGATTCAGGCTTCACAATGCTGTAACAACGGACCTAATATAGAAGGGCAGATGCCGAATCGATCAGGAGTTCGCCTTGACGATTGCAGTTTCTCCCCAGGCCCTGCCGGCGCTCGTCCTGAACGCCGACTACCGGCCACTGAGTTATTATCCCTTGTCGCTCTGGTCCTGGCAGGACGCGATCAAGGCGGTCTTCCTTGACCGTGTGAACATCATCGCCGAGTACGAACATTCCGTCTGCTCGCCGAGTTTCTCGATGCGGCTGCCGAGCGTGGTCAGCCTCAAGACCTATGTTCAGCCGACCCGGAACCCGGCCTTCACCCGCTTCAATGTCTTCCTGCGCGACAGGTTCGAATGCCAGTATTGCGGCTCGCCCGACGACCTGACCTTCGACCATGTCATCCCGCGCGCCCATGGCGGAGAGACGACCTGGGATAACGTCGTCGCAGCCTGTTCGCCCTGCAATTTGCGCAAGGGCTCGAAGCTGCCCAAGCAGGCGGGCATGGTTCCGCATCAAAGGCCGTACCGCCCGACGGTGCAGGACCTGCACAACAATGGCCGGCTCTTCCCACCGAACTATCTGCATGAAAGCTGGGTCGATTATCTCTACTGGGATACCGAACTGCAGCCGTAAGCCTCCGGTTTCTGCCTCAGGCCGTGGGTTTGCGCAGCGCACCCCAGAGCGCGACGGCAGCAAGCGCTGCGCTGGTCAGCACATTCCAGCCGGCAAAGGACAGGCCCAGCACCCTGAGCGTCGCCTCGGTGCAGGACGGCGCCTTGGTCGCGTTCAGCGCTTCCAGGACATTGACCGGCGTATCGCCACCGGTCGCGCCGATCGAGCAGGTGGCGGGGCCATCCCAGAATTTCCACTCGACGCCGGAATGATAGATGCCAAGACCCATGCCGACCAGCATCAGCAGTGCTACCGAAATCAAGAGGAGCTTGGTGACGACAGGCGGCAGGCGGAAGACGGCGGAGAGAACGGCGAGGAAGCCGACGCCGATACCAATGTAATAGGGATTGCGCTGCAACAGGCAGAGCGCGCAGGGCACATAGCCGCCGATATGCTCGAAGCCGAGGGCCGTGCCGACGACGATCGCCATGCCTGAGGTGACGAGAACGGCCGCCGCGCGGTCGGGGTGGCGATTGAGAATTGCGAGCATCGGATCTGGCCTGCGGCTGATTTCTACGTCGCCGGCATCAGCGCCGGACCTGCCGGGTTCTATTGCGTTTGCGAAAGCGTGTAAATCACCGGTGGCCGGGACCACCGGTGCAAGTCTGCGTGATGCAAGGCCAGCGCCATTCGGCTTGCCGGCCTCGCCGCCTCGAGTGGTGCGTGGCTGGCGTCCTGAAAACGGGCTGGCGATCGGCGAATGTCACCGCAAGCCGTGACCTAAAGCAGCTTCAGTTGCGCCGTAAAACAGGTGCCGTCGCTGCCATCCAGCGTATAGCTGCCGTCGAGTTGGCGAAGGGAGCCTTCCATAAGCTTGGTTCCGGTGCCTTTCACTGCGGTCGCCGGGTCGAAGCCGATGCCATTGTCCGAGATCTTCAGCGTCGACATGTCGTCGGTCTCACCCTTGCGAAGACTGATCTCGATCCTGCCGCTTGCGGGGGTCTCGAATGCGTATTTGAGACTGTTGCTGACAACCTCGTTGATGAGGAGTGCGAGGGCTGTCGCCCGGTCGTTGGAGACGCTTGAGGGTGCAAGATCGAAGTCTACATGCACGCCACCACCATAGGCGCCAATCACGTTCTCCGCGACGCGCCGGATGAGCTGTGCGGCATCGAGAGCAGCATAGGCATCGTGCTGGTAAATGAGTTCGTGCACGGCGACCATGGCCTTGATGCGGTCTGTCAGCGCCTGCGATTGTTCTCCAGGCTTGAGATGGACACGAATCAGGGACATGACCGACTGAAGGTTGTTCTTCACCCGGTGATGGATTTCTCGAAGCAGAAGCTCGTTCTTGTCCAGCGCGGTCTGAAGTGCTGCAGCCTGTGCGTCCTGAATGCGCAGAAGGCTCCTGATACGGAGTGCCGCGCCGAACGAGCCGAGACAGGCAAGCGCGGTCACGACCGACAAAATCGCGATGTTGTGCCAGAAGGGCCGCATGAGCAGACCCAAGTCCGCAGCGGCAAGGGCAACGAAAGGTGTACCTTCCACCTGCCTGTAGCCGACGATCCGTTTCACGCCGTCAAGCGGAGACGCCTCTGCTATGTATGTGCCGGTCGGTGCATTCTTGAGGTAATCCGTAAACAGGACATAGTCACTCATGTCGAGGCCGGCTTTCGGCTTGGGGTAGCGCGCAACCAGCTGCCCGTCCTCCCGGATGAAGCTGACAGCAAAATTGCCACCGAGATTGACGGCTTCCCAAATCGGCTTCATCAGCTCGGTCGAGAGCGACACGGTCACGACACCTGCAAAAACGCCTCCTTCTTCAAACCGACGGCTGAACACAAAAATCTGATCGCCATCCAGGCGGCTGATCAGGAGGGAGGAGACGTAATCCTCACGGCCTGCCGCCAGAGCCTTGAAGTATTCTCGATCACGGATGTCTATGGGCTTCAGATTGGGATCTGTGGAGTACAGGGTCTTTCCGTCCGCTGCGACCACGTAAGCCTGGACCGTCCCGGGCAACCCCTGCAGGGTGCCGCGGATGTCTTGCACCGCGCCAACCCGCAACGGTGCCCGACCACTTTCCACGAGGTCAACCAGTCGCCCTGTTGCCTGGGCTCCGAACTCATAGATCCATTTTGCATGGGTCGCGACGACAAGGCTTGACGTGGAGACGCGGTCTTCCGCCGCTTTGACAGTCGCGTGGTAAGATTGAAAGGCCCAGGATGACGCCAATGCGATAAAGCCTGCCCACGCAACCACAATTGCCATGACGACGAATTTTTGGGCCTTGCCCGGTGCATATCGCTCCATAAATCATCCCGGCCCTGCGGTGCAGCTCACCGTGGAGACTGCCGCGAATTGTTCTCATAATTCTCGATAGGTAGGGCATGCTGAGGGTCCTATCAACCAGAGATGATCGGTGACCAGCACATAGAGCAATTTGGCAGATCTCTTGGCATTTGACGGTGTTCGAGCGGCGCAAGACTCATTGGCCGCGGCCCGCTCTGGCGCCCTGTCTGCATGCAACATTCGCAGCGATTTCTTGCCGAGGCGCGAGGAAGGCGGCTTGAGAACAAGGCGCAACCAGCGGGTCGATTGGCGCATTCGCCCAACCAGGCGATACACCCAGCGCGACAGACGGGTGGGAGAACCAGGCTCGAGCCGCTTTCCGACTGAGGTCGGGAGAATTTCGTTGAAGAATGGTGCCCCATGCCGGAATCGAACCAGCACTCCTTTCGGAACTCGATTTTGAGTCGAGCGCGTCTACCAGTTCCGCCAATGGGGCACGGTCTGGACGCAGGCGACTTACCATGGGCTGCGGCGAGCTTGCAAGGGGTGTCGAATGCCGTTTCTGTGGGGATCGTTTGGGCGCAGACGGGCCTGGTTCCAGGCCGGGCTGATTGCGTAGCGTGTTGAAGCGACTTTGCCGGAATGCTAGACAAGGCGCGACCCGCACGAGCAGTCCTGTGGGGGCCTGGCCTGTCGTCGGGACGATTTCACATCCACGGAAAGCAAGACGCATGACCACTCCGGCCAAGAAGATCCGCATCCCCCAGTCCGTCAAGCAGGTTGTCGTGGATGCTACGCTGTTGCCGAAGGCTCCGGCACAGCCCGTTGCTGCCAAGGGCAAGCGCAAGACAAAGGCTGCGGCGCCAGTGGTTGCCAAGCCGGCCGCTGCCGTCGATGGCACGGCGAAGGTCAACATCGTGGCACCGGTCGCGCCGCAGGTGGCGGCCATGCGGCAGAAGTTGAAGCAGCAGTCGGTCCAATCGCACATCGCGCGGGTCGATGCCGCGATCGAGGCGGGTACGGTTTCGCCGGCGGATGCCAAGGCCCTGGTGCTGGCGCTGGCGATGAGGCGGCTCGGCTCGAAGGACGCGGCCGAAAAGTGGTATCGCAGCCAGCATCTTGAGGTTTTCGGCGGTCGCACACCGGCCCAGATGGTGCGCGGCGGAGAATTGAAGGCGCTGGTCGCGCTGATGCGGGCGGAAGCGGCGCAGAACAAGACCTGACAGGCGAGGTGGCATCGGCCGCCGCCCGAGGGGTTCACGCGATTTTCCCTTGAAGCGACCACGACTTGCGGCGAGCCACCACCCACTTTCCGGTGAGGCGTTTGCGCGTGATTTACGCTATAACCAGCGGCTCATTGTGCATCTGCGAGATGAATGCTAGCTGAGAAAGCATGAGGATCCGGAATCTCAGCCATGCTGCTTGAGCCGCGCGACACTTTCGAGGCGCTTCGCCGCGATTTCCATTGGAATATTCCCGCCGATTTCAACATCGGGCGCGTGGTCTCCGACGACTGGGCCGCCAAGGCGCCAGAGCGCATCTGCCTTCAACATTTCTCGCCCGATGGCGACCACCTCACGATGACCTATGGCGTGCTTGCGGCGCAATCCTCGGCGCTCGCGCATGGATTGACGGATCTCGGTGTTCTTGCCGGTGACCGGGTGGCGCTGCTTCTGCCGCAATGCTTCGAGACCGTCATCGCGCATGTCGCGATCTACAAGATGGGTGCGATCGCCTTGCCCCTGGCGCTGCTTTTCGGCGAGGAGGCGCTGGAGTATCGGCTGCGGGACGCCGGTGCGCGGGTCGTGATCACGAATGGTTTCGGCTTGCAGCGGCTGAAGACGATCAAGGCGCGCCTGCCGGAGCTGCAGACGGTGATTTCGATTGATGGTGCCGGGCCCGACATTGTCGGTTTCCATGCGCTGATCGACGGCAAGCCATCCGTGTTCGAAATCGCCGGGAGCGGGCCCGATATGCCGGCGTTGATGATCTATACCTCGGGCACAACGGGGCCGCCGAAGGGCGCTTTGCACGGTCATCGCGTACTGGCTGGCCATATTCCGGGTTTTCAGCTGGCGCATGACTACCTGCCGCAGCCCGACGACAGGGTCTGGACGCCCTCGGACTGGGCCTGGGCGGGCGGTTTGCTCAATGCCTTGCTGCCGGCGTTGATGCTCGGCGTGCCGGTCGTTTCGTCGCCAGCGCAGAAATTCGATCCGCATATGGCATTCCGGATCATGGCCGAAATGAAGGTCCGCAACGCGTTCATTCCGCCGACGGCCCTCAGGTTGCTGAAGGCCGTGGAGCGGCCGCGCGAGGCTTACGACCTGGTGCTGCGCAGCATAGGCTCTGCGGGGGAATCGCTCGGGCGCGAGACCTATGAATGGGTGAAGTCCGCGCTGGGGATCGTGCCAAACGAATTCTATGGCCAGACGGAGTGCAATTTCGTGCTGTCATCAGCCGCCCATCTCGGCGTCACCAAGGGTGGCTTCATTGGCAAGGCAGTGCCGGGGCATGAGGTCGCGATCATCGATGCCGGGGGCCGCGAAGTGCCGGTCGGTGAGACAGGTCAGGTGGCGATCCGGCGACCCGATCCCGTGATGTTCCTCGGTTACTGGAACAATGCGAAGGCGACGGCGGACAAATTCGTCGGCGACTGGATGAAGACGGGCGATCTCGGCCGTCAGGACGAGGACGGCTACGTGCAGTTCTTCGGCCGCGACGACGACGTGATTACGTCGTCGGGCTACCGGATCGGGCCGACCGAGATCGAGGATTGCCTGATCGGCCATCCGGCGGTGCGGCTTGCGGCTGTGATCGGCAAGCCGGACGTGCTCAGAACCGAGATCGTCAAAGCTTTCGTCGTTGTGCAGGCGGGCCACGAGCCGGGACCGGCGCTTGCCGCAGAGGTTCGCGACTGGGTGAAGAACCGGCTGTCGATGCACGAATATCCGCGCGAAATCGAGTTCGTGGCGGAGCTGCCGCTGACCACCAGCGGCAAGGTGATCCGCAGGCTGCTGCGGGACCAGGAAATCGCCAGGGCGAGCTGAGCCGGGGCGGTGCCGTGTTCCGACGAACCGCTGATCAGCCGCCGAAGCGGCGATTGAGAACCTTGTCGCGCAGGATGCGGGCGATGTTGCGGGTGTTGCGGTACATGTGCAGCTGCGCGCCGACCTGGCGCACGTCGCGGTCGGCATTGGGCTTCAGGCCGACCACCAGCGTGCCCATGGCTTCGCGTTCCTTCCAGAAGCGGCTCATGATCGGATGATCAGGCACGGCGCAACTGTCCGTGCGCTGGATGTTGGCGTCGTCGAGGTGCCATTCGGTGAGATCGGCCATCAGGAGCTTGCCCGGCGAGAAGCGGGCATAGGTCTCGTCATAGGCCGTCTTCCAGGTATAAGCCTCGCCCGCCATGATGAAGACCACCATGGAGGCGATGGCGCGACCTTCCAGGTCGAGCGTGTGGATGCGGACCGCGTCGGCTTCGGCCAGATTGGTGATGGCTTCTCGGGCAAAGGCGGCGCGCAGGCGGTCGTTGACCATGGCGGAGCGCTTGCGCCCCTTCCAGCCGCTCGCTTCCAGCGCCAGGAATTCTTCCATGCGGGCGCGGATCTCTTCCGGCTGGCGGGCGACGTTGTAGGTCACGGAACCCTGCTCCGAGAGGAGCCGGAACTGGCGGCGCATCTCGCGCAGGTGGTTCTTGTTGAGGGCCGCCTGCAAATAGTTCGGGCCGTCCTCGTAACTCTGCAGCATGGGGCGCTGGTATTCGTTTGTGACTGTCAGCGGCAGGTCGCGGGCGAGCGCCACGGCACGGGCGAGCTGGGCGAAACGGCCTTCCAGGCGCAGATCCGGAATGACGAGCAGGGCCGGCAGGCGGGCTTCGGGGCGGGCCAGCGCTTCGAGCAGGTTGTCGATCGTCTCGGCGGCCCCTTCCGCATCGACCAGGGGCGTGCCGAGCGGACCGAAGGGATTGGCCCAGACGCGGATGATCGAGGGGCCGACGGAGAAGCCTGGTTTCTCGACCGAGAAGGGGAAAAGCAGGCGCAGGCGCGAACGGCGTTCGTCTTCGTCGCGCACGACGGCAAAGCGGACCTGACGCTCTTCCAGCCGCGGCATGGCAGGGGCGAGGAAACGCGGGGCAAAGAAGACATTCGGCTCCATGACGCGATAGGTCAGGTATTCGAGTTCGTCCTGGAGTTCATAACCCATCTGGCCGGGATAGACGCTGAGACGACGACCGGGGCGGCCGACCGCGACTTCCATCTCGGCAACCGGCGCCGGAGCGCCGCCTGCGAGACTGCCGACCAGTCGATTGGCGTCGCTGTTCATGCTCTCGTTGTAGATGCGTTCTGTCATGGGCGGACGGCCTCCCGCCGGGGCGTCAGGTCATGCGCATCGGCAAAGTGCCTCGCTGCCATGCGCCGGGCGCGGGCTGTCTCGTCCTCGGCCAAGAGCGCACGGACCAGACGCAGGCCTGCGGGCAACCATTTTTCCGCGCTTTCCAGAACAGTCATCGGTACGGACGCAATACTTCTCGCTGGGTCGGATATGGGCTCCAGTGATGACAGATCAGGGTTAACGAAGTGTGGTGATGCGGACCTGCTGGCTGTCGGTGTCGCGTGGCGTGCGAGGCACGCCGTTGAAGAGGAAAAGAGCCAGCGGGGAGCGCCGGATGAGGCGGTGCGTCGCATAGGAGAGCACTGACGTCGCGAGGCAGACCAGCGCGAACTCCGCGACGGGTGGCCAGGTGGTGAGGAGAAAGAGGGTCGACAAAGCGTAGATGATGGGGTGATGCAGCAGGTAGATGCTGAAGGAGGCATCGACGATGCGATCTATGCGCGGGTCGTCACGGTTCCAGAAGCGCCGGGCGATGCCGATCACAACGCAGCTGGCAAGGAGGGCCGCTGCACCATCCACGGCGTTGTAGGCGATTTCGAGGTCTGTCGTGGTCCGGCCTCGCAAGAGGGAAGCGGAAATGGCCGTGATTCCGGCGAGTGTGGGAAGTGCCCAACCCCTTTGCCAGATGAAAAGCGTTCGGACGTCGGGCGCGCCCCTCAGGGCGACGCCGATCAGAAAGAACGGCAGATAGCGGAGATAGGGATCAATGCCGTGGGCGAGGAGGTAAGGCAGGGTGCCGTCGCTTGCGAGCATGGCTTGATGCGAGAGATAGACCACAATCTCCCATGTCGCGATGACGATGAGCAGCATTGCGAGGGCGGCGTGGGGGTGTCCTGCGCAACGAAGCCGAAGAGCGGCAAGCCCATCGGCGATCGGCCCCTGGCGGATCCATGGCTGCAGCAGGACCAGCAGGACACTGTAGGCCAGCAATGCCGGTAGAAACCACAGGTGCATGATCCAGCCGAAGCCCGGATGGGTGACGTCTTCTGCGGCGCGGCCGAGCGCGGTTGCCATCGGCATAACACCGGTCACGGCTTCGTTGAGGTCGATCAGGACGATCTGCAAGGGGGCCAGCAGCGCAAGGCCAGTCAGGAAGGGAATGCCGAGCCGTGTCAGGCGGCTGCGAAGCCAAAGGGCCGGGGGCCTTCGCTCCAGCATCATGGCGGCGAAATAGCCTGCGACGATGAAGAAGGCCGGCATGCGGAAGGTGACGAAAACGCCGCTCACAAAAGTGAGAAATTCGCTCTTATCCGGCGACTGAATGTCCCACAAAACGCGTGTGTTGTAGGCCATTGCGGCGTGATAGGGGATGCCGAGAAGCATCAGAAAAGCGCGCAGCGAATCCCAATGGTGCTCCCGCGCTGACCCAGCCGACATCCTGTCCTCCGAAAGAAAGGGGAACCGGGCCGGATGGCGCGGTTCCCCTCAACAGGCAGAAGCTGCCAGCGAAAGATTGAGAAAGCCTCAAGGCCTCACGATCAAACCTCAAGCACGCCGTGGCAATGCTTGTATTTCTTGCCGGAGCCGCAGGGGCAGGGTTCGTTGCGGCCGATGGCGCCCCAGGTCTTGGGGTCCTGCGGGTCGCGATCCTGCGGCGGCACCTGGGCACCGTCGGCAAAATCGTCCTCGCCAGTGGTGGCGTCGACGTGATGACCGGTCATTGGCGGCGGGGTCGGGGCCGGCGGCGCTTCGCGCACGAGTTCGACGCGCGACATCTGCGTGGTCACGGCATCGCGCAGGTTGGCGAGCAGGGCCTGGAAGAGCTCAAAGGCTTCGGCCTTGTATTCCTGCAGCGGATCGCGCTGGGCATAGCCGCGGAAACCGACGACCGAGCGCAGATGATCGAGGTTGACGATGTGCTCGCGCCACAGATTGTCGATGGTCTGCAGAACGACCGAGCGCTCGACATAGGCCATCAATTCCGCGCCGAAACGCTCGGCCTTGTCGGAATAAGCCTTGTCGGCGGCTTCCATGAGGCGGTTGTAGATGTCGTCCTCGGCGATGCCTTCCTCGGCGGCCCAGGCGTCGACCGGCAGGTCGAGGTTCAGCGTGGCCGCAACCTTCTGCTTGAGGCCGGCAACGTCCCACTGTTCGGCATAGGCGTTCGGCGGCACATGGATGGCAACCATGGTCTCGATGACTTCGTGGCGCATGTCGGTCACGGTGGTCGAGACATCTGTCGAGTCCATCAGCTCGATGCGCTGCTCGAAGATCACCTTGCGCTGGTCGTTGATGACGTCGTCATACTTCAGAAGGTTCTTGCGGATGTCGAAGTTGCGGGCTTCGACCTTCTTCTGTGCGCGTTCGAGCGCCTTGTTGATCCAGGGGTGGACGATGGCTTCGCCGTCCTTCAGGCCGAGCTTCTGCAGCATGCCGTCCATGCGGTCGGATCCGAAGATGCGCATCAGATCGTCCTGGAGCGACAGGTAGAATTTCGAGCGACCCGGGTCGCCCTGACGTCCGGAACGGCCGCGCAGCTGGTTGTCGATACGGCGGCTTTCGTGACGTTCGGTGGCGATGACGTAGAGGCCGCCGGCTTCGAGCGCCTTCTGCTTGAGGGCTGCGATCTCCGCCTTGATGGTTTCGGCTTTGGCCTCGCGTTCCGGACCCGGCTCCATTTCGGCCAGTTCGTGTTCGAGGCGCATGTCGAGATTGCCGCCGAGCTGGATGTCGGTACCGCGGCCGGCCATGTTGGTGGCGATGGTGACGGCGCCGGGCACACCGGCCTGAGAGACGATATAGGCTTCCTGTTCGTGATAACGGGCGTTCAAGACCTTGAAGTCCTTGAAGCCGGACTGGCTCAGCATGTTGGCGAGCAGTTCGGACTTTTCGATC
Source organism: Peteryoungia algae (assembly GCF_030369675.1). Classification (NCBI taxonomy): domain Bacteria; kingdom Pseudomonadati; phylum Pseudomonadota; class Alphaproteobacteria; order Hyphomicrobiales; family Rhizobiaceae; genus Peteryoungia; species Peteryoungia algae. The sequence goes on along the minus strand of NZ_CP128477.1, from coordinate 2,792,052 downwards.
GAGGTGGTGCCGACGAGAACGGGCTGGTTGCGATCGCTGGCGGCCTTGATCTCCTCGATGATCGCCTTGAACTTTTCGTCGACCGTCCGGTAGACCTCGTCGTCCTCGTCAATACGCTGGATCGGAAGGTTGGTCGGGACTTCGACCACTTCGAGGCCGTAGATGTTGGCGAATTCTTCGGCTTCGGTCGCTGCCGTTCCGGTCATGCCGGCCAGCTTCTTGTACATGCGGAAGTAGTTCTGGAAAGTGATCGAGGCGAGTGTCTGGTTCTCGGGCTGGATCTGGACCTTTTCCTTCGCTTCCAGTGCCTGGTGCTGGCCTTCCGAATAGCGGCGGCCCGGCATCATGCGGCCGGTGAATTCATCGATGATGACGATCTCGCCGTTGCGGACGATGTAGTCCTTGTCGCGCTGGAAAAGCTTGTGGGCCTTCAGCGCATTGTTGATGTGATGGACGATCGCGACGTTTTCGACGTCGTAGAGGCTCTCGCCCTTCAGAAGTCCGGCCTCGCGGAGGAGATTTTCCAGCTTTTCCGTGCCGACTTCGGAGAAGTTGGCCGAGCGCTGCTTTTCGTCGATTTCGTAGTCTTCTTCCGACAGGAGCGGGATGAAGGCATCGATCGTGGTGTAGAGGTCCGAGCGATCGTCGAGAGGGCCGGAGATGATCAGCGGGGTACGCGCCTCGTCGACAAGGATCGAGTCCACTTCGTCGACGATCGCGAAGTTGTGGCCGCGCTGCACCATCTGGCCGCGCTCATACTTCATGTTGTCGCGCAGATAGTCGAAACCGAGTTCGTTGTTGGTCGCATAGGTGACGTCGCAGGCATAGGCCGCGCGGCGCTCGTCGTCGCTGAGGCCATGCACGATGACGCCCGTGGTCAGCCCGAGGAAGCCGTAAAGCTTCGACATGGTGGCCGCGTCGCGGCTGGCGAGGTAATCGTTGACGGTGACGACGTGCACGCCCTTGCCGGCCAGCGCATTCAGGTAGACCGCCAGCGTGGCAACAAGGGTCTTGCCTTCGCCGGTCTTCATTTCGGCAATGGAATTGTCGTTGAGGATCATCGCGCCGACCAGCTGGACGTCGAAGGGACGCATGCCGAGCGCACGGCGGGAGCCTTCGCGGGCAACCGCAAATGCGGGGACGAGGATATCGTCGAGCGTCTTGCCGGCAGCAAGCTCCGCGCGGAATTCGACGGTCTTTGCCGCGAGCTGTTCGTCGGTCAGCGTCCTCAGCTTTTCCTCAAGCGCCCCGATCGCAGCGACGCGGGGATTATAGGAACGCACGCGGCGCTCATTCGACGAGCCGAATATTTTGCGCGCAAGTCCACCAAGACTGACCATATCGATGGTCCTTTCTGACCTTCGTCATATCGTTGATGTACCCATCGGAGCACACTCGGCGCAGACGAATAGGCACAATGCGTCCTGAAACTGCTCTGGACGCGAGGTTGCGTGACAGATAAGAGGGGGGTCGAATGATGTCAACGGCGCAGGCAGGTCGCAAATCCCCCCGGTCGCCGGGCATCTGACAATCTTTTGCCCGATTCGAACGGTCTTCAAACGGTTCATCATCCGAAAGGTCTTTCATGCTCCGCCTCAATAAAATCGTGCTTGCCGCCTGCGTTTCCCTCTCTGCTCTCTACGGTGCGGCTTCCGCACAGGACGCGACCGTGGTCGCCAAGGTCGGTGATGTCGAAATCACCCAATCCGAACTGGACCTTGCCATTGCAAACCTCGATCCGCAGCTCGCGCAGCTTCCCGATGAGCAGAAGAAGGTCGCGGCCCTCTCCGGCGCCATCGATGTGAAGCTGCTCGCCGCAAATGCGACCGCCGACGGCCTGCAGGACGATCCGGAATACAAGCGCCGCCTGGCCTTCATTGCCGAGCGCGAATTGCACAATGCCTTCTTCAAGAAGAACGTCGTGGATGCTGTTACCGCCGACGAAGTGAAGGCGCGTTACGACAAGGAAATCGCTGCACTTCCGAAGCAGGAGGAAGTGCGCGCCCGCCACATCCTGGTGAAGACCGAGGAAGAGGCCAAGCAGATCATCGCCGATCTCGACGCCGGCAAGGATTTCATCGAAATCGCCAAGGAAAAGTCAACCGACCCGAACAAGACGGAAGGCGGCGATCTCGGCTATTTCACCAAGGGCCGCATGGTCCCGGAATTCGAGGAAGTCGCCTTCGCGCTCGAAAAGGGTGCCTATACGAAAACCCCGGTTCAGACCCAGTTCGGCTTCCACGTCATTCTTCTCGAAGACAAGCGTGATGCGCCCCCGCCGGCCTTCGAGGCCGTCGAGCAGCAGGTTCGCCAGCTGGTCATGCGCGACAAGTATCTCGCATTGATCGAAAAGGCGAAGGCCGAGCAGACGATCGAGATCGTCGACGAGGCGCTTCGCAAGGGTTACGAAGACGCCAACAAGGCAGAGCAACAGCCAGAGCAGCAGTAAGCTCCTTCATCCGAATCCATCTTCAGGCCCGCAGTTTGCGGGCCTTCCATTACGGGCCGCAGCCATGTCTTCCAGCATTTCTCCCCTCGCGCCGAAAACCTATGCCGACATGCCCGTCATCCGCGGTGTGCGGATGGCGACGGCTGCCGCAGGCATCAAGTACAAGAACCGCACCGACGTGCTCCTGATGGCCTTCGACCAGCCGGCATCCGTCGCTGGTGTCTTCACCAAGTCGAAGTGCCCGTCGGCGCCGGTCGATTTCTGCCGGCAGAACCTCGCGCATGGCATGGCGCGCGGCGTCGTCGTCAATTCGGGCAATGCCAATGCCTTCACCGGCGCGAAGGGCAAGGCTGCGACAGAGCTGACCGCGAAGTCGGCGGCCGAGGCGCTGGGCTGTGGCGAAAACGAAATCTATCTCGCATCGACCGGCGTCATCGGCGAGCCGCTGGATGCAACCAAGTTTTCCGGCGTGCTGGACCAGATGGCGCAGCAGGCGAGGGGCGACACCTGGTTCGAGGCCGCCAAGGCGATCATGACCACGGACACCTATCCGAAGGTTGCGACGCGTAGCGCCGATATCGATGGTGTGACGGTCACGATCAACGGGATTGCCAAGGGTGCCGGTATGATCGCGCCCGATATGGCGACCATGCTCTCCTTCGTTGTGACCGATGCCGACATCGCGCCTCATGCCCTGCAGGGGCTTCTGTCTGAAGGTGTCGAGCCGAGCTTCAATGCGATCACTGTCGACAGTGACACGTCGACCTCCGACACGCTGATGCTGTTTGCGACCGGTGCCGCTTCTGGCGACGGTCAGGCCAGGATCGAGCAGGCAGACGATGCGCGCCTCGGCACGTTTCGTGTGGCACTCAACGACCTGTTGAAGGATCTGGCGCTCCAGGTCGTTCGCGATGGTGAAGGCGCGCGCAAGATGGTGGAGATCACCGTCAAGGGCGCGGAAAGCGACCTCGCGGCGAAGAAGATCGCGCTGTCGATCGCCAATTCGCCGCTGGTCAAGACTGCAGTTGCGGGCGAGGATGCCAATTGGGGCCGTATCGTCATGGCGGTGGGCAAGTCCGGCGAAATGGCCGATCGCGACCGGCTTGCCATCTGGTTCGGTGACGTGCGCGTCGCCGTCAACGGCGAGCGGGACCCGGCCTATTCCGAGGAGGCGACGACGGCCGTGATGGAGCGGGAGGACATTCCCGTTACCGTGGATATCGGTCTCGGCTCCGGCAAAGCCACAGTCTGGACCTGCGACCTGACGAAGGAATATGTCGCCATCAACGGCGACTATCGGAGCTGACATCCGAATGCATGCAATGGTAAGCAATCCCAACCTGCCGCTCGTTCGGCGCCTTGAAGCGGTCGGTTTTCGTGCCTGGCCGGCGAGCAGTGTCATCTATGACGGCAGCTGGCAGGTTCGCTTGACCGGCGGTCATCCCGGCAAGCGGCTGAACTGCATCGTGCCGCTCGACCCTTCCGACAGCCGCGACATCGCGATCCGGATCGAGAAGGCGGGCAAACGCTTCGAGGCGCATGGACGGCCACTGCTGGTGCGCCAGACGCCATTGTCGCCGAAGCCGCTGATCGACTTTCTCGTGGCCGATGGCTGGGAGCGTTTCGAGGAGGTGGTGACGATGACCGCCGATCTCGGCCACATGACGTTCCCAGACACGCTGGACCACCTGCCGACGCAGGATGTCGGGCGCTATGTGGATGCGGATATCGCGGTGCATGGCGGCGATGCGGCCCTGAAGCCGGCGCTCGCGGAAATCATCACCGGCATCAAGCCGCCATCCGGACTGTTCGTCATCGAGGATGCAGCCGAGGGGCCGCTGGCGGCTGCTCTTTGCGTTCAGGACAATGATCTCGCGGGCATCATGTCGCTCGCGGTCAGGGCGGACCGACGCCGGCAGGGGCTTGGGATCGAGATCCTGAGCTCGGCGCTTCGCTGGGCCCGGATGCGCGGTGCGCGGACAGCCTGGTTGCAGGTGGTGGCCGAGAATGCGCAGGCATTGGCTCTCTACCGCAAGATGGGTTTCGAGGAGGCCTATCGCTACGCCTACTGGCGAAAGGCGTCCGCATGACCGAGGTGAAAAAGCCCATCCTGCTGGTCGTGGCCTGTGCGCTCGTCGATACGGACAACCGGATCCTGCTGGCGCAACGTCCCGAGGGCAAGTCCCTCGCGGGCCTCTGGGAATTTCCCGGCGGCAAGGTCGAGGCCGGAGAGACGCCGGAGGAAACGCTGGTGCGCGAACTCGAGGAAGAACTCGGCATCAAGACCAAGGTCGCCTGCCTCGCGCCACTGACGTTTGCCAGCCACACCTATGAGAGCTTCCACCTCCTGATGCCGCTCTATGTCTGCCGTCGCTATGAGGGCATTCCGCAGGGGCGGGAGGGGCAGGCGATCAAGTGGGTCAAGGCCAAGGCGCTTCGCGACTATCCGATGCCGCCGGCCGATGAACCGCTCATTCCGGTTCTCCAGGATCTTCTCTGACAAAACGCTCATCAACGCGGCGTCGTTAATCAAAAGTTTATACCCGCCACCGCAATATACCCTCTGTTCATGCGTCGAACACGTGTGTGGAGCGGAATATGGCAAACGAGGATTTCTGGAAGGCCGCACGGTCTCGAGAGCGGTCTTCGATCAAGACGGGCAGGACCGGGGTCCTCAACATCGCGCTGCTGTTCGGCACGGCTGCGATCGCGCTTTCGCTCGTTCTGACGCCGATGCTTGCGTCCAAGTCCGATCGCAAGACCCTGGCTTTCCAGCCGGACGAATTCGACATGATCACCACCGGTTCCATCCCGAAGGACGACAGCGGCAAGCGATACACGATCCGTCGCAGCGTGCTGCAGGAGACACCGGGTTCGGTGTGTATCGTCGACGGCTATGCTTCGGGCCAGGCCTGCTGAAGACGAATGACAGGTCCGGCATTCGTAGGGGTGCGGTGCCTGGGATCACATCAACGAGGGGGTAAGAATGCGCCTTTTCCGCCAATTGCTCTCGGACCTTCGTGGGGCCACGGCCATTGAATACGGCCTGATTGCCGCGATCATGAGCGTCGCTCTGATCAGCGGCTACGGCGCCTTCACGGGCGCGTTGATGGGAACCTTCAACACCGTTGGGACTGAAGTCACCAACGCCGGAAAGTGATCCGAGCGCGGCTCGATCACGTGGTGCGCCTGGTTGGGTCGAGAGCGTCGGCGAGGCGCATCTTGGCCGAGCCGGGCTTCAGCGGCTTCTGCTGGCTTTCATGCGGTGCCCATCCCGAAACGAAGATGATCGCGAAGGTGGCGCGGATGCGGCCGTCCGGGTCGGAAAATCGCTCGGCATAAAGTTCGGCCGCCCTGAGGAAGAAGCGGCGGGAAACCGGGCGGCGGCTGCGGCCCTGCAGCGGGTTCGCCATGCCCATGGCCTTCAGATCCCGCATCAGGGCGAAGATGTGATCGTAGCGCACGGTGAAACTTTCCTCGTCGATGACGGGAAGCGCGAACCCGGCACGCTGGAGGAGTGAGCCGACATCGCGGATATCGGCGAAGGGCACGACGCGGGGGCTCGCACCGCCATAGATCTCCGTTTCCGCCGCCAGCATGACTTCCCGGAGTTCCGTCAGCGTTCCTGCTCCGGGGATCGCGGCCAGAAGCAGGCCATCGGGCTTGAGGGCGCGGCGCATCTGGATTAGCACCCCGGGTGTGTCATTGGTCAGATGCAACGCCAGCGGCGAGAGAATGAGGTTCACCGATTGCGCCTCAAGCGGGACGCTCTCGTAATTCGCGACAGCCACAGCCTGCCCGTCCTCGCCGAAGGCCGCATCGGTTTCGATCCGGCGCAGCCGCTCGATCTTGCCCGTCGCCAGCGCTGCCTTTGCCGCAAGACCGGTTCCACCGAAAAGTTCGACGGCGTCCTCGAAGTGGCGCTCGACCAGGGCCAGACGATCGGCGAGTTCGCGCGCGGTCAGGTCCAGCAGAAAATCGCTGCCAGGGGCGTTGCGGGCGAGCGCTCGGGCGCGGTTGCGGGCGATCAGGGCTTCGTCGAACAGGTCATTCATGGCGGCATTCCCGGTTTTCGGCAGGGCTCTCACAAGATTTCCCGCATTGGCTGAACGCCGACGTGGGCGTAAAGTCGATGCATGTGGGCTCACTTAGTGCAGAAATCTGCATCCGTCAGCCGGTATCGTGCCGGAGCGGTGCTGCGTGGCTTGTTTCATGTCATCTATCCACCGGCCTGCGCCCATTGCCACATCCATGTGGCCAGCCACCACGCGCTCTGCCCACGCTGCTGGGGCGAGATGCGGCTGATCGAGAAGCCCTATTGTCCTGTTCTCGGCCTGCCTTTCGCGCATGACCCGGGCGAGGGCATGGTGTCGCCGCAGGCGATGGCCCATCCGCCGGTCTTCGACCGGTTGCGATCCGTGGCTTTGCATGAAGGGGTGGCGCGGCACCTCGTGCATGGCCTCAAATATCGAGACAGGGTGGACCTGGCGCCGATGATGGCGGGCTGGATGTTAAGGGCGGCCTCGGCCGAGGTGGCCGAAGCGGACGCGATCGTCGCCGTGCCGCTGCATCGGATGCGGATATTCCGGCGGATGTTCAATCAGTCGGCGGAACTCGCCCGACATCTGTCCGCGCAATCCGGCAAGCCCTTCTTGGCTGAGGCGCTGGTGCGGCGCAAACGGACCCGCCAGCAAGTGGGGCTGACGGCGAACCAGCGGTCGCTGAATGTGCGGGGCGCCTTCGGTGTGCCGGAGGGCAGAGAGGATCTCGTTTTCGGCAAGCGGATCGTGTTGGTCGACGATGTCTACACGACGGGAGCGACAGTGGGTGCCGCAACAACTGCCCTGAAAAAGGCAGGCGCGGCGGATGTCACTGTTTTGACCTTTGCAAGGGCACTCACCGGGCCTATATGAGGGGACCAACCCCCTATCTACCCGACGCTTTCCGGCGGAGAACTTCATGGCTGACGTCACGATCTACACACGGCAATTCTGCGGCTACTGCGCCAGCGCCAAGGCCCTGCTCGACAGCAAAGGTGTCACCTATGTCGAGCATGACGCGACGGGCAAGCCGGATCTGCGTGAGGAAATGATCGCCAAGTCCGGCCGCAATACTTTCCCGCAGATCTTCATCGGCAGCCGGCATGTCGGTGGCTGGGACGACCTGCATGCACTCGATCGGGCCGGCAAGCTCGATCCGCTTCTCGCAAAGTAAGGACTGATTGTTCATGGTGTTCAAGGCTGCCGCCGTCCAGATGTGCTCCGGGATCGATCCGGAGAAGAATGCCGAAAGCATGGCACGGCTCGTGCGCGAGGCCGCTCGTCGCGGGGCGATCTATGTTCAGACGCCTGAAATGACGGGTGCGGTGCAGAAGGATCGTGCCGGTCTCGCCGCCGTGCTGCGCGACGAGGAGACGGATCTTATCGTCCAAAAGGCTTCGGAGCTCGCCAAGGCGCTCGGCATCCATCTGCATGTCGGTTCGACCGCCATCAAGCTTGCCGATGGCAAGATCGCCAATCGGGCCTTCCTATTTGGACCCGACGGAAAGAAGATCACATTCTACGACAAGATCCACATGTTCGACGTCGATCTCGACAATGGCGAGAGCTGGCGCGAAAGCTCTGTCTATCGTCCCGGCGAGCGGGCCGTTGTTGCGGACCTGCCCTTCGCCAAGCTCGGTTTCGGTGTCTGTTACGACGTGCGCTTCCCGCATCTGTTCCGGGCCGAAGCCATGGCCGGTGCCGAAATCCTGACCACGCCGGCGGCCTTCACCAAGCAGACCGGCGAAGCGCATTGGGAGATCCTGCTTCGGGCGCGGGCGATCGAGAACGGCGCCTATGTCATCTCGGCCGCCCAGGCGGGCGTGCATGAAGACGGCCGCGAGACCTTCGGGCATTCGATGATCGTCGATCCCTGGGGCAAGGTGCTGGCGGCTGCCTGCGGTTCGGGCGAAGACGTGGTGGTGGCCGAGATCGATCTCGAGGCGGTCAAGACCTGCCGGGCGAAAATTCCGAACCTCAAGAACGGCCGCGACTTCCAGCTCGATATTGCGCCGGTCCTCGCCAAGGGAGGCGTCACGGTTTGATCCGCTATTCGCTCAGCTGCGAGAAGGCGCATGAATTCGAGGGCTGGTTTTCGGAAAGCGCCGATTTCGACCGGCAGAAGGCATCGGGTTACCTGACCTGTCCCGTCTGCGGATCCGCGGACGTGTCCAAGGTGCTGATGGCGCCTGCGGTTTCCACGGCGCGGCAGAAGGAAGACACCCAGGCGCTGGCGGTGTCGACAGCGCAGAAGCAGGCCTTGGTGAAGCTCAAGGACGCCATCCGCGAAATCCGTGCAAGCAGCGAGGATGTGGGCGAGAAGTTCCCCGAGGAGGCTCGCAAGATCCACTACGGGGAAACGGAAGCCCGGGGGATCATCGGCCAGGCCTCGCCAGTGGAGGTGAAGTCGCTGATCGAGGAAGGCATCGAGATCGCGCCGCTGCCGGTCTTGCCTGATGATGTGAATTGACGGCGGGCCCCCATCATCTGGCGGTCTACAATTTCGGCATTTATGTCGACAGTTCAGAGAGCGTTGCGGTGCGCGGCTTCGCTCTGCGAGAGCCCTTGAATTTTGCGGCGGCAGAGCGGGCACCCGGTTTTATCGCGCGGTCCGGATATCAGGGCGTTCCCGGGCCTCGTAGCTGGGGGCAGCTCGTCTTTCCGCGCTTCTTGTCCCAGCACAGCAGAGGTGCCGGCGTCTCGCAGCTCTCGCTCTGGCGGGATCTCGAGAGCTTGATGGCCTTTACCTATACCGGCGTGCATGCGGACGCTCTCAAGCATGCAAGGCACTGGAACGTGGTGCAAGAATGGCCGCCGATGGTGCTCTTTTGGGTGCCTGCAGGCCAGCGACCGGAATGGAAGGACGGGGCCGAGCGGCTGGAGATGCTCGTTGACCACGGCAGCGGACCGCAGTGTTTCACCTTCAAGGAACCCTACGGTCCGGACCGTATACCGACGGCAGTCGACCGTTCATTGGTCAAGCAGTTGGCAGCGGGGAATGTAGCGGCGCAAGGCGGGCTGCTTGATGCGGTCCTCAAGCTGCCCGTCTAAGACCGGTTAGCCCTGGAAGCCACCACCGTCCAGAAAGGCCTGCTCGTCCGGTGTCGTCGTCCGGCCAAGGGCGGCATTTCGGTGGGGGAAACGCCCGAAGCGGGCGATGACGTCACGGTGCGTGACCGCATAATCGAGATAGTCTTGCGGCCCGCCCCTCTCCGCGAGCGCCTTGAACAGAACAACGCTCCGTTCCTGCTCTGCGAGATCTTCGGCATGCTCGAAAGGCAGATAGAAGAAGGCTGCAAGGTCCGGCTCTGTTGCCGCGTCATGGCCGAGTTCAATCGCTCGCCGGGCCAATGACAGAGCCAATGGATCGGTGGCGAAGGCATGCCCCGAGTTTCGGAACAGGTTGCGTGGAAACTGATCAAGCAGAATGATCAGGGCCAGAGCGCCCTGCGGCGTGTTCATCCAGTCGGCGAGTTCGTTGCGGGCAGCGCGAAAATGCAGGCGCTCGAAGGCCTCGCGAATGCTCGTGTCGAACGCATCATCCTTGGAGAACCACTTCTGCCGGCCTGCCTGCTGCCAGAAGTCGACAACGGATTGCGGCGAACTCATGCTGCGTCCCCCGGGCGGCTGGCGAGCATCATGTAGTTCACGTCGATATCGGCCGAGAGGTTCCACTGGTTCTGCAGCGGATTGAAGAAGACGCCCTTGCGCTCGATGATCTGCATGCCGCTTGCCGAGAGCGGACGCTCGATTTCCTCGGGTCGCACCAGCTTCTCGTACTGATGGGTGCCACGGGGCAGCCAGCGGAGCACATATTCGGCGCCGACGATGGCGAGGGCGGCTGCCTTCAGCGTCCGGTTGATTGTGGAGACCAGCATGAGGCCGCCGGGGCGGACCATGGAAGCGCAGGTCGAGAGGAAGAAATCGACATCCGCGACGTGTTCGACGACTTCCATGTTGAGTACGATGTCAAAGGTCTCGCCCTGGGCTGCCAGTTCCTCTGCCGTCACGGCCCGGTAGTCAACTTCCACGCCGCTCTGGGCGGAGTGGGTCATGGCGATCTTGATGTTCTTCTCCGAGGCATCGGCACCCAGCACGCTCGCGCCCATGCGGGCGACGGGCTCGGACAAAAGGCCGCCGCCGCAACCAATGTCCAGCACGCGCAATCCCTCAAGCGGACGGGCGCTTCGCGGGTCGCGGCCGTAATGCTCGACCACCTTGTCCCTGATATAGGCGAGCCGAACCGGATTGATCTTGTGCAGCGGCTTGAACTTGCCGGTCGGATCCCACCATTCCGCGGCCATGGCGGAAAAGCGGTCGACTTCGGCCTGATCGATGGTGGTGCGTGCCTCTGCACTCATGACGGAACCTCCTGCAACGATTGGCCATGAAGTCGTCCCGATGGCTTGCAAAGTCAAGGGCAGGGACGTCGCAGTGACAACTGCTCAAGGAACCTCCATCGAGGCCAAACGTTGAGGCGTGAATCGCAGCCCTGGCCGGCTGGCGGTGAAAGGAGATCGAAGATCATGAAAAGAATGTGGTTCATCGCAGCGCTTGCCGTCTCTGCGGGGGCGCTGCCGGCGGTGGCCGAAGCGGCCGTCGCCTTCTCGACAGCCAATGTCAACATGCGGTCAGGGCCGAGCACGCGTTATCCTGCCGTCATTGTTGTGCCCGCAGGCAGTCGTGTCGACATCCGGGGCTGCATGTCCAGTGCCAACTGGTGCGATGTGGCGTTCGCCGGATATCGTGGCTGGGTCTCGGGATCCTATCTGCAGACCACCTATTCGCAGCGCCGCGTCAGTGTCGGGCCACAGTATTACCGACCGCTCGGCATTCCAACCGTGACCTTCAGTATCGGCCGCTATTGGGATGACCATTATCGCGGGCGCCCTTTCTACCGCGATCGTGACCGCTGGCGGGATGGTGACGATCGCCGGGACGGGGATCGCGATCGTGACCGCCGTGCAGAAAACGATCGGCGCGGACGCGAGGATGATCGCCGCGTCCAGCGAGATTTTGAGCCGCAGGACGATCGGGACCGGCATCCGGTCTTTCGCGTGATGCGGGAGCGTTGCGAGCGGGATCCCAGCGCCTGCCGCTGACATCCTGACAGCCAGCTTAACTTTCGAGGGGGCCCCGTGGCCCCCTTTTCTTATGCCCGCGTCTCGAGCGGGCCGCCTTCATCATGCCGATCTGCAAGACAAAAATGCCGGCCACGCCGTACCGTTTGGGGGGCAAGTGGCCGTTGCGCCCCCCGGCCAGATAGACTAAAAGCCCGGCCAGCTTGCGGCTTTGTGCCCAGGCGATCGTTTTCGTGCCGGAGTTCCGGCGTCTTTCAAGGGCATATGGTTCAAGTCTATGGCTCGCATCGTCATGAAGTTCGGCGGGACATCCGTCGCCAATCTGGATCGCATCTATAACGTCGCGCGTCATGTGAAACGCGAAGTGGATGCGGGTCACGAAGTGGCCGTGGTCGTCTCGGCGATGTCGGGCAAGACCAATGAGCTGGTCGACTGGGTTCAGACCATGCCGAAGGTGGCCGGTGCCGACTCGCCGTTCTACGATGCGCGCGAATATGATGCCATCGTCGCGTCGGGCGAACAGGTGACATCCGGTTTGCTCGCCATTGCACTCCAGTCGATGGGCGTCAATGCCCGGTCCTGGCAAGGCTGGCAGATCCCGATCAAGACCGACAACGCTCATGGCGCGGCCCGTATCCAGGAGATCGACGGCGCCGACATCATCCGCCGCATGGGCGAGGGCCAGGTGGCCGTCGTTGCAGGTTTCCAGGGCATCGGCCCTGACAATCGCATCGCGACGCTCGGTCGCGGTGGCTCGGATACCTCGGCCGTCGCGATTGCCGCCGGTGTGAAGGCCGATCGCTGCGACATCTATACCGACGTCGACGGCGTCTACACGACCGATCCGCGCATCGAGCCGAAGGCGCGGCGCCTGAAGAAGATCGCTTTCGAGGAAATGCTCGAAATGGCCTCGCTCGGCGCCAAGGTTCTTCAGGTCCGTTCCGTCGAGCTCGCCATGGTGCACAAGGTTCGCACCTTCGTGCGCTCCAGCTTTGAAGATCCCGATGCACCGGGCATGGGCGATCTGTTGAACCCGCCCGGTACGCTGATTTGTGATGAGGAAGAGATCGTGGAACAGGAAGTCGTCACCGGTATTGCCTATGCCAAGGATGAAGCCCAGATTTCGCTGCGCCGTCTGGCCGACCGGCCGGGTGTGTCGGCTGCGATCTTCGGACCGCTCGCCGAATCCCACATCAATGTCGACATGATCGTCCAGAACATCTCGGAAGACGGTTCCAAGACCGACATGACCTTCACGGTTCCGTCCGGTGACGTGGACAAGGCGCTCGCCGTTCTCGGCTCCAACAAGGAGAAGATCGGTTTCGACGTCGTCCAGAGCGAGAAGGGTCTCGTCAAGGTTTCCGTCATCGGCATCGGCATGCGCAGCCATGCGGGCGTCGCGGCAACCGCATTCAGGGCGCTGGCGGACAAGGGCATCAACATCAAGGCGATCACCACCTCGGAGATCAAGATCTCCATCCTGATCGATGGCCCCTATGCCGAGCTCGCTGTTCGGACTTTGCATTCCTGCTACGGTCTGGATAAGAATTGATTCCTGAGAGCGGACACGCGTGCCCCGACCCCCTGAAAAGGCAAGGGTAACAATCCGCTGACCAATGGGAAGTGGAGCAAAAACGCGATGAGAGACCTTTCTGCGGGTCCCCGCGTCCTGCTCAAGCGGCTGCGCGAACTGATGGCGGAGCCGCTCGAGCCGCAGGAGCGACTGGACCGGATCGTTCGCCAGATCGCGAACAACATGGTCGCAGAGGTGTGCTCCGCCTATGTTCTCCGCTCGGACGGCGTCCTCGAACTCTATGCGACCGAAGGTCTGAACAAGGATGCGGTGCACCTTGCCCAGCTGAAGATGGGCCAGGGTCTGGTCGGCACGATCGCGGCGTCGGCCCAGTCGCTCAATCTTTCGGATGCCCAGGCGCATCCGGCCTTCCGCTACCTGCCGGAAACCGGCGAAGAGATCTACCATTCCTTCCTCGGCGTGCCGATCCTGCGGGCCGGGCGAAGCCTTGGCGTCCTTGTCGTGCAGAACAAGGCGCAACGCAATTATCGCGAGGACGAGCTCGAAGCGCTGGAAACGACAGCGATGGTGCTCGCCGAGATGATCGCCACCGGCGAATTGAAGAAGATCACCCGGCCGGGGCTGGAGCTCGACCTGACCCGGCCCGTCTCGATCGAGGGTGACAGCTATTCCGAAGGCATCGGCCTCGGTTACGTGGTGCTGCACGAGCCTCGCATCGTCGTCACCAATCTCCTCAACGAAGACAGTGAGAAGGAAATCCGCAGGCTGGCCGATGCGCTGGGCTCGCTCAGGATCTCGATCGACGACATGCTGTCGCGGCGCGAAATTTCCATGGAGGGCGAGCACCGCGACGTCCTGGAGACCTACCGCATGTTTGCCCATGACCAGGGTTGGGTGCGGCGCATGGAAGAGGCTATCCACAATGGCCTGACGGCGGAGGCGGCTGTCGAGAAGGTGCAGAGCGATACCAAGGCGCGCATGATGCGCCTGACGGATCCTTACCTGCGCGAGCGCATGCATGATTTCGACGATCTTGCGAACCGGTTGCTGCGCCAGCTGACCGGGTTTTCGCCGCACAGCGCGGCTGAAGGCTTCCCGAACGACGCCATCGTCTTTGCCCGTGCGATGGGTGCGGCGGAGCTTCTGGATTATCCGCGCGCCAACCTGCGCGGCCTCGTGCTCGAGGAGGGCGCTGTCACAAGCCATGTCGTCATCGTTGCGCGGGCCATGGGCATTGCGGTCGTCGGTCAGGCGGCGGGGGCGGTGGCGCTGGCTGAAAATGGCGATCCTGCCATCATCGACGGTGACGACGGCAAGGTGCATGTCCGTCCCGTGGCGGACCTGCAGCGGGCCTATGAGGAAAAGGTCAAGCTCCGGGCCAAGCGGCAGGAACAGTTCCGGGCGCTGCGCGACGTTGAACCGCTGACGAAGGACGGACATCGGATCAAACTGCAGATGAATGCCGGCCTTCTGGTCGATCTGCCTCAGCTTGCGGATTCCGGTGCCGACGGGATCGGTCTCTTCCGAACCGAACTGCAGTTCATGATCTCTTCGACCATGCCGAAGGGCGAGGAACAGGAGAGCTTCTATCGCAATGTCTTGAAGCAGGCCGCCGGCCGTCCGGTGACATTCCGCACGCTCGATATCGGCGGTGACAAGGTCGTCCCCTATTTCCGGTCACAGGAAGAAGAGAACCCGGCACTTGGCTGGCGGGCGATCCGCCTGTCGCTCGATCGTCCGGGGTTGTTGCGGACGCAGCTGCGCGCACTGCTCAAGGCGGCCTCCGGCGCCGAGCTGAAGATGATGCTGCCGATGGTGACCGAGGTCTCGGAGATCCGGCAGGTGCGCGAGCTGATGCAGAAGGAGATCCAGCACATCTCGAAGTTCGGCCATCAGCTGCCCAAGAAGCTGCAGTTCGGGGCCATGCTGGAAGTGCCGGCGCTCCTCTGGCAGCTCGACGAGCTGATGGACGAGGTCGATTTCGTGTCTGTCGGTTCGAACGACCTGTTCCAGTTCGCCATGGCGGTCGACCGGGGCAATGCGCGGGTATCCGATCGTTTCGACGTGCTCGGGCGACCCTTCCTTCGCATTCTGCGCGACATCGTTCGTGCCGGCGAGCGGAACAAGACGCCCGTGACGCTGTGCGGCGAGATGGCCTCGAAGCCGCTTTCGGCCATGGCACTGCTCGGGATCGGCTTCCGCTCGATCTCGATGTCACCGACGGCGATCGGTCCGGTCAAGGCAATGTTGCTCGGCCTCGACGTCGGCCAGCTGACGGAGGTCCTGACGGCTGCGCTTGACGACGACACCCCGGGCGTGTCAGTGCGCGACCTGCTTGTCCGCCATGCGGAAGTGAACAAGATCCCCGTCTGAGACCGACGACTGACCTGGAGTATAGGGTGGCGAAGCTTCCTGTCGAAAAAATGCGCGAGCTCGAACGCCGGTTCGGCGAGATCGAGGCGCGAATGTCGGCGGGTCCGGCGGCCGACGTCTATGTGAAGCTCGCATCGGAATATTCCGAACTCGAGCCCGTGGTGAAAAAGATCCGCGAATACCAGTCCGCGATGGACGAGGCGGCGGATCTGCGCGCCATGCTGGCTGACAAGACGACCGATCGCGAGATGCGCGATCTGGCCGAAATGGAACTGCCGGAGCTGGAGACGCGGATCGAGGCGCTCGAAAACGAGATGCAGATCCTGCTTCTGCCGAAGGACGCTGCCGACGAAAAGAGCGCGATCCTCGAAATCCGCGCGGGCACGGGCGGATCGGAAGCGGCGCTCTTTGCCGGCGATCTCTTCCGCATGTATGAGCGTTTCGCCTCGACCAAGGGCTGGAAGGTGGACGTGCTTTCCGCGAGCGAGGGCGAAGCCGGCGGCTACAAGGAAATCATCGCGACGATCAGCGGGCGGGGCGTGTTCTCCAAGCTGAAGTTCGAATCCGGTGTGCACCGCGTGCAGCGCGTGCCGGAGACGGAAGCGAGCGGGCGTATTCACACGTCGGCCGCCACCGTCGCGGTTCTGCCGGAAGCCGAAGATATCGACATCGAGATCAAGCCCGAGGATATCCGCATCGATACGATGCGTGCATCTGGCGCGGGTGGACAGCACGTCAACACGACGGACTCGGCCGTGCGCATCACGCACCTGCCGACGGGGCTGATCGTGACGTCCTCGGAAAAATCGCAGCACCAGAACCGCGCCAAGGCGATGCAGGTGCTGCGCTCCCGGCTCTACGACATCGAGCGGCAAAAGGTGGACAGCGAGCGGTCTGCGAACCGCAAGAGCCAGGTCGGCTCGGGGGACCGTTCGGAGCGAATTCGCACCTATAACTTCCCGCAGGGGCGAGTGACGGACCATCGGATCAACCTGACGCTCTACAAGCTCGACCGGATGATCGAAGGCGATCTTGATGAAATGCTCGATGCGCTGATTTCCGACTATCAGGCCGGCCAGCTTGCGCAGCTGGGTGAGGCCCAGTGAGCGGGGCTGTGCCTTCCGCCCGATCCCTGATTGCTGATGCGCGCCGGCGTTTCGAGGCGGCCGGACTTGGCGATCCAGCAACAGATGCCAGGGTGCTGGTCTGTGGCCTTCTCGACATTCGTCCGACCGCGCTGCTTCTCGAAGGCGACAGACCGGTAGCGCCCGACACAGTGGCACAGGTGGAAGACGCCATCACGCGCCGGATCCGGCATGAACCAGTGCACCGAATTCTCGGCCGGCGCGAATTCTACGGTCTCGATCTGGCACTTTCCGCCGGGACCCTGGAGCCACGTCCGGATACGGAGATCCTGGTTGACGTGATCTTGCCACAACTTCTCGATATGGTGACCAAAGGTTTGAAGCCGCATATCGTGGATCTCGGCACGGGAACCGGAGCAATCGCCCTGGCATTGCTGCATGAATGTCCGCAAGCCGATGCTCTTGGCATCGATATTTCCGAGGATGCGCTGAGGACGGCGACCGGAAATGCCGAGCGCAACGGGCTCGGATCGCGTTTCGCCACGCGGCTCGGCCCCTGGTTCGACCAAACACCGGAGCGTTTCGACATCATCGTCTCCAACCCGCCCTACATCCGGAGTGATGTGGTGACGGGTCTGGAGCCGGAAGTCGCAAATTTCGATCCGATGGCCGCGCTGGACGGGGGACCGGACGGCCTGGAGGCCTATCGTTGCATAGCGGCAGAGGCGCGAGACCATCTCGAGGATCATGGGCTGGTCGGTCTGGAAATCGGTTTCGACCAGCGGGACGACGTCGTGCAAATCTTTGAAGGGGCTGGGTTTTCTCTTCTCGAGGAGCGTCGGGACTATGGTGGCAATGACCGCGTCCTGGTGTTTGCGCCAAGGCTTGATTAGCCGGTTTGCTGCGGTTGCTAAGGATAATTGCCGGAAAGCCAGAAAAAGGCTTGGATTTCCGGATGAAGCGTAATAGTTTGCGGGCACGCAACGGGCGGCGGGGAAAGAACGAAGATTCGTTCACGACTGGGCCGGCTTCGAAAAAGGTTCGCTTTCGAACTCCGCGAAGCACGACAGGACCGATGCGTAGCTCAGTAAACTCGACTTTCACCAGCGGCGAGCAAGGCGAGAGCGCGGTCTGTCGGCGGCGCGCATAGACTTGGTCCGGTTCAACCAGAGCCAATGACGTTGCCCTTTATCAGCACAACAAAGACATTCAGGTGAAGCATCTATGAGGCCAGGACAGCAGAACAAGCGTGGTCGGGGGCGTAACAACAATAGCGGCGGTGGCGGCGGCGGTGGAAACAACAATTTCAACCGCAAAGGCCAGAACCCGCTTACCCGGACCTATGACAGCTCCGGCCCCGATGTGAAAATCCGCGGTACCGCTCAGCACGTTGCCGAGAAGTATTCGACTTTGGCACGCGACGCGCAAAGCGCAGGTGATCGCGTCATGGCGGAAAACTACCTGCAGCATGCCGAGCACTACAACCGCATCATCGCGGCTGCCCAGGCGCAGATGCAGGAGCGCTTCCAGCGCGACGACCGCGATGGCGGCGAGGACCGTGACGACCGCCAGGACTATAACGAGCGCGACGGCGAGGATTTCGACGGCTCGGACGAAAACACCGGTCAGAATGGTGATCGTGGTGGTGATCGCGGGAACCAGCAGGCGCCGCAGCAGCAGCCCCGCCCGCAACAGCAGAACCGTCCGCAGCAGCAGAACCGGCCGCAACGTCAGCCAGAGCCGCAGCCGCAGCCGGAAATCGCCGGCTCGGGCCCGCAGCCCGTCATCGAGGACATGCCGGTGGAAGCTGCAGCCGCCGCTGCCGAAAGCGCAGCAGACGCCGGTGGCGAACGCCAGCCGCGACGCCGCACCGCTGGCAACCGTCCGCGCCGTCAACCGCGCCGCGCCGCGGGTAGCGACGAAGGTGGTGAAGCCGGCGGAGAGACTGGTGGAAACGGCGAAGGTGGCGAAGCCCCCGTTCTCGCCGAGGTTGATACCGAATGAGCTTTTCCGGCTCGATTTGACGATTGCAAAACTCCGGGCTCTGGCCCGGAGTTTTTCGTTTAACTGCCTCTTTAAAGGGCAAAATCGCGCTCCCATATCTCGTTTGAGGGAGCGGTAAGCGCTCCGGGGTCCGCCGCCAGCGGGGGCCTCATCCACACCATCCGACCTGTGCCGAATGCGGGCAGGGCGGAGACAAGGGAGAGTGACGATGAATATCGAGAAATATTCCGAACGCGTGCGCGGTTTTCTGCAATCCGCGCAGACCCATGCCCTGTCGGAAGGGCACCAGCAGTTCACGCCGGAACATGTGCTGAAGGTTCTGCTCGATGACGAACAGGGCATGGCGTCTTCGCTGATCAGCCGTGCCGGTGGCGATGCCAAGGCTGTGCGGATCGCCAATGATGCGGCTCTTGCCAAGCTTCCCAAGGTGTCTGGCGGCAATGGACAGGTCTATCTGGCCCAGCCGCTCGCCAAGGTGTTTTCGACGGCAGAAGACGCTGCCAAGAAGGCCGGTGACAGCTTCGTCACGGTCGAGCGCCTGCTGCTCGCGCTTGCGATCGAATCCTCCGCCTCGACATCGGCCTCCCTGAAGAAGGGTGGCGTGACGGCGAATGCGCTGAACCAGGTGATCAACGAGATCCGCAAGGGCCGGACCGCCGATGGTGCCAATGCCGAGGCCGGTTTCGACGCTTTGAAGAAATATGCGCGCGACCTGACCGAGGAGGCACGCGAAGGTCGCCTCGATCCTGTGATCGGCCGAGACGACGAGATCCGTCGCACGATCCAGGTCCTGTCGCGCCGGACCAAGAACAACCCTGTCCTGATCGGTGAACCCGGCGTCGGCAAGACGGCGATTGCCGAGGGCCTTGCCTTGCGCATCGTCAACGGCGACGTGCCGGAGAGCCTGAAAGACAAGAAGCTGATGGCGCTCGATATGGGCGCGCTTATCGCGGGTGCAAAGTATCGCGGCGAGTTCGAGGAACGTCTGAAGGCCGTGCTGAACGAGGTTCAGTCCGAAAACGGCGAGATCATCCTGTTCATCGACGAGATGCATACGCTGGTCGGTGCCGGCAAGGCCGATGGCGCGATGGATGCTTCCAACCTGCTGAAGCCGGCGCTTGCGCGCGGCGAGCTGCATTGCGTCGGGGCGACCACGCTCGACGAATACCGCAAGCATGTCGAGAAGGATGCGGCGCTCGCCCGGCGCTTCCAGCCGGTCATGGTCAACGAGCCCAATGTCGAGGACACGATCTCGATCCTGCGCGGCCTGAAGGAGAAATACGAGCAGCATCACAAGGTGCGGATCTCGGATTCGGCCCTTGTCGCGGCAGCCACATTGTCGAACCGCTACATCACCGACCGGTTTTTGCCCGACAAGGCCATCGATCTGATGGACGAGGCGGCATCGCGGCTGCGCATGCAGGTGGACAGCAAGCCGGAGGAACTCGACGAGCTCGACCGTCGCATCATGCAGCTGAAGATCGAGCGCGAGGCGCTGAAGAAGGAGACAGATGCAGCGTCTGCCGACCGGCTGACCCGGCTCGACACCGAACTGACCTCGCTCGAGGAAGAAGCCGACGCCCTGACGGCCCGCTGGCAGGCGGAAAAGCAGAAGCTGGGCCTTGCCGCAGACCTCAAGCGCCAGCTGGACGAAGCCCGGAACGAACTTGCGATCGCGCAGCGTCAGGGCGAATTCCAGCGGGCCGGTGAACTCGCCTATGGCATGATCCCGAAGCTCGAGAAGGAACTGGTGGAGGCGGAAGCGCAGGACGGGTCCGGCCCCGGTAACATGGTCCAGGAAGTCGTCACCCCCGACGGCATCGCCCATGTCGTATCCCGCTGGACCGGCATTCCGGTCGACAAGATGCTGGAAGGCGAGCGTGAGAAGCTGCTCAGGATGGAAGACGATCTGGCCAAGTCGGTTGTCGGCCAGGGTGATGCCGTTCAGGCGGTTTCGCGTGCGGTCCGCCGCGCCCGCGCCGGCCTGCAGGATCCGAACCGGCCGATCGGCTCGTTCATCTTCCTCGGTCCAACCGGCGTCGGCAAGACCGAGCTGACGAAGTCGCTGGCGCGGTTCCTGTTCGATGACGAGTCGGCCATGGTTCGCCTCGACATGTCCGAATACATGGAGAAGCACTCGGTCGCCCGGCTGATCGGGGCGCCTCCGGGTTATGTCGGTTACGAGGAAGGCGGGGCGCTGACCGAAGCGGTGCGGCGCAAGCCCTACCAGGTCGTGCTGTTCGACGAGATCGAGAAGGCGCATCCCGACGTTTTCAACGTTCTCCTGCAGGTGCTCGACGACGGGCGCCTGACCGACGGACAGGGCCGCACCATCGACTTCAAGAACACGATCATCATCATGACCTCCAATCTCGGGGCCGATTATCTGACCGGTCTCGGCGAGGATCAGGATGTCGATCAGGTGCGCGATCAGGTCATGGACGTGGTCAAGGCCTCGTTCCGGCCGGAATTCCTCAATCGTGTCGACGAGATCATCCTCTTCCATCGTCTGCGCAGGACGGAAATGGGGGCGATTGTGGATATCCAGATGAAGCGGCTCTTGTCCTTGCTTTCGGAGCGCAAGATCCGCATCGATCTCACGCCGGATGCGCGTGCCTGGCTCGCCGACAAGGGCTATGACCCGGTCTACGGGGCACGACCCTTGAAGCGGGTGATTCAGAAATATCTCCAGGATCCGCTTGCCGAACAGATCCTCTCGGGTCAGGTGCTGGATGGATGCGAGGTTACGATCGAAGCGGGCAGCGACCGGCTGCTGATCACGCCCAAGGCTCCGGTGAGTGCCGCAGCCTGACGGAGCTTCCGGGCAGAATGAAAGACGGCGGTCCTTGGGGCCGCCGTTTTGCGTTGGCTTGATGGGGCTGTCTTTTGCCTCAGCGGCTCGCGACCTGGGCGGGGCGACCGCCCGACTGCAGCATCGTGTCGATGCGCTGCCTCTCCTGCTGGAAGGCGGCGAGCACCGGCCCATCCAGGGCCTTGCCGCCCGGCAGACGGACCTTCATCGCATCCACCTTGGTGCCATTGACGATTAGCTCGTAATGCAGGTGTGAACCGGTCGAGGAGCCGGTCGAGCCGACATAGCCGATGACCTGGCCCTGCTTCACCTTGGCGCCGGGCGTGATGCCCTTGGCGATACCGCTCTGGTGGTTGTAGGAGGTGACGTACCCATTGGCATGGCGGATCATGGTCTGGTTGCCATAGCCGGAGGCCCAGCCGGCCTTTTCAACGGTGCCGTTGCCCGAGGCAATGATCGGCGTGCCACGGGGCGCCGCCCAGTCGACGCCGGTATGCATGCGCGAATAGCCGAGGATCGGGTGACGGCGCATGCCGAAGCCCGAGGTGAAGCGGCCGTTCGGGACGGGATTGCGCAAAAGGAACTGGCGGATTGACTTGCCGTTTTCGTCGAAGAAATCGATCGAACCGTCCTGCGGGTCCTGGAAGCGGTAGAACTGGGTGATCGTGTCGCCG